>JBDIAP010000060.1:0-20108 GCA_039812485.1 Kineosphaera sp.
CCGACCGACGCTGCCGACCGACGCTGCCGACCGGAGGCGCTCGGCCGGCCACGCCTCCTGCGGGCCGCACCGCGAGACCGGCACAGGATGTTGTCGGGGCAGCCGCGTACAGTGCCAACCGGACATCGAGTTGGAAGCACCGGCGATGATCGACCGTCCCTGCGCCCCATCAGCGGTGGCGGCGGGCGACTCACCGGGCGGTGCGTCGAGGGGCGGCGAGGGTGAGCACAGGAACGTTGGCGACGCAGAGCGCCGATGTCGTCGTGGTGGGCGCGGGGCCGGGGGGGTCGGCGACCGCCGCCTACCTGGCCCAACAGGGGCTCGACGTCGTCCTCTTGGAGAAGGCGACGTTTCCCCGCGACAAGATCTGCGGCGACGGGCTGACCCCGCGCGCGGTCAAGGAGCTCATCAGCCTCGGCGTCGACACGACCGGCTGGGCCCGCAACCGGGGGCTGCGCATCGAGGGCGGCGGGCACACGCTGACGCTCGACTGGCCGCAGACCGACGGCTTCCCCAGCTACGGGCTCGTGCGGCGGCGCATCGACCTCGACGCCACGCTGGCTGCGCACGCGCAGTCGCGCGGCGCCCGGCTCCTTCAGGGCATGAACGTCACGGCCCCCCTGCGCGACGACCGCACCGGGCGCGTCGCCGGGGTGCAGGCCAAGGTCGTGGGCCCCGACGGGCGCGCCACCGACGAGCGCCGGGTCTTCCTGGCCCCCGTCGTCGTCGCGGCCGACGGGGTCTCGTCGCGGCTGGCCACGGCGTGTGGCCGGCCCAAGCGCGAGGACCGCCCGATGGGCGTGGCCGTGCGCTCCTACTTCGAGAGCCCCTCGCGCACCCACGACGACTACATCGCCTCGTGGCTCGAGCTGTGGGTGCCGTCGGATCCCGAGGCCGACCCCGCCGACCCCGCGACGAAGAAGATCCTGCTGCCCGGCTACGGCTGGATGTTCCCGACCGGCGACGGCGGCGTCAACGTCGGGCTCGGCATGCTCGACACGTCGCCGGCGTTCGGCACCGTCGACTACCGCGAGGTCATGCGCCGCTGGGTCGCGACCCTGCCGGCCGAGTGGACCTGCACCCCGCAGACGATGACGGCCCCGATCCGCGGCGCCGCACTGCCGATGTGCTTCAACCGCACCCCCCTGTATGCCGACGGCCTGCTGCTCGTCGGCGACGCCGGCGGCATGGTCAACCCCTTCAACGGGGAGGGCATCGACTACGCGTTGCAGGCCGGGCGCCTCGCCGCCGAGTGCATCGCGCAGGCCCGGGCCCGTGGCGACGCCGAACGGGAGCGGGCGCTCTCGGCCTACGAGACGGCGATGAAGGGGTCGCTGGGCGGCTATTACACGCTCGGTCGGCATTTCGCGGGGCTCATCGGCAAGCCGGAGGTCATGCGCCTGGCGGTCAAGTACGGGCTGCCGCGCACGGCCCTCATGCGCCTGCTGCTCAAGGTGATGGCCAACCTCGTGGAACCGCAGGGCCGCCGGATCGACGACCGGGCGATCGCGGCTTTGACACGGTTGACCCCGTCGGCCTGAGCGCTGCCGGATGTCACTAGTATGGGCGCCGTCTGCACGTGACCTTGACAGTCTGTGACCTGGACGGTCCGTGACCTCGATCGATCTCGATCGACGGGGTCCCGGATGTCTCGGAATCAGAGCTTCGGCTCAACCCGGTGGCGACACCCTGGCGATGTTGCTGACGGGGCGGGGCCGGTCACGACAGACTGACAGCGGTCGCAGCGTTGCCGCCGCGGGCCCTTCTCGGGCCTGTGAGGTGTCGCCCGTGGCAGCCATCGGACTCAAGCGAAAGGGGAGCGTGTCGAGATGACCAGCCCCTACCTGCCGATCCTCTTCTTCTTCGCCTGCGGGGTGGGATTCGCCGCCCTGTCGGTGCTCGGACTCGGCGTCATCGGCCCGCGCAAGTACAACGCGGTCAAGCTCCAGGCCTACGAGTGCGGCATCCAGCCGTCGCCGCGGGCGGAGGCGGGCGGGCGCTTCCCGGTGAAATACACGACGGTGGCGATGCTCTTCATCATCTTCGACATCGAGGCGGTCTTCCTGCTGCCGTTCGCGGTCGCGTTCGACCAGCTCGGTCTGGCCACGCTCCTCGGCGTCAGCCTCTTCCTCGTCAACGCGTTCTTCATTGCCGACGCCTACGTGTGGCGCCGCGGCGGATTGGAGTGGGACTGACCATGGGAGTCGAGGAGAAGCTCCCCTCGGGAGTGCTGACGGCCAAGGTCAGTGAGGTAGCCGGTTTCCTGCTCAAGACGTCGATGTGGCCCGCGACCTTCGGCCTGGCCTGTTGCGCCATCGAGATGATGGCCGTCGGCACGCCCGACTACGACATCGCTCGCTTCGGCATGGAGCGGTTCGCGGCGACGCCTCGACAGGCCGACCTCATGATCGTCGCCGGCCGGGTGAGCCAGAAGATGGCCCCGGTCGTCCGTCAGGTCTACGACCAGATGCCCGAGCCGAAGTGGGTGCTCTCGATGGGTGTCTGCGCGAGCTCCGGGGGGATGTTCAACAACTACGCGATCGTCCAGGGCGTCGACCACATCGTGCCGGTCGACGTCTATCTGCCCGGCTGTCCGCCCCGCCCGCAGATGCTGCTCAACGCGATCATCACGCTGCACCAGCAGATCATCAAGGAGCCTCACCTGGGCAATCGCGCCGAGATCGCGCGCAAGGTCGAGGAGGCCGCGCTGTCGGCGACGCCGACCCACCAGATGAAGGGACTGCTGGCGTGACGAGGACAGGGCTGGGCGTCTCCCTGCGAGGATCATGGGCGGGATCTCCCCGCGGGGGCGGACACGAGGGACGAGGCCCGGAGTCCGGAGCGGTCGCGCCCGACCACGCGGGCGTGAGTGAGGAGAAGGGCCGTGAGTGAGGAGACGGGCAAGGACCCGGTGGCCGCGGGGCAGGAGAGCGGCAACACCCCCGACGAGCGCAACCTGCCCGCGGGGCCCGACGCGACTCCTGAGCCGGAGCAGCGCGGCGAGCGCAAGGGCATGTTCGGGGCGCGCAACGGCGGCGACACGACCGGCTTCGGCGGCCTCGTCACCCCCATCCTCTTCCCGGCGCCGTCGCGTCGGCCCTACGGCGGCTACTTCGACGTCGTCGCCGACGAACTCGAGAAGGCGCTCGCGGAGCGCGGTGAGGTCGACATCTCCGAGGCGGTGCAGCACACGGTCATCGACCGCGGCGAGATGACGATCTTCGTCGTCCGCGAGCACCTGCCCGCGGTGGCTCGCACGCTGCGCGATGCTCCCCAGCTGCGGTTCGAGTTGTGTGTCGGCGTCTCCGGCGTGCACTTCCCCGCGCAGACCGGGCACGAGCTGCACGCCGTCTACCACTTCACCTCCGTGACCCACGGCAGCCGCCGGCTGCGCGTCGAGGTGACGTGCCCCGACAGCGACCCGCACATCCCCTCGATCGTGGCCACCTACCCGTCGGTGACGTGGCACGAGCGCGAGACGTGGGACATGTTCGGCATCGTCTTCGACGGGCACCCGGCGCTGACCCGGATCCTCATGCCGGACGACTGGCCGGGTCACCCGCAGCGCAAGGACTATCCCCTCGGCGGCATCCCGGTGGAGTACAAGGGCGCCACCGTGCCGCCGCCGGACCAGCGGAGGGCCTACAACTGATGAGCACCGACACCAGCAGCGGCGCCGGCGGGGCCACGGGCTTCGCTCCCGACGAGGACGTGCGCGCGACCCCGGGCATGGGCGACCACGAAGAGGGTTATGTCGTCAACGCCTCCGGCGGCGACTGGGACGAGCTGTCCGCCGAGGCCATCGCTCACAGCGACGAGCGCATCGTCGTCAACATGGGCCCGCAGCACCCGTCGACGCACGGGGTGCTGCGCCTCATCCTCGAGCTCGACGGCGAATACGTCACCGAGTGCCGGGTCGGCATCGGCTACCTGCACACGGGCATCGAGAAGAACATGGAGTTCCGCACGTGGACGCAGGGGGTCACCTTCTGCACCCGCATGGACTACCTGACGCCGATGTTCCAGGAGACGACCTACTGTCTGGGCGTCGAGCGGCTGCTCGGCATCGAGGACCAGATCCCCGAGCGGGCGAGCATCATCCGCGTGCTCATGATGGAGATGACGCGCATCTCCAGCCACCTCATCTGCCTGGGCACCGGCGGCATGGAGATGGGCGCGACGACGATCATGACCGTCGCCTTCCGCGAGCGGGAGCGGCTGTTCCGCTTCATCGAGGCGGTCACGGGCCTGCGCATGAACAACGCCTACATCCGCCCCGGCGGGGTCGCCAACGACCTGCCGGTGGGGTGGAAGGACATCCTCGACACCGAGCTGCCGATGCTGCGCCAGGGCATCCGGGAGCTCGAAGCCCTCATCGTGGAAAACCCGATCGTCAAGGGGCGCATGGAGAACGTGGGCTACCTCGACCTCACGGGGTGTATGGCCCTCGGCGTGACCGGGCCGATGGTGCGGTCCGCGGGGCTGCCCTACGACCTGCGCAAGGCCAACCCTTACTGCGGCTACGAGACCTACGACTTCGAGGTCTGCACCTGGGACACGGCCGACTCCTACGGGCGGCTGCGGGTGCGCCTCAACGAGATGTGGCAGAGCCTGCGCATCATCGAGCAGTGCATCGAGCGCCTCGAGGCGACGCCGGGTCCGGTCATGGTGGCGGACAAGAAGATCGCCTGGCCCGCCCAGCTGTCGGTCGGCGCCGACGGCCAGGGCAACAGCCTCGAACACATCCGCGAGATCATGGGCACCTCGATGGAGGCCCTCATCCACCACTTCAAGCTGGTCACCGAGGGTTTCCGGGTGCCGGCGGGGCAGGCCTACGTGCCGGTGGAGTCGGCCAAGGGCGAGCTCGGCGCGCACGTCGTCTCCGACGGCGGCACGCGGCCCTACCGGGCGCACTTCCGTGACCCGGCGTTCAACAACCTGCAGACGTCCGCTGCCCTCGTCGAGGGCAGCAACGTGGCCGATGTCGTCGTCGCCGTGGCGTCGATCGACCCGGTGCTCGGAGGGGTGGATCGGTGAGCGGACACGGCAACCTGCCCAACTACGGCACGTCCCCGGCGGCGGAACTGCCGCCGTACGACGACGACGTGCTCGAGCGGCTGACGGTCGACGCGCAGGAGATCGTGCGGCGCTACCCGCAGAAGCGCTCGGCCCTGTTGCCGCTGCTGCACCTCGTGCAGAGCGTCGACGGCTACGTCTCGACGCGCGGCATCGAGTTCTGCGCGCAGACCGTGGGCATCACGCCGGCCGAGGCGAGCGGGGTCGCGACGTTCTACACGCAGTACAAGCGGTTCCCCAACGGGGAGTACACGGTCGGGGTCTGCACCAACACGCTGTGCGCGGTCATGGGCGGCGACGCGATCTTCGAGCGGGTCAGCGAGCACCTCGGCGTCGGTCACGACGAGACGACGGCCGACGGCAAGATCACGCTCGAGCGCATCGAGTGCAACGCCGCGTGCGACTACGCCCCGGTCGTCATGGCCAACTGGGAGTTCTTCGACAACCAGACCCCGGAGTCCGCGGTCGACCTCGTCGACGGGCTGCGCGCCGGCCAGGACGTGCGGCCGACCCGCGGCGCGGACAAGGTCTGCACGTTCCGCGAGGTCTCGCGGGTGCTCGCGGGGTTCTCCGACGGGCGCGCCGACGAGGGGGTCTCGGCAGGGAGGGCGTCTCTCGAGGGTGTGCGGCTGGCGGCCGAGCGCGGCTGGTACGCACCGGATTACGGGCCCGACTCCGGTGGCGGTGACGTCTCGCGCAGCGAGGGCACGGCGCCCGAGGTGACGCCGTCGTCCGGTGGCACCGGCGGCGACCCCCGCAGCGGTGAGCCGCAGACCTCGACGGACACCCCGGCGAATGCGCCCGACGAGAAGCCCGGCGACACGAAGGTGGGTGGCTGATGTCCACGCAGTTGACCCCGATCCTCACGAGGTTCTGGGACGCCCCGGAGTCGTGGCGCCTGTCGACCTACGAGCGCTTCGGCGGCTATCAGGCGTTGCGCGAGGCACTGGGGCGACCCGCCGCCGACCTCGTCCAGGAGGCCAAGGACTCGGGGCTGCGCGGCCGCGGCGGCGCCGGCTTCCCGACCGGCATGAAGTGGGGCTTCCTGCCTCCGCCGGACGGTGGCCCGCGCTATCTCGTCGTCAACGCCGACGAGTCGGAGCCGGGCACGTGCAAGGACATCCCGCTGCTCATGGCGGCGCCGCAGTTCCTCGTCGAGGGCATGATCATCACGTCCTACGCGATCGGCTGCCACCACGCGTTCGTCTACCTGCGCGGCGAGGTCGTCCACGTCTACCGGCGCCTCATGCAGGCCGTCCAGGAGGCGTACGCCGCCGGTTACCTCGGCAAGGACATCCTCGGCAGCGGCTTCGACCTCGACATCACCGTGCACGCCGGCGCCGGCGCCTACATCTGCGGCGAGGAGACGGCGCTGCTGGACTCCCTCGAAGGCCGTCGCGGCCAGCCGCGGCTCAAGCCGCCGTTCCCGGCCGTCGCGGGCCTCTATGCGCGCCCGACGGTCGTCAACAACGTCGAGTCGATCGCGTCCGTGCCCCCGATCATGGGCCACGGCTCGGACTGGTTCGCCCAGATGGGCACCGAGCGCAGCAAGGGCTTCGGCATCTTCAGCCTCTCGGGGCACGTGACGCGCCCCGGTCAGTACGAGGCGCCGCTCGGCATCACCCTGCGCGAGCTGCTCGACATGGCGGGCGGCGTGCGTGCCGGGCACGAGCTGAAGTTCTGGACCCCCGGCGGCAGCTCGACGCCGCTGTTCACGGCGGAGCACCTCGACGTGCCGCTCGATTTCGAGTCGGTCGGCCAGGCCGGTTCGATGCTCGGCACCCGGGCCCTGCAGATCTTCGACGAGACCGTCTCGGTCGTGAAGGCCGTCTCGCGCTGGATCGACTTCTATGCCCACGAGTCGTGCGGCAAGTGCACCCCCTGTCGGGAGGGCACCTACTGGCTCAAGCAGATCCTCACCCGGCTCGAGGCCGGCCAGGGTCTGCCCGGTGACATCGAGAAGCTCGACGACATCGCGAGCAACATCCTCGGGCGCTCGTTCTGCGCGCTCGGCGACGGCGCGACGAGCCCGGTCTCCTCCGGCATCAAGTACTTCCGCGAGGAGTTCGAGCTGGCGATGACGACCCCGGTCGACGTGTCCTTCCCGCCGGAGCGGTCCACCCTGTTCGCGAAGGAGAGCGTGTCCTCATGACCGTCCCCACCAGCCCGGCCTCGGGCGGCAACGCCACGAGCACCGGGGGAGACGCGCAACTGCCGCCCGCGACACCGCCGGTCGAACTGGTCGAGCTGACCATCGACGGCATCGCCGTGCAGGTGCCCAAGGGATCGCTGGTCATCCGCGCGGCCGAGCAGATCGGCATCGAGATCCCGCGGTTCTGCGACCACCCGCTGCTCGAGCCTGCCGGCGCTTGCCGGCAGTGCCTCGTCGACGTGGCCACCCCCGGCCCCGACGGCGAGCTGCGCCCGATGCCCAAGCCGCAGGCCTCGTGCACGATGACGGTCAGCCCCGGCATGGCCGTCAAGACCCAGCACACCTCGCCGGTCGCCGACAAAGCCCAGCAGGGCGTCATGGAGTTCCTGCTCATCAACCATCCGCTCGACTGCCCGGTCTGCGACAAGGGCGGCGAGTGCCCGCTGCAGAACCAGGCGCTGTCGCACGGGCGGGCCACGAGCCGCTTCGACGATGTCAAGCGCACCTTCCCCAAGCCGGTGCACGTCTCGACCCAGGTGCTGCTCGACCGCGAGCGCTGCGTGCTGTGCCAGCGGTGCACCCGCTTTTCCGACCAGATCGCGGGCGACCCGTTCATCGCCCTCGTCGAGCGCGGTGCGCAGCAGCAGATCGGCGTCTTCCAGGACGACCCCTTCGACTCCTATTTCTCCGGCAACACGGTGCAGATCTGCCCGGTCGGCGCGCTGACCGGGGCGATGTATCGCTTCCGGTCCCGCCCGTTCGACCTCGTGTCGACGCCGAGCACGTGCGAGCACTGCGCCAGCGGCTGCAGCCAGCGCACCGACCACCGGCGCGGCACGGTGCTGCGGCGCATGGCCGCCAACAACCCGGCGGTCAACGAGGAGTGGAACTGCGACAAGGGCCGCTGGGCGTTCCAGTATGCGGTCGCCGCCAACCGGCTCACCCATCCGCTCGTGCGTGACGAGCACGGCACGCTGCAGGTGGCGTCATGGCCGGAGGCGATCGCCGCCGCGGCCGAGGGCCTCGCCCGCGCGCGCTCGGCCGGCGGGGTAGGGGTGCTGCCCGGCGGTCGCGTGACCGCCGAGGACGCCTACGTCTACTCGAAGTTCGCCCGCGTCGTGCTGGGTACCAACGACATCGACTTCCGGGCCCGCGTCGGCACCGCCGAGGAGGCCGACTTCCTCGCGGGCTACGTCGCCGCGACCGGTCCCGACCACGGCGGCGTGACGTACGCCGACATCGAACGCGCCCCCGCCGTGTTGCTCGTCGGGCTAGAGCCCGAAGAAGAATCGCCGATGGTCTTCCTGCGGCTGCGCAAGGCGTCCCGCAAGCACAAGACCGCCGTGTTCGCGATCGCGCCCTTCGCCACGCGCGGGCTGACCAAGGTGTCGGGCAGCCTCATCCAGGCCGCTCCCGGCACGGAGGCCGTCGTGCTCGACGCGCTGGCGGCGACCGACGGGGAGCTCTCGATCCCGGCGCAGGCGCTGACGCAGCCGGGGGCCGTGATCCTCGTCGGGGAGCGGCTGGCGACCGTGCCGGGCGCGTTGTCGGCCGCGGCCCGGCTCGCCCAGAGCAGCGGTGCCTCGCTCGCGTGGATTCCGCGTCGCGCCGGCGAACGCGGCGCCGTCGAGGCGGGCGCGCTGCCCGGGCTTCTGCCCGGCGGTCGGCCGCTCGTCGACGCCATCGCGCGCGAGGAGGTGGCGCAGGCCTGGGAGGCCAAGGCGCTGCCGACGCAGCCCGGTCGTGACACGTCCGCGATCCTCGCGGCCGCCGCCGACGGCTCCCTCGCCGGCCTGGTCATCGGCGGTGTCGAGCTGTCCGACCTGCCGGCGCAGGCCGTGGCCCACCGGGCGGTCGAGCGGGCCTTCGTCGTCAGTCTCGAGCTGCGCTCGAGCCTCGTGACCGACGCCGCCGACGTCGTCTTCCCCGTGGCCGCGGTCGCGGAGAAGGGCGGCAGCTTCGTCGATTGGGAGGGGCGGGTCGGCGAGTTCGGCCAGGCCCTGACGACCGATCTCGTGTCGGACGCGCGGGTGCTCGACATGATCGCCGCCGAGCTCGGCGACTACCTCGGCGCTCGCTCGCTCGAGCTGATCCGTGAGGACATGCAGGATCTCGGCCCGTGGACGGGCCCGCGCCCGCGGCGCCTGGCCTCGGCCGCGACGGCCCGGCCGTCTCCCGGCCCCGGTGAGGCCGTGCTCGCGACGTGGCACCACCTGCTCGACGCGGGGCGGATGCAGGACGGCGACCCGTTCCTGGCCGGCACCGCCCCGGTGGCTCAGGCGCGGCTGTCGCCGCGCACGGCCGATGAGCTCGGCGTCGCCGACGGCGCGGCCGTGACGGTCTCGACCGAGCACGGCTCCATCACGCTGCCGGCGTTGGTGACCCCGATGGTCGACCACGTGGTGTGGCTCCCGAGCAATTCCGCCGGGTCGCGCGTGCGCGCCACGCTCGACGCCCAGGCGGGAGACATCGTCTCGATCAGGAAGGGTGGTGTCGCATGACCGTCGCGACCTCGTTGGCGGCGTTCGTGCCGGCCGACGCGATCACGGCCCTGGCGGCGTCCGAGCGGCCCGTAGCGGACTTCTCGGACACCCCCTGGTGGCTCTCGCTCATCAAGGCACTGCTCGTCTTCGTCTACCTCATGCTGCAGGTCGTCGTCGTCATCTGGTTCGAGCGCCGCGTCATCGGGCGGATGCAGCAGCGCCCGGGGCCGAACCGGTTCGGGCCGTGGGGCATCGGGCAGACGCTCGCCGACGGCTTCAAGCTCATGTGGAAAGAGACGTTCATCCCGCAGAACGCCGACAAGTTCACCTACCTGCTGGCGCCGATCATCGCCGGTGCCGTCGCGTTCATCGGGTTCGCGATCATCCCGCTCGGCGGCACCGTGAGCATGTTCGGCCACGAGACGCCGCTGCAGATCACGGACACCCCGGTGGCGGTGCTGCTCGTGCTCGCCGCGGCAGGCGTCGGCGCCTACGGCTTCGTGCTCGCCGGGTGGTCGTCGGGCTCGACCTACCCGCTGCTCGGCGGGCTGCGCTCGACAGCGCAGGTCATCTCCTACGAGATCGCGATGGGGCTGTCGCTGCTGGCGGTGTTCCTCTATGCGGGGTCGATGTCGACCTCGACGATCGTCGAGGCCCAGCGCGGCATGTGGTTCGTCATCCCCGCGTTCTTCAGCTTCGTCGTCTACGTCATCTGCATGGTCGGCGAGACCAACCGCCTGCCGTTCGACCTCGCCGAGGGCGAGGGCGAGATTGTCGGTGGATACCACACCGAATATCCGGGCATGCGGTTCGCGATGTTCTTCCTCGGCGAATACGTCAACATGTTCACGGTCGCGGGACTGGCGACGACGCTCTTCCTCGGCGGCTGGCACGCCCCGTTCGGCATCGGCCTCATCGGTGACGGCATGTTCCAGAACGGCTGGTGGGGCCTGCTGTGGTTCACGATCAAGATCTGGCTCTTCATGTTCTTCTTCGTGTGGCTGCGCGGCACGCTGCCCCGCACCCGGTATGACCAGTTCATGGAATTCGGCTGGAAGTTCCTCATCCCGGCGACCCTCGTCTGGGTCATCGCGGTGGCGTTCATCCGCGCGGCCCAGATCGGTTTCCTCGGCGCCAACACGCTGCTCGCGACGATCGTCGTCGTGATCGTCGTGGCCGTCATCGCGTTGAGCGTCGCGTGGAAGTGGGACGCCCGCCGCGAGCAGCTGCTCGCGCGTCCGGCTCCCGCGGCCGAGATCGACCCGTTCGCTGGCGGCTACCCCGTGCCGCCGTTGCCCGGCCAGACCCTGCGCGAGCCCAGTCTCATCGCCTCGGCAGGCGCCATCGCCGGGGGGTCCCGAGCGGGTCGGCGCGATCAGCGCGCCGGCGCCACGGGTGGCCCCGACGGTCCCACCAGCAGCACGTCCAGCACCACGTCCACCACTTCCACGAGCACGGACAAGGAGGGCGGTCGTGGCTGAGACACGATCGACACCCGGCGAGCGCCCCGAGGGCGGTGACGGCGAGAAGCGTCCCGGCTTCTTCGCCGAGCTGCTCGCTCCGGTCGCGGGATTCGGCGTGTCCTTCGCGACGATGTTCCGCAAGGTCCCGACCGAGGAATATCCCGAGGAGAAGCGGCCGACCGCGCCGCGCTTCCACGGTCGCCACCAGCTCAACAGGCACCCCGACGGCCTTGAGAAGTGCGTCGGCTGCGAGCTGTGCGCGTGGGCCTGCCCGGCGGACGCGATCCTCGTCGAAGGCGCCGACAACGACGACACCCCGCTCGCCGAGGGCGGCACCGGCCGCTTCTCCCCGGGGGAGCGCTACGGGCGCGTCTACCAGATCAACTACCTGCGATGCATCTTCTGCGGGTTGTGCATCGAGGCCTGTCCGACCCGGGCGCTGACGATGACCAACTTCTACGAGCTCGCCGACCACAGCCGCGCGGACCTCATCTTCGAGAAGCACCAGCT
This sequence comes from Kineosphaera sp., assembly GCA_039812485.1. Classification (GTDB taxonomy): domain Bacteria; phylum Actinomycetota; class Actinomycetes; order Actinomycetales; family Dermatophilaceae; genus Kineosphaera. The sequence goes on from JBDIAP010000060.1 coordinate 11,685, forward strand.
GCTCGCCCCGCTGGGCGAGGGCATGGTGGCGCCGCCGCACCCCATGGTCGAGGGCCTGGAGGAGCGCGACTACTACCAGGGCAAAGTCGCCAAGGCCACCCGGGAGCAGCGCGACTTCGTGGCCGCGCGCGAGCGCGCCGCCGACGATGACCGCGAGGAAGCGGCCGAGCACGAGAGTGAGGTAGCGCGATGATCGGGTCCGGCGAGGCCGCCCTCTTCTGGGTCGTGGCACCGCTGATGGTGCTGGGGGGTCTCGGCCTCGTGTTCTCCAAGCGGGCCGTCTACGCGGCGCTGTCGATGGCTCTGACGATGGTGCTGCTCGGGTTGGTCTTCATCGCGCAGGGCGCCGAATTCCTCGGGCTCATCCAGATCTTCGTCTACACCGGCGCCGTGATGATGCTCTTCCTCTTCGTCGTCATGATGGTCGGCGTCGACTCCTCGGAGTCGCTCATCGACACCCTCAAGGGGCATCGCATCGCCTCCCTCGTGCTGGGTTTCGGGCTCGCGTTCCTCCTCATAACCGCGATCGCGGGAGCGACCTTCGACCCCGTGCCGCCGCTGTCGCAGATGAACGCCCAGGGCAACATCACCGGGCTGGCCTACCTCATCTACGGTCGCTACCTGTGGGCCTTCCAGATGACGGCGATCCTGCTCGTCACGGCCGCCCTCGCAGCGATGGTGCTGGGGCACCGCGAACGGCTGCTGCCCAAGCCGACGCAGCGGCAGTGGAGCGAGCGGCGGGTGCGCGACAACCGGTTCGTCGCCGGCCTGCCGGCGCCGGGTGTCTACGCGCGACACAACGCGGTCGACACTCCCGCGCTGCTGCCCGACGGCACGCCGAGCGAGCTCTCGATCTCGCGGGTGCTGGCCGCCCGTCAGCAGCTGCGCACGCCGGACGAGTACGCCGCGGCGGACGCCGACATCAACCGTGAGCTCGAGGAGGGTTCGCAGCGATGAACGTGACGAACTACCTCTACCTCGCGGCGATCCTCTTCGCGATCGGCGCGGCGACCGTGCTCGTGCGGCGCAACGCCATCATCGTCTTCATGGGCGTCGAGCTCATGCTCAACGCGGTCAGCCTCGTCTTCGTGACGTTCGCACGCATGAACGGTCACCTCGAGGGCCAGGCCGCCGCGCTCTTCGTCATGGTCGTCGCGGCCTCCGAGGTCGTCGTCGGCCTGGCCATCATCATGGCGATCTTCCGTGCCCGTCGGTCGGCCTCGATCGACGCGGCCAACCTCCTGAAGCTGTAAGGAGCCAGGCGCGTGCAACTCCTCACCTCGATCGCCCCGACGATCCGTGTGCTCGGCGAGGCGGCCCCGGTCGCCGTGCCGGCCGACGGCGTCGCCTCGCTGTCCTGGCTGCTCATCGCGTTCCCGCTGCTGGGGGCGCTGCTCCTGCTCGTCGGCGGGCGCCGGACGAACTCCTTCGGCCCCGGCCTGGCCACGGGCCTGTCGTGGGCGAGCTTCGGCATCGGCGCGGCGGTCTTCTTCGACATGATCGGCCGGCCCACGGCGGAGCGGGCCCAGCAGCTCACCCTCTACTCGTGGATCCCGACCGGTCCGCTGCAGCTCGACGCGGGCATCTTCGTCGACCAGCTGTCGATCAGCTTCGTGCTGCTCATCACGTTCGTCGGTTCGCTCATCCACGTGTACTCGATGGGCTACATGAAGCACGACCCCGAGCCGCGGCGGTTCTTCGCGTTCCTCAACCTCTTCGTCGCGGCCATGCTCACGCTCGTGCTCGCCGACAACTACCTCATGCTGTATGTCGGGTGGGAGGGCGTGGGCCTCGCGTCCTACCTGCTCATCGGCTTCTGGAACTGGAACCCGCCCTACGCCTCGGCCGCCAACAAGGCATTCATCGCCAACCGCGTCGGCGACTTCGGTCTCGGGCTGGCGATCATGTCGATGTTCGCGACCTTCGGCACGTTCACGTTCACCGGTGTCGCCGAGAACGCCGCCAAGGCGTCGCCGGGCTCGCTGACGATCATCGGCCTGCTGCTGCTGCTCGCGGCCTGCGGCAAGTCCGCCCAGTTCCCGCTGCAGAGCTGGCTGGGTGACGCCATGGCCGGCCCGACGCCGGTGTCGGCGCTCATCCACGCGGCGACCATGGTCACCGCGGGCGTCTACCTCGTCGTGCGCAGCCACCCGATCTTCGACCTGGCCCCGAACGCTCAGCTCGCGGTCGTCGTCGTCGGCGCCATCACCTTGACGATGGGCGCGATCATCGGCTGCGCCAAGGACGACATCAAGAAGGCGCTCGCGGCCTCGACGATGAGCCAGATCGGCTACATGATGCTGGCCGCCGGTCTCGGGCCCATCGGCTACGCCTTCGCGATCTTCCACCTGCTGACGCACGGCTTCTTCAAGGCCGGCATGTTCCTCGGGGCCGGAGCCGTCATGCACGGCATGAACGACCGGGTCAACATGCGCACCTTCGGCAACCTGTCGGGAGCCATGAAGATCACGTGGGCGACCTTCCTCTGCGGATGGCTCTCGATCATCGGATTCCCGCTGTTGTCGGGCTTCTGGTCGAAGGACAAGATCATCGAGTCCGCCTTCGTCGGCGAAGGCTGGCGGCCCTGGGTCTTCGGCACCGTGACGATGCTCGTCGCGGGCCTGACCGCCTTCTACATGTCGCGGCTCTTCTTCATGACGTTCCACGGCAAGAAGCGCTGGCTGCCCGGCGACCACCCGCACGAGGCCCCGCCCTCGATGACGATCCCCATGGTCATCCTCGCGGTCGGCTCCGTGGGTCTCGGTGCGGCTCTCAACTTCGGCGGCTTCACCGACTGGATCGCGCCCGCGACCGGCGGTCACGTCGAGCACCACGAGCCCGTGCTGCCGCTCGCGGCGATCATGGGCGGCACGCTCGTGCTCATGGTCCTGGGCGTCGCGGTGGCCTGGGCGCGCTACTGGAGGGCCGACGTGGCACCCGTGCCGGAGGAATCCCTCATCCGCACCATCGCGGCGCGGGACTTCTTCCAGGACGACGTCAACCACGGGGGCCTCGTCGTGCCGGGCCGGGCGCTCGTCTCGACCCTGCAGTACACGGACGACCACGGGGTCGACGGCTCGGTGCGCGGCGTCGCGGGTGCCGTCAACGCCATGTCCGGCCTGCTCCGCCAGGTGCAGAACGGCTTCGTCCGCTCCTATGCCCTGACGATGCTCCTGGGCGTCGTCCTCGTCCTCGGTGCCCTGTGGGTGGTGCAGTGATGTCCCAGTTGTCCTCGATGGCGGCCTTCCCCTGGCTGACGGTGCTCGGGCTCATCCCGCTCGTCGGCTCGGTGGTGCTGCTCCTCCTCGGCTCCTCGGCGCTGGGACGGACCGTCGCGCTCGCGGTGTCGCTCCTGACGCTGGCGGTGTCGCTCGTGCTGGCCGTGCAGTTCGACACGGGCTCGACCGCGCAGTTCCAGTTCGCGGAGCGACACGACTGGATCCCGCAGTTCGGCGTCAGCTACGCGCTCGGGGTCGACGGCATGGCGCTGACGATGATCGTCATGTCGACGATCCTCGTGCCGATCTGCCTGCTCGCGGCCTGGAACGACATCCCCGAGGGCGGCAAGCGGCAGAACACCTACTTCGCGTGGATGCTGCTGCTCGAGACGTTCATGATCGGGGTCTTCGCGGCCACCGACGTCTTCCTCTTCTACGTCTTCTTCGAGGCCATGCTCGTGCCGGTGTACTTCCTCATCGGCTCCTACGGCGGGGTGCGCCGACACGCTGCGGCGATGAAGTTCCTGCTCTTCTCGCTGGCCGGCGGCCTCATCATGCTCGTCGCCGTCATCGCGCTCTACTTCCAGGGGCCCGGCGGGAGCACCGGCTTCCTCATGGACAGCCTGACCGGGGTGAACATCCCCGGTGGCGTGCAGAACTGGCTCTTCGCGGGGTTCTTCATCGCGTTCGCCGTCAAGGCGCCGATGTGGCCGGTGCACACGTGGCTGCCCGACGCGGCCCAGCAGTCGCGGCCGGCGACCGCCGTGCTTCTCGTCGGTGTGCTCGACAAGGTCGGCACCTACGGCATGATCCGCTTCTGCCTGCAGCTCTTCCCCGAGGCGAGCCAGTGGGCGACGCCACTGGTGCTCGTGCTGGCGCTCATCTCGATCGTCTACGGCGCGCTGTGCGCGATCGGCGAGCCCGACATCATGCGGCTCGTGGCGTGGACCTCGATCAGCCACTTCGGCTTCATGGTGCTGGGCATCTTCGCCTTCACGCACGTCGCGACGTCGGGCTCCGTGCTCTACATGCTCAACCACGGCTTCTCGACCGCGGCGCTCTTCCTGCTCGCAGGCATGCTCATCCAGCGGGGCGGCAGCCCGCTCGTGCGTGACTACGGCGGCTGGCAGCGAGTCACCCCGGTGCTCGCCGGCACCTTCCTCGTGACGTGCATGTCCGGTCTCGCGCTGCCGGGTCTCGGGTCGTTCGTCTCCGAGTTCCTCGTCATGATGGGCACGTTCCAGCGTTACCCCGTCGCCGCGGTGATCTCGTCGACCGGCATCATCCTGGCGGCGCTCTACATGCTGCTCCTCTACCAGCGGGTCTTCACCGGGCCACCCCCGGGGGCGGAGGTCGTGGTCGTCGAGGGCGCCCCCAAGCTCGTCGGGGCGGGAGGCGCGCCGCTCGAGCACGGCGCGCAGGAGCGGATGGCCTACGTGCGGGAGGGCGCGGTCGGCGCGGCGCCCGCCGAGGACCGGCCGTCGCGGCTGGCGGCGATCGCCGACCTCAACGGTCGTGAGCGGTGGGTCATCGCGCCGCTCATCGCGCTCTTCCTGCTGCTCGGCTTCTATCCCAAGGTCGCTCTCGACGTCATCGACCCGGCCGTCACCCAGACGCTCACCCACGTGGGCGTCACCGACCCCGCGCCCGCGGTGGGCGCCGTCACCGGGAGTGCCAAGTGATCCCCGCCCTTCCCGTCACAACCGTCTTCACGCCGTCGGAGATCAACTACCTCGCCGTCGCGCCCATGGCGTGCGTCTTCGCCGGGGCGTTGGTGTGCATCGTCGTCGAGGCCTTCGCGCCGCGTCGGTCCCGGCACGGCATCGAGTTCGCGATCAGCATGATCAGCCTCGCCGCGGCCCTGGTGCTGCTGCTCGTCAAGGGCAACGACATGCACGGGCAGACCCTGTCCGGCACGGTCGTCGTCGACGGGCCGTCGATCGTCATCCAGATCCTCATCGTGCTCATGGGGGCGATCTCGCTGGTCATCATGGCCGAGCGCTTCCGGGGCCGCATCGCGGACTCGTTCACGCCGTCGGGGGCGTCGATCCCCGGCACGGAGCAGGAGGCCGTCGCCGAACGTCTCGGCACGACGACCGAGATCTTCCCCCTGACGTTGTTCTCCATCGGCGGGATGATGCTCTTCCCCTCCAGCGGCGACCTGCTGACGATGTTCGTCGCGCTCGAGGTGCTGTCGATGCCGCTGTACGTGCTCACCGCGCTCGCCCGCCGACGCCGGCTGCTCTCGCAGGAGGCGGCGCTGAAGTACTTCCTGCTCGGATCGTTCTCGTCGGCGTTCTTCCTCTTCGGGGCCTCGCTGCTCTACGGCTACTCGGGCTCGCTGAACCTCGGCACGATCGCGGCCTCGCTGCCGGTCGTGGCGGGCCGCGAGGGCCTGCTCGTGCCCGGCGTGTTCATGGTGCTCGTGGGGCTGCTCTTCAAGGTCGGAGCCGTCCCGTTCCACTCGTGGACGCCCGACGTCTACCAGGGCGCGCCGACCCCCGTCACCGGCTTCATGGCCGCCTGCACGAAGGCCGCTGCCTTCGGCGCGCTGCTGCGCGTCGTCTACGTGGCCTTCGGCGGCGCGCGGTGGGACTGGCAGGCGGCCGTCTGGGTCGTCGCCGCCTTGACGATGGTCGTCGGATCGGTGCTCTCGGTGCGGCAGAACGACATCAAGCGGCTGCTCGCCTACTCCTCGATCGCGCACGCCGGCTTCGTGCTCGTCGGACTCATGGCCTTCGACGTCAGCGGCGTGTCGTCGGTGACGTTCTATGTCGCGGCCTACGGCTTCGCGTCGATCGCCGCCTTCGGCCTCGTGATGCTCGTGCGCGCGGGTGGTTCCGAGGCGACCCACCTCGGGCAGTGGGCCGGCATCGGTCGGCAGTCGCCGCTCGTCGCGGGCGCGATGGCCTTGCTGCTCATGGCGTTCGCGGGGATCCCGCTGACCTCCGGCTTCACCGCCAAGTTCGCGGTCTTCGCGGCAGCGATCGGTCACGCCGGTCTGGCGGGGGCCGTGCTGGCCGTCATCGGCGTGCTGTGCAGCGCGATCACCGCCTACGTCTACTTCCGGATCGTCGTGCTCATGTTCTTCTCCGAGCGCACCGACGACTCCGTGGTCGTGCTGTCGCCGTCCGTGGCGACCAGCGCCGCGATCGCCCTCGGCGTCGTCGTCACCGTGCTGCTCGGGGTGTTCCCCTCGCCGCTGCTGTCGTTCGCCGCCGACTCGGCGCTGTTCCTGCGATGACCTCGGGCGGCGCGACTCAGCTGCCCGGGGCGTCGCCCGAACTCAGCCGTGCGCTCCTCACCGAGGTGGCGCGCGTCGAGGATGTCATCAGGAGCGCGATCGATCACGACGATCCGTTCGTCGCCGAGGCCGCAGGTCATCTCTTCGCGGCCGGCGGCAAGCGCTTCCGACCGATGCTCACGGTGCTGGCGGCGCACGTCGGCAGGGGAGTCGACGACCGCGTCGTCGCCGCGGCGGCCGCGGTCGAACTCACCCACCTGGCCTCGCTCTATCACGACGACGTCATGGACGAGGCCGGGCTGCGCCGCGGGGTGCCGAGCGCCAACGCGCAATACGACAACTCGACGGCGATCCTCGTCGGCGACCTGCTCTTCGGCACGGCCAGCTCGATCGTCGCCGATCTCGGACCGGAGGCGGTCAAGATCCAGGCCGACACCTTCGTGCGGCTGTGCGCCGGGCAGATCCGTGACGCGCGTCCGCGACCGGAGGGGGTCGACCCGATCGACTACTACCTCGGTGTCCTCGCCGACAAGACCGGCGTGCTCATCGCGACGGCGGCCCGCTACGGCGCCATGTTCTCCGGGTGCGACGACGCGACCGTCGAGATCCTGCGCACCTATGGTGAACGGCTCGGTGTGGCCTTTCAGCTCGCCGACGACCTCCTCGACATCGCCGGGGTCAGCGGCGTCTCCGGCAAGCAACCGGGCACCGACCTGCGCGAAGGGGTCGACACGCTGCCGACCCTCTACGTGCGGGCGGCCGCCGATCCGGCCGATGCGCGGCTCCTCGAACTCCTCGACTCCGACCTGCGCGATCCGCAGCGGCACGCCGAGGCGCTCGAGTTGCTTCGTGCCCACCCGGCGATGGAGCGCGCTGCCCGGCACACGCGTGAATACGCGGCTTCCGCCCAGCAGCTGCTCGACCCGCTCGGTGACACCGACGCCGTGCGCGCCCTCAAGGCACTCGTCGGCAGCGTCGTCGACCGACCCGTGTAGTCGAATTCGTTTGGGCATCAGCGCTGCTCGTCAGTAGTCCGCGCAGCGGCGTGATGTGGAGCACTAGCTGTCGGGCTTCCGTCACTGTCGGGTCAAGGTTTGATAACGGCACGGTATGCGCTCGGTAAGGTTCGAGGTTCGCATGCCTGGGGGGACCGGATGGGTCCGTATCGTGTGGCGTATGTCCCGAGTCCCTGCGGAACAACGCAGAGAGCAGCTGATCGAGGCGACGATCGACCTCGCGATTCGCGAAGGTCTGGCCGCCGCGTCGGTCCGCCGTATCGCCGACGAGGCCAACGTCTCCCTCGGCGTCGTGCACTACTGCTTCAGCAGCAAAGAAGCCCTGCTCAATGCTGTCGCGGAGTCGTTCGCGACCCCCATTCTCGGGCCGGTGGCCAAGGCGATCGAGCAGAGTCGAGGATTCGAGCGGACGACCCGCGCCGCGTTCCAGACCTTCTGGGAGGTCACCCAGAGCGCCCCCGGGCGTCAGCTGCTCAGCTACGAGCTCGCCGCGTGGTCGATCCGCGGCGACGGGGAGGCCGCGCGCCTCCTCTACCAGACCTATCTCGACGTCATCGAGAGCTTCATCACCGAAGGCATGGGAGTCCAGGGCTCCGAGGCGCTGTCGTCGCGCACGCTGGCCCGCATGGTGCTCGCGCTGACCGACGGCATCATGCTCGCGTGGCTCGTCGACCGGGACGCGGAGGCCACTCAGGCCGTCATCGACGCGTTCGTCGCGGTGCTCGTGACCATCGTCCGGGAGGCCGAGCGCGCCAGCCTCATGGTGCTGCGGGACCCGCACGCCGGTGAGGACGTCGAGGTCGAGGCCGAGGTCGTCGAGGCCGACTAGAACGTGACCTGACGTGGGATCCGCGCCCGGGGCGACAGGCTGGGCGTAGGGGTCAGTGCGTCGCCAGCGGAGGAGTGCGAGGCCGCCGCCGCGCGACCGAGTGGCGCAGCGCGTCGC
>JBDIAP010000061.1:0-20088 GCA_039812485.1 Kineosphaera sp.
CGAAGGGGCGGCACGGCGCCGATCGCGGCGACTCGTGCCGGTCAAGTGCTGCCGGCGATGGAGCCGGCCGTGGTCCCGGTCGATGTCGATCGGTGATGTCGATCGGTGATGTCGATCGGTGCTGCCCGTCGGTGCTGCCCATCGGTGCCTCTCGTCAGGGCGGCTGGTCGGGTGCGTGCTGGTCGATGCGACTGGTGAGGCGTGCGTCTGGTCGGGCGTGCGTCTGGTCGGGCGTGCGGATGTCGGTGCGGTGCTGCTGACCGGTCACGGGGCGATCCGGTCGCAGGCCGGCCCTGCAGCGCCGGCCCGATGGGTCCCGATCGCCAGATTCGGGCCGGGCACGCGTTATTGTCAACGTTGATCTCGTCAATGTCAGCGTCGATCGAGGGGGTTGTCCCGCCATGGCTCAGCCCGCTCGCCGCCCCGGCCGCAGGGGCCGCACGGTCCCCGTCGTCATCGACGGCCAGGACCACCTGACGACCGCGCAGACTGCGGCCTACCTGGGAGTGCGCACCCAGACCGTCTACGCCTACGTCAGCCGGGGGCTGCTCGCGCGCACGACGATCGCCGGTCAGCGGGGGAGCTTCTTTCCGCTCGCGCAGGTCGAGGAACTCCAGTCGCGCGGGCGCACGCCGCGCTCGCCCGGCGGCGCCGAACGCATCCACACCCACATCACGCTCATCGGGGCCGGCGACACGCTCGCCTACCGCGGCCGCGACGTGCCCCGGCTCGTCGCCCACGGCGCCACCTACGAGGAGGTCTGCGCGCTGCTGTGGCGTGCCCCGCCGGTCGAACTCGTCGCGCGGCCGGGTGACGACGCGCTGCTGCGGGCCGCGGTCGGCGCGCTGCCACCCCGCGCCCGCGGCCTCGACCTGCTCAAGGTGTGCGTCGACCTGCTCGGAGCCGCCGACCCGCTCCGCGCCGACCTTCGGCCCGAGGCCGTCACGGCGGTCGGCGCACGCATCCTCGGCGCCGCCGTCGACGCGCTGACGATCCGCGCCGGCGCGGCCCCGGCGGGCGGGCGCCTGGCCCGGCGGCTGGCCCACGCGTTCGGCGGCCGGGTCGACGACACGGCGGTCGCGCTCCTCGACGCCGCGTTGTGCCTGCTCGCCGACCACGACCTGGCGATCTCGACCCGAGCAGCGCGGGTGGCCGCGAGCGGGCGGGCGCACCCCTACGCGGTGATCGGCGCGGCGCTCGGCGCGATGGACAGTCCGCTGCACGGCATGGCGCCGCGATCGGACTACCGGATCGTCGGCGATGCCGTCGACGACCTCGACGGCGTCATCGCCCAGCTCGTCGCGTCGGGCCGGCCTCCCGCGGGGTTCGGGCAGCCGATGTATCGCCACCGCGACCCCCGCGCCGACTCACTCGCCACACTGTTGTGTGCGGAATCGGAGCGTCTCGGCGGGCACCCCGCGGTGCTCGCCACCCAGGGGCTCGTCGCCGCGATGGACTCGTGGGCGGGCACGTTCGCCAACAGCGACCTGTGGCTGGCGACCCTCGCGCACGTGCTCGACTGGCAGGCGGAGGCGCCCGAGCTCGTCTTCGTCATCGCGCGCACCGCGGGGTGGCTGGCGCACGTCATGGAGGAGTACGAGGCGGCGCCGCTGCGCTACCGGATCGCCGGCGTCTATGCGGGGGTGCGGCCCGAGCCGTCTCCCGGCCCGGACCACGGCCGGCGACCCGGCCGCGACGCACCGCCCCAGTAGCCTGACGCTCACCTGACATGACGTCGGCACGAAGGAGGAGACATGCACTTCGCGAGGCGGATGGCGGGCGTGCGCCCGTCGGCGATCCGGGAGCTGCTGGCCCTCGGCGACGACCCGCAGGTCACGTCGTTCGGCGGCGGCTACCCGGACCCCGCGCACTTCCCCGTCACGGCGCTGCGCACCGCCTACGAGGACGTGCTCGCCGCGCAGGCGGGGCAGGCGCTGCAATACACGGCGTCGAACGGGCTGCCGGGGCTGCGCGCCGCGATCGCCGACCGCATGCGCGCCGACGGCGACCGGACGACCCCCGAGCAGGTGCTCGTGCTCCAGGGGGCGCAGCAGGGACTCGACCTCGTCGCCAAGCTGCTCATCGACCCGGGCGACCTCATCGTCACGGCCGACCCCACCTTCCTCGGGGCGCTCATCGCGTTCAACCCCTACGAGCCGGCCTATCTCGCGATCGAGGGCGACGAGGAGGGTCTCGACACCGATGCGCTGGCGGCGGCGCTCGAGCGCGGTGCCCGACCGCGGTTCGTCTACGTCGTGCCCGACTTCGCCAACCCCACCGGGGCGACGCTGAGCCTGGCCCGGCGCCACCACCTGCTCGAGCTGGCGCGGCGGCACGATGTCCTCGTGCTCGAGGACACCCCCTACCGGGCGTTGCGCTACGAGGGCGAGACGCTGCCGACGCTGTCGAGCCTCGACACCGACGGCCGCGTCATCCACCTCGGCAGCTTCTCCAAGACCCTCGCGCCCGGGCTCCGGCTCGGCTGGGCCGCCGCGACACCGCAGCTCATCGAGGCCCTCGGCCTGCTCAAGCTCGCCGCCGACACCCAGACGGCGACCCTTGCGATGACCGCCGTGACCCGGCTGCTGCGCGACTTCGACCTCGACACCCACATCGGCGTGGTCCGCGACGCCTACCGCGCCAAGCGCGACCTCATGGTCGCGACGATGGCCGCCGAATTCCCCGCCGGAGTGCGGGTCAGCGTGCCCGAGGGCGGCCTCTTCACGTGGGTGAGCTTCCCGGAGGGTTTCGACGCCGCGGAGTTCATGGCTCAGCGGGCGCTGCCGCGGGCTCGGGTCGCCTACGTGCCGGGTGCGACGTTCTTCCCCGTGCACCACCAGCCGAACCACGCGCGGTTCAGCTTCTCCGGCGTCGCCGCGCCGCAGCTCGTCGACGCCGTCACCCGCCTCGGCGCGCTCCTGCGCGAAGAACTCGACTGACCGGCGCGCCGCTCACCAGTGGACGCCCGCCGCGAGCAGCCGCATTTCGACGTCGTAGCGGTCGGCATCGGACCACGGCAGCGCCCCGCGGGGATGCTCGATGCCGACCGTGCGACAGGCGTCGACGAGCGCCCCGTCGTAGGCGGCGGTGCTGGCCCGCACGCGATGCAGCCGGCCCGGCCTGCGCTCCTCGCGCTCGCGCTGGATCTCCCCGGCGAGGCGGGCCAGCTCGAGCTCGTGCAGCACCTGGGGCAACGGCTCGGCCGAGCCGCCGAACGCCCGCGCGGCCCGCGTCGCCCGGTCGGCGCGATCCTGCCGCCACCGGCGCGCCGCGCCGCCCGCCCACCGGCGTAGGCCCGCCGCGACGATCGGGCCGACGATCGGCGCGGCGACGACGCCGGCGCCGACCGCGGCATAGCGGATGACGTTCTTGTTCATGCTCCACCTCGACCCCCGGCGCTGCCGCCACACCGCGCGACGAAGCACCTCGTCCGGCCATTGTCGGCGCAGGGCCGGTGGTCGGCAAACACCCGGTCCGGCCCTGCGAGCCGGTGTCACGGTTGCGCTACGGGTGCGATTTTCGGACAGCGCCCACCCATGAGGGCGGTTACGGTGGCGCGGGCCGCCCCCTCGGGCGGCCGCGTCCTGACTCCTGAGTCGCACGCCGGCCTCGCGTCGGCCTCACTCACGCCCGCCACCACACGGACATCTCAAAGGAGAGGTGCATGCTCGGCCTCATCGGCGTCATCCTGTCGCTCGTACTGCTCATCTTCTTCGCCTATCGCGGCGTCAACGTGCTCGTGCTCGCGCCGCTGTGCGCGCTCTTCGCCACCGTCTTCGCCGCGGGGCCGCTGTTGGCGACCTACACGCAGGTGTTCATGCCGGCCCTCGGCAAGTACGCCATCACCTACTTCCCGCTGTTCCTGCTCGGCGCGATCTTCGGCAAGCTCATGGACGACTCGGGCTCGGCCCGCTCGATCGCCCACGCCATCGTCGACAAGCTGGGCGCGCAGCGCGCGATCCTGGCGATCGTGCTCTCGTGCGGCATCCTCACCTACGGTGGCGTGTCGCTCTTCGTCGTGGCCTTCGCGGTGTTCCCCATCGCCGCCGCGCTCTTCCGCGAGGCCGACGTGCCCAAGCGGCTCATCCCCGGCGCGATCGCGCTGGGCTCGTTCACGTTCACGATGACCGCGCTGCCCGGCACGCCGGCCATCCAGAACGCCATCCCCAACCCGTTCTTCGGCACCAACGCCTTCGCGGCGCCCGTGCTCGGCATCATCGCCGGCGTCATCATGCTCGGTGGCGGCATGGCCTGGCTGACGTGGCGGGCGCGCCAGGCGGCCGCGGCGGGCGAGGGCTACGACAACGGACCGCTCATGCAGGCCGGCAACACGGGCACCGTCGTCTCCGGCGCGGGCGGCCACGGCGGCACGGCCGATGCCGACGGCGAGCCTGCGGACCAGCGCGACGGCGCCGAGGCCGAGGGCGGCAGCGTCGCCACCCGGGTGCGGGCGCAGGTGCGCACGCCGTTCGCGGTCGCCATGGCGCCGATCCTCGTCGTCATCGTCCTCAACTACGTGCTCGTCAACTACGTCTTCCCGGCGATGGACACCTCCTACCTGTCGCAGAAGGCCTACGGCCCGACCGACCTCAAGACCGTCGGCGGCATCTGGGCGATCATCGCGGCGCTCGTCGCGGCCTGCGTGCTCATCCTCGCGCTCAACTGGCGGCGCCTCGAGGACACGAAGCGCTCGATCAACGAGGGCACGATGGGCTCGCTGCTGCCGATCTTCAACACGGCCAGCGAGGTCGGCTACGGCGCGGTCATCGCCTCGCTGCCGGCGTTCGCGATGATCCGCGACGCCGTGCTCGGCATCTCCGGCAACCCCGTCATCAACCTCGCGGTGGCCGTCAACGTGCTCGCCGGCATCACCGGATCTGCCTCGGGCGGTATGTCGATCGCCCTGCAGACCCTCGGCGAGACCTTCCGGGAGCAGGCCGTGGCCCAGGGCATCAGCCTGGAGTTCATGCACCGCGTCACCGCGATCTCCTCCGGTGGCTTCGATGCCCTGCCGCACAACGGCGCGGTCATCACGCTGCTGGCCATCACGGGTCTCTCGCACAAGCAGTCCTACAAGGACATCGGCGTCGTCGCCGTCGTCGTGCCCGTCATCGCGCTCATCGTCATCATCGCGCTCGGGAGCGTCTTCGGCGGCATCTGATCAGCGTCGCCCCTGGCCATCAGGGCGTAGGTGGTGCCGGCAGCTCTTCGGGCTGCCGGCACCGTCGCGTCCGGGGGTGGCGTCGGCCGCGACGGCGAGTCGGGCTTGTCTGTGATGCTCGCCATTTCGTAGCGTGATTGACACACCATGCGTTTTGCCGATGAGCACCGGGAAAGAACGAGTCGTGCGACCGACCCTCCCCGTCGTCGCGACGAGGCGGGCGCAGCACCCTGGCGGGCGCACGACCGCCAGTCGCGGAGCCAGTGTTGTCACCGCTCGCAATGCACACCGACGGAAAGGAACTCACCGTGCATGCCGTTGCCGGGACAACGGGCGCGCTGCCCAGGCCGAGCGCGTGGGATCCGCGTCGCGCCGCCGCAGCGGTGCGGGACCGCTGGGAGCGCACCCTGCCCGGCTCCTACCCCGAACACCTCCTCAGCGACCGCGCCCAGTCGATGGTCCACGCCTTCGAGGCCGCGATCGGTCGCCAGGGCGAGTCGCTGCACAGCGTGGCCACCGGCGGCTGGGTCGACATCGAGCGGGTCGCCGCCGAGATCTCGATCCTCGCCGACTGGCGAGGTCTGCCCAGCGACCCCTACGACTACGAGGACGCGCGCGACGTGACGCGCACCCTGCTGCAGCACCTGCGCGAGCCGGCCCTCCCGTCCTGAGGCCCGCGGCTGTCGGGGGCGCACACGACGCCCCGGCCGACGCGACGCGCGGAACCTGGTCGCCGCCGCCCCTGACCGGTATCCGATACTGGACGGCAACTGAACAGGCGTGACGTGCCACCACGGCTCGCGTGCCGACGATTCTGGCCGGAGGTGGGGCGTTGGTCGCCGACAGTGAGCCCGCGCGCCCGCTGCGCATCGCGCTGCTGAGCTATCGCAGCAAGCCGCACTGCGGGGGACAAGGCGTCTACGTCCGCCACCTGTCCCGCGAGCTCGCGGCCCTCGGCCACCACGTGACAGTCGTCTCCGGACCCCCCTACCCGATGCTCGACCGGCTCGGCGACGGCGTCGACCTCGTGCGGCTGCCGAGTCTCGACCTCTATCGCGAGCCCGACCCCTTCCGCATGCCGCGCCTGCGCGAATACCGCGACTGGATCGACGTGCTCGAGGTCGCGACGATGTGCACCGCGGGCTTCGGGGAGCCACGCACGTTCAGCCTGCGGGCGCGGCGCTGGCTGCGCGACCACGGCGACCGCTTCGACGTCGTGCACGACAATCAGGGCCTCGGCTCCGGCATGCTCGCCATCGCCCGGCGCACCCCGCTCGTCACGACCATCCACCACCCCATCAGCCGCGATCGGCGCACCGACCTCGCCGCGGCGCGAGGCTGGCGCCGCCTCAGCCTGCACCGCTGGTACGGCTTCGTCCGCATGCAGGCCCGCGTCGCGCGACGGCTCGACCACATCGTCACCGTCTCGCAGTCGTCGGCCCGCGACATCGTCGCCGACTTCGGCGTCGCGCCCGAGCGCGTCGAGGTCGTGCCGCTCGGCGTCGACACGGAGGTCTTCGCCCCCGGGCCGACGCGCGTGCCGGGCCGCATCGTCGCCATGGCCAGCGCCGACACCCCGCTCAAGGGGGTCGACACGCTGCTCGAGGCCATCGCTGCGCTGCCGGCGGTGCGCGAGCTCGTGCTCGTCGCGACGCCGGGGGAGCGCACGCGCCGGCTCGTCGCCGCGCTCGGCCTGGGGATGAGGGTGCGCTTCGTCGCGGGGATCAGCGACGCCGAGCTTGCGGTGCTCATCGGCTCCGCGCAGCTGGCCTGCGTGCCGTCGCGCTACGAGGGGTTCTCGCTGCCCGCCGTCGAGGCCCTCGCGTGCGGCACGCCGGTCGTCGCGAGCCGCGCCGGGGCGCTGCCCGAGGTGCTCGGCGACGACGGCCGCTGCGCGCAGCTCGTGCCGCCCGGCGATCCCGCGGCCCTGCGCGGCGCGATCGGTGCGCTGCTCGCCGACGACGCGCGGCGGGAGGCGATGGGCGTCGCCGGGCGGGAGCGGGCGGTGCAGCGGTTCGCGTGGCCCGCGGTCGCGCGGGCGACCGTGGCTCTCTACCTGAGGGCGATGGGGGTGGCCCCGGCCGGCGATGACGAGGCGACCAGCCCGGTCGTCGTGCCCCCAGCGCCGGCAGTAGCGCCGCTGCGGGAGTGGGCGCGGCCGGTCGGGCCGGCGCACCCCGGCGCTTCCTCGCAGCGCGACGCCGCTGCGTACGCACCCACTCGGCGCGATCAGCCCACCCCGCACGACGAAGGGACTCCGCTGCATGCTCACCGTTGACTTCGATCGGCTCGGGGTGCGACCCGGCGAGCGGGCGCTCGACCTCGGGTGTGGGCAGGGGCGGCACAGCTACGAGCTGTATCGCCGGGGTGCCCAGGTCGTCGCCTTCGACCAGAACCAGGCCGACCTCGCCGACGTCGAGACGATGTTCGGGGCCATGGCGCTCGAGGGCGAGGGGGCGCCGGGCGGGGCGCGCACCTGCCGCGGGGACGCGCTCGACCTGCCCTTCGCCGACGGCCACTTCGACCGGCTCGTCGTCGCCGAGATCCTCGAGCACGTGCCGAACGACCGCCGCGCGATCGCCGAGGCGGTGCGGGTGCTGCGGCCCGGCGGCACCGTGGCCGTGACCGTGCCGCGCGCCTGGCCCGAACGCGTCTGCTGGGCGCTGTCGGAGGAATACCACGAGGTCGAGGGCGGGCACGTGCGCATCTACCGGCGCGACCAGCTCGCGGGGCAGCTCACGCAGGCCGGGCTCGACGTCTACGGGCACGGGTATGCGCACGCGCTGCACGCCCCCTACTGGTGGCTCAAGTGCGCCGTCGGTGTCGGCAACGACGACAACCCGGCCGTGCGCGCCTACCACCGGCTGCTCGTGTGGGACCTCATGCAGGCGCCGCGGCTGACCCGCACGGCCGAGCGGGCCCTCGACCCGGTGCTCGGCAAGTCGCTCGTCCTCTACGCCCGCAAGCCGGAGCGACCCCGCTCGTGAGGGCGCTCGCCGCGCTGCCGACCCGGGTGCAGCTGGCCGCGACCGCGGACTTCGTCGAGTCGTGCCAGGCGCCGGGCGGGGCGATCGCCTGGGAGACGCGGGGCGAGACGGCCGGCAAGGTCGATGCATGGGACCACGTCGAAGGCGCGATGGCGCTGCTCGTCGCGGGGCGGGACGAGGCTGCGGCGCGGGCCTTCGACTGGCTGGCGAGTGAGCAGCGCGCCGACGGCACGTGGCCGCGGGAGTGGCGTGTGGGCGCGGGCGGCGTCGAGGTCGTCGACGCGGCAGCCGAGACGAACATGACCGCCTACGTGGCCGTCGGTGTGTGGCAGCACTGGTGTGCCCGAGGCGACCAGGGCTTCGTCGCGCGTCTGTGGCCGGTGGTGGCGGCGGCCCTGGAGGCGGTCGTCGCGGCGGCCCTGCCCTTCGGCGGCATCGCCTGGGCCATCGACGATGGCCGGCCCTGCCCCGACGCGCTCCTCGCCGGGTCGGCGAGCATCCACCACGCGCTGCGGTGTGGCGCGCAGCTCGCCGAGGTGCTCGGCGCGACGCGTCCGGACTGGGAGCTGGCGGCCGACACCCTCGCGGGTGCGATCGCCCGGCGGGAGTCGGCCTTCCTCGACAAGGCGCGCTACTCGATGGACTGGTATTACCCCGTGCTCGGCGGGGCCCTGACCGGCGGCGTCGCGGCGGCCCGGCTCGCGGCGCGTTGGGACGAGTTCGTCGTGCCGGGGCTGGGCATCCACTGCGTCGACGACCACCCGTGGGTCACCGGCGCCGAGACCTGCGAACTCGCACTGGCGCTGGCGCGGCTCGGGGATCGCGACCGCGCGGCGCGACTCGTCGCGGACATGCAGCACCTGCGCGACCCGGCGGGTGCCTATCACACGGGCTACGTGTATCCCGACGACGAACGCTGGCCCATCGAGCGTTCGAGCTGGACCGGCGCGGCGGTCATCCTCGCCGTCGATGCGCTCGATCCGCGCAGCGCGACCGCTCGGGTCTTCGCGACCTGAGCAGCTCCGCGGCTGCGGTGCCGCGGCGGTCCGCGGCGTAGGGTTTCGCCCATGGCCTGCCTGCGCCCCTATCGACCCGAGGACCACGACCTGCTGCTGGCGCGAGAGTCCGCCTACGACGACTTCGGGCCGCACGCGGTCAACCCCGACCGTTCGTGCCGGCTCGACGAGGACGGCGGGCTGGTCATCGCCTTCGACGCCGACGGGCCGGCGCGCGGCGAGGTCACCTGGCACTG
The DNA here is from genome assembly GCA_039812485.1 of Kineosphaera sp. GTDB lineage: Bacteria > Actinomycetota > Actinomycetes > Actinomycetales > Dermatophilaceae > Kineosphaera. Next base: position 9,401 of record JBDIAP010000061.1, read on the forward strand.
GGTGCAGTGGGGCCCGACGACGGCGAGTCGCTGCCCGATGATCGGGATCTACCTGCGGCCCGAGGCCCGCGGCCGCGGTCTGGGTGTGCGGGCGCAGCGTGAGCTCGCCGATCTCTTCTTCCGGCACACGGTGACCAACCGGGTCGAGGCGCACGTCGACGTCGACAACGTCGCCGAGCAGCGGGCCTTGGACAGGATCGGCTTCGCCAAGGAGGGGCTCGTGCGCGGGGCACTTTGGCGCGCAGGGCAATTCCGCGACGGCTACCTCTACTCCGTGCTGCGCGGCGACTGGACCGTCGAGCAGGTCGAGGACGGCTCGGGCGGCGACGCCTGAGCACGCGAGGCACCAACGTCGTACATCAACCCGTGGTTTACCCCTCGTCGCGCGCGCGGGCGATCGCATCGGCGCAGGTCAACGCCCTGAGCCTCCTGCGCGCCGCGACGGACGGGCGTTTGATGTACGACGTTCGTGCCTCTGCTACTTGCCGAAGGAGAAGCGCAGGTCGGCGAAGAACAGGTGATTGAGGCGTTTGCGCAGGTGGCCGAGCGTCGGTGGGTCGGGCTCGCCGTCGGGGGTCAGGAGCACGAACTCCAGGGCGCTCTCGTGGCTCGTCCCGCCCGGTCCTCTGGGCGCGAGGTGCAGGTGGATCCCATCCTCGGGCCGGCCCGGCCAGAGTGAACTCCACACGACAGTGTGTGGATGGGCGACGTCGAGGAGACGCGGCTCGGTCTCGTCGGCCAGGAGGACGAGCCACGGGCGACCTTGGGGGCGACGGGGATCGGTGAGTGACTCGAAGACCACGTGCGGGGGCGCGGGCAGCGCGCGGGTGCGCCGGGCGAGTTCGATCACGACAGGGTCCGCGGGGTGGGTCCCTCGTCGGTGCGGCGCAGCACGTGCAGTGAGCCGACCGCGTGCGTCTCCCGCCACAGGCCCGACTCCAGCGCCCGCCGGTAGCAGCGCCACGGCGCCTGCCCGCCGTCCTCCGGCCGCTCGAAGATGTCGTGGAAGACCAGGCACCCGCCGGGCTGCACCCAGCGCGCGAACCCCTCGTAGTCGGCGCTCACGTGCTCGTCGGTGTGGCCGCCGTCGACGAAGAGGAGCGCGAGCGGCGTCCGCCAGTGCCGCGCCACCGTAGGGGAGCGCCCGACGATCGCGACGACCTCCTCCTCCAGGCCGGCGGCGGTGATCGTGCGCCGGAAATGCGGCAGGGTGTCGAGGCGCCCGGCCTCGGCGTCGAGCAGGCTCGGGTCGTGAAATTCCCAGCCGGGTTGGTTCTCTTCGCTGCCGCGATGATGGTCGAGGGTGAAGACCGTCGAGCCCGTGGCCCGCGCCGCCGCGCCGAGGTAGATCGCCGACTTGCCGCACCACGTGCCGATCTCCAGCCCCGGCCCGTGCGGCAACCGCGCGACCGCCTCCTCGTACAGCGCGATCCCCTCCTCCGGCGGCATGAAGCCCCGCGCGTCGAGGGCGTGCCGCAGCAGTCGCGCATCCATCTGCCCAGCCTAGGAAACCGGCCGCGGTGTGGCCCAGGCGCCGCGCAACTGCCCGGGCGGCCAGGGGTAGGAGTCGTCGAGGTGCCCGGCGACGACCTTGCGAGTCTGAGGCCGCCGAGGTCACTGGGTCACGCACACCGAGACAGGCGGGGGAGGGGGCGATCGTCGGGCGGCGCCGGGCGGGGCTCACGATGGAGGAGAGGCGGAGCCAGACCCGCCGGAGACGGAGGTGCGCGATGGGCGGGGATGCGGGAGGGGTCGGCGGGCAGGGGTCGACCTGTGTCGAGGCGGCGCAGCGGGAGTTCGAGGCGCAGACGCTGTATCTCAACACGGCGTCGATGGGGCTGCCGCCGCGTCGCACGAGCGTGGCGTTGCACGAGACGCTCGACGCCATCGCGCGGGGACGGCGCAACGCGGGCGACTTCGACGGGGCGGTGGCGGCGAGCCGCGCGACATACGCCGGGCTCGTCGGCGTGCAGGCGCGCGACGTCGCGATCGGCAGCCAGGCGAGCGCGCTGGTCGGGCCGGTCGCGGCGAGCCTGCCCGACGGGGCGCAGGTGCTCGTCGCGGAGGGTGACTTCACGAGCGTGACGTTCCCGTTCTTCGCCCAGCAGCCTCGGATCGGCGTGTCCGAGGTGCCGCTCGCGCAGCTGCCCGGCGCGGTGACCGACGAGACGAGCCTCGTCGCGACCTCGCTCGTCCAGTCCGCCGACGGGGCCGTGGTCGACCTCGACGCGCTGGTCACCGCGAGGCAGCGGCACGACACCCGGATCCTGCTCGACCTCACGCAGGCCGCCGGGTGGCTGCCCGTCGACGCGAGCCGGGTCGACTACACGGTGTGTTCGGCGTACAAGTGGCTGCTGTGCCCGCGCGGGACCGCGTTCTTCACGGTCCGGGCGGAGCGGCTGGGCGACATCGTGCCGGTCAGCGCCAACTGGTATGCCGGAGCAGACGTCTGGAGCAGCATCTACGGCGGCCCGCTGCGGCTGGCCGACGAGGCCCGGCGGCTCGACGTCTCACCCGTGTGGCTCGCCTGGGTGGGCGCGCAGCCGGCGCTGGAGCTGCTGCGCGACGTCGGAGTCGCGGCCATCGGCGCGCACTCGATCGCGCTCGCCGACGCCTTCCGCCGCGGGCTCGGCGTGGGCAGCGGGCTCGGGCAGTCCCCGATCGTCAGCGTCGCCGTGCGCGACGGGGTCGCCGACGCGATCGCGGCCCACGACATCGTCGCCGCGATGCGCGCCGGGCGCCTGCGGCTCTCCTTCCACCTGCCGAACACCCCCGCCGACGTCGAGCGCGCCGTCGCGGCCCTGGCGCCTTATGTCGTCGCAGATTGAGACGCCCGCGACGATCGAGGGGGCCGCGTGACGGTCACGGCCGGACGCGACGCAACGGCCTGCACTGCCTGTCCACCAGCGCTCAGACCAGGGCGATCGGGTGGACCGGCGCGCCCACGGCTCCGGTGATCGCGAGGGGGGCGGCGACGAGCATGACCTCGAAGGAGCCGTGCTCGGCGCAGTCGGCGGCGAGGGCGTCCAGGTCCCACATCTCGCCGATGAACAGGCCCATGGTGGGGATGGCCACCTGGTGCAGGGGCTGGAAGGCGGGCACATCGAACTCGTTGGGCCGCACCTCGAACCCCCACGTGTCCGTGGCGATCGCGGCGATGTCGCGCTCGTGCAGCCAGTCCGCGGTGCCGAACGAGAGGCCGGGGGCCGGGCCGCCGGCGTAGTCGCCCCAGCCCTCGCGGCGGGCGCGCGTGAGCTGGCCGGTGCGCACGAGGAGGATGTCCCCGCGGCCCACCCCCGACGTCGGCCCCTGCGCCGCGATCGTGGCCTCGAGGTGCTCGGCCGTCACGGCGAACCCGTCGGGCAGCTCGCCGTCCGATCCGATCGCGCGGCCGACGTCGAGGAGCACGGCCCGGCCGGCCATCCGGCCGCCGACGGTCTCGATGCCGGTGACCCGGTCGCCCTCAGAGGTGACGACCTGGCCGGCCCGGCGCCCGTTCCACGCCATCCCGTGGTCGAAGATGTGCCCGAGCCCGTCCCATTGCGTCGAGCATTGCAGCGGCATCGCGATGACGTCGTCGGCGCCGCCGATGCCGTGGGGGAATCCCTGCGTGCTGGCCTCGGCGTCGGTGCCCGTGTCGAGCATCGTGTGCACCGGGTTCGTCCGCCGCCGCCACCCCTTCTGCGGCCCGTCCATCCCGAACGCCTGCGAGAGGGAGAACGCGACCCCGCGCCGCACGAGCCGGGCGCCCTGCACGCGCTTGGCGTCGGTGAGCAGGTTGAGCGTGCCCAGGACATCCTCCGGGCCCCAGCGGCCCCAGTTCGAGCAGCGCCGCGCGGCGGCGGCGACCGCGCCCTCGGGGTCGGTGCGGTCCCAGGCGGTGCGGTCCCAGGCGGTGCGGTCCCCGTCGTGCGTCACGCCCCGGCCCCCGTCGCGCCCGGGGCCGGCACGACATACCCGCCGCCGGGCACCTGCGCGAAGGTCTCGGCGATCCAGTCGGCGGTGAACTGCGCGACGTAGGGGAGGTTGTCGAGCCCGATGTGCTCGGCGCCGCCCTCGGCGGCGGTGAAGACGCGCAGCTCGCGCTTCGGCGAGGCCGTCGCCTGCTCGTAGGAGCGGTAGGCGTAGTCGAGCGGGATCTGCCGGTCGTTCTCGCCGTGGGTGATGAGGAACGGGCAGGTGATCTGCTCGACGATCCCGTCGAGGTGGATGCCGTCGGCGAAGGCGATGAACTCCTCCAGGTCGTCATGGCCCCACACCCACAGGACGTGCTTCCAGTAGTGCGGCACGGGGTTCTCGCCCTCCCGCTCGAGCCGACGCCGCTGCACGGCGCCCCAATTGTGGTTCGCGCCCCAGGCGACGGCGAGCGCGAGCCGCTTCTCGAAGGCCGCGGCGCGCGGCACGTAGTAGCCCCCGAGCGACCATCCGGCGAGGCCGATGCGGTCGGGGTCGATGTCTGTGCGGTCCCCGCGCTCCAGGAGGTGGTCGATGCACGCGCCGACCCACGCCTCGGTGTCGGGCCGGGCCGTCATGCCTCGCAACCGCAGCGCCTCGCCGGCGCCGGGCTGGTCGACGGCCAGGCACGAGATGCCGCGCTCGGCGAGCATGGCGGGGAAGCCGGAGGTGTAGATGTGCTCCTTCGTCGAGTCCAGGCCGTTGACCATGATGACGACGGGCGCGCCCGGCCCGGCCGAGGTGAAGTAGCAGGGGATGCTGCCCCCCTCGTAGGGCACCTCGACGCGGCGTGTCGCCGGGTCGATGAGCGCGAACGTCGTCTCCATGAGCTCCAGGAGGTGGCGGTAGGTGGCGTTGCGCTCCTCGCCCGCCTCCTGCATCCGCTCGGCCTGGCTGAGGTAGACCGCGGCGCGCTTGTACTTCTCTCCCGCCGAGCGCACCCAGCCGCGCTCCTCGTCGGCGCGGGCCGAGGCCTCGAGGTCGTCGGCGACGGCCGTCCACGCGGCGAGGAAGTCCGTCGTGCCGACGTCGGCGCCCTGCTGGGCAATCTCCTTCAGGGGCCGGCAGGCCCGGTCGACCTCGTCGATGAGGCCGCCGGAGTTGAGGGTCGCGACGACCCCGAGGTTCCAGACGTAGTTGCCGGGGAAGTACTCGAACATCAGGATTCTCCGTCGGTCGGCGAGGTGGGGTGGTCGATGGGGGTCGGGGCGGGCCGCATCGCGTCGGCGATCGGCTTGGCGCCGGCCTGGGAGGCGGCGCCGCCGTCGACGTCGATCTCGGCGCCGTGGACGTAGGCGGCGGCCGGTGACAGGAGGAAGGCGACGACGCCGGCGACCTCGTCGGCGCCACCGATCCGGCCCAGCGAGGTCGCGGCCGTCGACGCCGCCCGGAAGGCCGGGGCGGCGCTGCGGGTCATCTGCGTGTCGACGAAGCCGGGGTGCACGACGTTGACGCGGACGCCGCGGGGGCCGAGGTCGAGGGCGGTGGCGTGGGCGAGCCCGCGGACCGCCCACTTGCTCGCCGTGTAGGCCGCGGGGTAGTGCCCGGTGCGCGCGGCGAGCGAGCCGATCATGACGACGCCGGCGCCCGCCGGCATGAGGGGCAGCAGGCTGCGCGCGGCGAGATGGGTGCCGACGACGTTGACGTCGAGCACCTCGCGCAGCGCGGTGGCGTCGAGGTCGGCGGCCCGGGCGCGGCGGGTGATCCCCGCGCACGTGACGACGCCGTCGACCCGCCCGGTCTCGGCGCGCAGGTCGGTGGCGAGGTCGGCCCAGGCACGCTCGTCGGTGACGTCGAGTGCGCGCACGTCGGGTCCGCTCTCGCGGTCGAGGCGGACGACGTGGGCGCCGAGCTGCCGGGCCACGGCGGCCACGGCGGCGCCGATGCCGCCCCCGGCCCCTGTGACGACGACGACCCGGTCCCGCAGCGACGCCGGGTCCACGGTCGCGCTCATCCCGCCTCGCCGAGGCCTGCGGCCGCGCGCCGGGCCGCCCGCTGCGCGGCGTCGAACCGGCGCGGCGGCGGCAGGGGTGCCGGCTCGCGGCCGGCGACGACGCGGTTGGTCAGCGATCCCAGGCCCTCGACGGTGATCGTCACGACCGAGCCGGGGGTCAGGGGCGGCGGGGTCCGCTCGCCGCGGCGGCCCCACAGCTCGGCGAGGCAGCCGCCGTTGCCGGTCGTGCCCGAGCCGAGCACGTCGCCGGGGCGCACGAGGGAGTCGCGGCTCGCGTAGGCGACGAGCGTGCCGAAGGTCCACCCCATGTGGGAGAGGAGGTCGGCGCCGACGAGTCGACCGTCGATCTCGACGCGGCAGGCGAGGTCGAGGAAGCCGTCGTCGTCGTGGCGGTCCGCAAGCTCGTCGGCGGTGACGATCCACGGGCCGAGGCTCGTCGCGAAGTCCTTGCCCTTGCACGGGCCGAGCCCCACCTGCATCTCCGCGCCCTGCAGGTCGCGCGCGGAGAAGTCGTCGACGAGGGTGTAGCCGAAGATCGCCGCCGCCCCCGCGGCCGGGTCGGCGTCGCGGACCTGCGCTCCGACGACCGCGCCGACCTCGAGCTCGAGGTCGAGCGCCACGCTGCCGCCCGGCACCGCGACGTCGTCGCCGTCGGCGAGCAGCCGGTGGGGATTGGTGAAGTAGAAGGTCGGTGCGGCGTACCAGCGCTGCGGCACCCCGGCGACGCCCTCGACGCCCCGTCGCACCCCTTCGACGTGCTCCTCGAAGGCGACGAAGTCGCGGACCGCGCCGGGCCGCACGGGCACCCCGAGGCGCACCTGCGACAGCGGGACCGGCGCCACCTCCCGCACGGCCCGCTGCCCGATCTCCAGCGCCGCGGGCAGGCCGAGCCGGACGAGGTCGTCGAGGTCATGACCGGGCACGACGTGGGCGACCGCGCTGTCCCGGTCGTCGCCGACGACGACGGCCGCGCGCCCGGTCGTCGGGTCCGGGCCGGCCGGGTCGTGGCCGGTCGGGTCGTGGCCGCCAGGGTTCTGGCCAGCCGGTCGGTGCGCACCGGAGTCGGCGCGCACCGGGTGGATCGTCGCGAACTTCACGGGGCACTCCTTCGGCGGCGGGCGGTGGTGGTCACGGGCGCTGCGCGAGCATCGTGCTGATCCGGCCCATGAGCCCGGGCACATCGCCGCGCTCGTGAGCGAGCAGCCAGTCGCCGAGCTGCACCGAGCCCTCGACGACGGCCCCGGCCCGCGGGAGCCGGCGATCGGCATACGCCTGGAGCAGGGACTCCTCGAAGGTGTCCGCGCCCGTGAGGATCTCGGCGAGCACGGCGGCGTCCTCGAGCGCCATCGCCGCGCCCTGGGCGATCGTGGGCGGGCAGGAGTGGGCGGCGTCGCCGGCGAGGACGACCCGCCCGCGGTGCCAGGCGTCGGGCACGACGTGGGTCTCGAACTTCGTGTAGTTCACCCGGGAGGGGTCGGTGAGCCGCTCGCGGATGTCGTCCCAGGGCCCGTGGTAGGCGCCCGACAGCCCGCGCATCACGGCCAGACCCTCCTGCGGGGACAGATCGTGGCGCGCGGGGTGGTAGTCCTCGACGACGTAGGCGTAGAGGCTGTCCGGCCCGGTCGGGCAGTAGCCGGCGATGTAGCTCGGGCCGCCGTAGAAGAGGTCGGTCCGGGTCACCGACTCCGGCCGAGACGTGAAGGCGCGCCAGATCCCCATCCCCGTCGGGCGCGGCTTCGTCGTGATGCCGATGAGGGAGCGGACCTGGCTGCGGATGCCGTCGGCCCCGACGAGCAGGTCGTAGCGGCCCGTCGTGCCGTCGGTGAAGGTCACGCTCACGCTGTCCTCGGCGGCCTGAAGACCCTCGATGCCCAGCCCGTAGTCGAAGCGGACACCGGCCGCCACGGCCCGGTCGACGGCGATCCGCGCGAGGTCGGGGCGGGAGATGCCCAGGGTGGCGGGCAGGTCGGGGCCGCCGGTGCGCAGCTCGGAGAGCTGCGCGACGAGGCTGCCGTGGGGGTCGGGGGCCCGCAGGCCGAGGTCGTCGAAGGCGTAGCCGTGCGCGGCCACCTCCTCCCACACTCCGAGGTCACGCAGCACGCGCAGGGCGTTGCCCTGGAGCGTGATGCCGGACCCGAGGGCGTGGACGCCGTCCTTGGTGTCGACGACGCGGACGTTCACCCCCGCCTCGACGAGGAGGATGCCGAGGCCGACGCCCGCCATTCCCGCCCCGACGACGAGGACGTCGTGCACTGCTGCCATGAGCCGCTCCTTTGCCGATGCCGATGCCGACGTCACGGTCGCGGCGGGCCCCGTCGCGGGACCGGGCGCGCTGCGGTGCCGACGCGCGGCGACGTCGTTCCTGCTCTCATCGTCGGGGCGCTCCCGGCGGCGGGGAAGCGACGTTCGGGGCTAGGAGCTATCGACGCGATCGATAGCTCGTCAGGTGGCGGTGATCCGCACGGGGTGCACGTCGAGCACCGGGTCGGGCAGGTCGCCGACCGCCTCGCGGACGAGCTCACGCAGCCAGGCGTTGCCGGGGTCGGCGGTCTGCAGGGGGTGCCAGAACATCCCCTCGACGAGGGGGACGTCGAGCTCGTCGGCGAAGTCGATCGCGACGACCCTGCCGTCGCGGGTCGCCGGGGCCGCGAGCTGTCGGGGCACGAGGGCGACGAGGTCGCTGCCCTCGACGATCGAGGGCAGCGCCTGGAAGCCCGAGATCCGCGCGACGACGCGGGTGGCCTGCCCGGCCTCGGCGAAGAAGCGCATCGGGGGCGTGACGATACTGCCGCCGAACTCGCCGACGGCCGAGGGGGCGGCCGCGATGTCGGCGACGGTGAGCCGGTCGCGGGTCAGCAGCGCGTGTCCGGGGTCGGTGATGACGACGAAGTCGTCGACGAAGAGGGACCGGGAGGCGCCGGGCAGGTCGAAGCCCATCGGGCCGATGATGAGGTCGATCTGGCCGAAGGCCTGCGACCCCCCGCGCAGGATCGGGCGCGCGGTCGGCACGATGTCGACACGGATGCCGGGCGCCTCGTCGGCGATCCGAGCGCGCACGTGCCGCAGCAGGACGCCCGTGACGTAGTCGGAGGCGGCGATGACGAACGTGCGGTCGCTGGAGGCGGGGTCGAAATCGGCGTGCAGCTGCAGCGCGTCCTGCACCTGCGCCATCGCCAGGTCGACGCGGGGCGCGAGGGCCTGCGCGAACGGCGTCAGCTCATACCCCCGCCCCGCGCGCACGAGCAGCTCGTCGTTGAAGTGCCGCCGCAACCGCCCGAGGGAGGCGCTCATCGCCGACTGGCTCAGGTGCATCCGTTCGGCCGCCCGCGAGACGTTGCGCAGCTCGAGCAGCGCCTGCAGCGACGGCAGCAGGTTGAGGTCGACATCCTTCATGGCGGCATCGTCTTCATGGCGGCATCGTCTTCATGTCGGCATCGTCTTCATGTCGGCATTGTCAGCCCGCGTGTGGGGCAGGACGCCGCACCCGCCTCAGATGGGCGGGGCGACGAAGACGCCGCGGTCGGGGTCGTTGAAGGAGCGCTGCGCGACGAACTCGTTCATCGGGTTCGCGGTGCCCCACTGGTCGCTGACCATCGGGTCGGTGAAGTCGTAGAGGTGTGGGTGCCACGAGTCCTCGTCGAGTCGTTCGAGCTCGGTCGTGTATTCGATCGTGTTGCCGTGCGGGTCGAGGAAGTAGCTGAACGTGTTGTTGCCCGCCAGGTGCCGTCCCGGTCCCCACACCTTCTCGACCCCGCCGCGCAGGAGCCGACCGGTGCCGCGCATGTACTCATCGATGCCGCGCAGCTCGAAGGAGGCGTGGTGCAGTGACACGTGCGGGCAGCGGGCGACGGCGAAGCTGTGGTGCAGGACGTTCGTGCGCAGGAACCACATCATCTGCCCCATCCGGGGGTGCATGAGGATGTCGGACAGGGCGAAGCCGAGGTGCCGCCGGTAGAACGCGACGGTCTGCTCGGGGTTGGGGCTGTTGACGACGACGTGCGAGAGCTTGACCGGCACCGACTCGCCCTCCTGCAGCTTGCGGTGCGCCCGGACGGCGACGTCGGCCGAGACCTCGACGGTGCGGCCCTCGTTGTCGAAGAACCGGACGCCGTAGCCGCCGCCGGGGGTCTGCAGCGGCCCCGGCTCCCCGACGAGCTGCACGCCCGCCCTGCCGAGCCGCTCGGCGAGCGCGTCGACGTCCGCCGGGGTCGCCGCGCCGAAGGCGATGAGGTCGATCCGCTTCTCCTCGGCCCGGCGCAGCCGCACCGAGTACTGCTCGGGCGACCCTGCCGCCGCGAGGAACGCGATGCCGCCGTCGCTCACCTGCTCCTCCAGGCCCCACATGTCCGTGTAGAAGCGCAGCTGCTGCTCGTAGTCGGGCACGGCGAGGTCGATGTGGCGCAGGTGGGTGATGAGGCGCTCGTCGGGGGCGGTCTCGCTGAGGTCGTCGGCGATCGTCATGGCGGCTGTCGTCCTTCGCATCGGTGGTTGTCGTCCACTGTCGTGCGCCGGGACGGACTCGCGGAAGCGCCTCCGGGCGATGCGGGGTATCGACGGCGTCGATGCATCAGGGGTGGCGGCCTTCCCTGCCCGTGGGCCGCGAAGGCACCCAGCCTGGCCCGCGCCGACCCGAACGACGGCGCGGCGCAGCGTCGGACAGCGCAGCGTCGGACAGGGGGAGACGAGGGTGTGCGCACGACACGAGGCGACTCGCTCGAGTCGCGGGTCGGTGCGTCCCGGGTCGCCCGCCGGTCAGCTCCCGTATTCGGCGAGCACCTTG
>JBDIAP010000062.1:0-20079 GCA_039812485.1 Kineosphaera sp.
CGGCGGCACCGATCCGCCCGATCCGCCCGACGATCCGGGAGGCCTCCGCGTCGGACGGGAGCGGATCGGATTCGTGCTCCGTGCGCTGCACGATCTGCGGGCGGCGTGCACGTTCGTCTCTGGCGACTCGGTCGTCGCCGGACACTAGAACGGGCGTGAATCAGCTTGTCGCAGAACGCGACACGCCGACGGCGACACACCGAGGAAGTCGCAATGCCGCAGCCCAGCGGCGCGGCACAGCATGATGCGAGGCAGGGGAGTGAACCGAAAGGGGTGTGAGTCGATGAGCGTCAACAGTCCCGTCGCCGGGCTTCGCGAGCCGACGCTGGTGCGTGCCGTCTCGGGCGCGTCTGTCGCGCACGCGCCCGCTCGCGCCCGGCGCGCCAGGCACGCGGCGGGGGCCCATCGCGACCCTGCCGGCACGTTCTGGCGAACGACGATGGACGAGGTCGTCTACTTCATGACCATGGGCACCGTCCGCCCGTGGCGTCGTCGCCGCCGGGCCCCTGTGCGAGAGTAGGGAGCCCGCTCGCGACATCGAAGACACGAGACAGGGCGCGCCCCCATGGTCCGGGGCGCGCCCTGTGTCGTGTCCGATCAGTCGGCCGGCGGCCTGAAGTCCCCAGGATCACCGACGGAGACCGTCTCCAGCACCTGACGCACCTCCGCGAAGTGGCACGCGCTGCGGTGCTCGCCGACCCCGTCGGGGCGCTGCACGAGCAGCGGCTCCTCGTTGCTGCACTTCTCGCGCGCCTTCCAGCACCTGGTGTGGAAGCGGCAGCCCGACGGCGGGTTCGCCGGCGAGGGCACGTCGCCGGTGAGCACGATCTGCTCACGCTTGCCGCGCAGCGTCGGATCAGGCACCGGCACGGCCGACAGCAGCGCCTGCGTGTAGGGGTGGGTGGGCCGCTGGTAGATCTCGTCCTCCGTGCCGAGCTCGACGATCTTGCCGAGATACATGACAGCGATCCGGTCGGAGATGTGCCGCACGACCGACAGGTCGTGGGCGATGAAGACGTAGGACAGCCCGAGCTCGTCCTGCAGTCGCTCCATGAGGTTGACGACCTGCGCCTGCACCGATACGTCGAGCGCCGACACCGGCTCGTCGCACAGCAGCACCTTGGGCCGCAGCGCGATGCCGCGGGCGATGCCGATGCGCTGGCGCTGCCCGCCGGAGAACTGGTGCGGATAGCGGTTGACGTGCTCGGGGTTGAGGCCGACGAGGTCGAGCAGCTCCTGCACCGCCTTGCGGCGCCCCTCTTTCGGCACGACATCGGGGTGGATGTCGAAGGGCTCGCCGATGATGTCGCCGACCGTCATGCGCGGGTTGAGCGAGGTGTAGGGGTCCTGGAAGACGATCTGGATGTCGCGGCGCATCTTGCGCATCTGCGCCGCCGAGGTCGAGTGCATCTCGACGCCGTCGAAATTGACGGTCCCGCTCGTCGGCTCCTCCAGGCGCATCAACAGGCGCCCGAGCGTCGACTTGCCGCACCCGGACTCGCCGACGACCCCGAGAGTCTCGCCGCGCCGCAGCTCGAACGACACACCGTCGACAGCCTTGACGTGCCCGACCGTGCGGCGCAGCACCCCGCGCTTGATCGGATACTGCTTGACGAGGTCGGTGGCCTCGATGATGACGTCCCTCATGACAGCTCCTCGCCTTCGGGGGGCAGCTCGGCCGCCGCCATGACGTCCTGCCAGTAGAGGCAGGCGGTGAATCGCCCGGGCAGCTGCTCGACGAGCTCCGGACGCTCCTGCCGGCAGTCGTCGTGGGCGAAACGGCACCGCGGGTGGAACTCGCACCCGCGCGGCATCCGCAGCAGGTTGGGCGGCAGCCCACCGATCGCGTAGAGGGTCTGCCCCTTGGCGTCCAGCCGCGGGATCGAGTCGAGCAGCCCGCGCGTGTAGGCGTGCGCCGGCTGCCGATAGAGCTCGTGCACCTCGGCGCGCTCCATGATGCGACCGGCATACATGACCGCGATGTTGTCGGCGACATCGGCGACGACCCCGAGGTCATGCGTGATGAGGATGAGCCCCATCTCGCGCTCCTCCTGCAGCTCCTGCAGGAGGTTCATGATCTGGGCCTGCACCGTGACGTCGAGCGCCGTCGTCGGCTCGTCGGCGATGAGCACCGCGGGGTCGAGGGCGATCGCCATCGCGATCATGATGCGCTGACGCATGCCGCCGGAGAACTGGTGCGGGAACGCCTTGACGCGCTGCCGGGCAGCCGGGATGTGCACCCGCTCCATGAGGCGCACCGCCTCGGCATACGCGTCGGACTTGTTCATGCCGCGGTGCTTGCGGAACATCTCGCCGATCTGCCACCCGACCGGGAACACCGGGTTGAGCGAGCTCAGCGCATCCTGGAAGATCATCGAGATCTCCGGGCCGCGGGTCTTGCGGCGCTGCTCCTCGGACAGACCCAGGAGATCGACACCGCAGTAGCGGATCTCGCCCTGGGGGATCTTCGCCGGCGGCATGTCGAGGATGCCCATGATCGCCTGCGCCGTGACGGACTTGCCGGAGCCGGACTCGCCGAGGATGGCCAGCGTCTCGCCCTGGTGCAGCTGGAAGCTCACGCCGTTGATGGCGCGGGCGACGCCGTCGTCGGTGTGGAACTCGACGAAGAGGTCGTCGACGTCGAGCAGGAGCCCGTCGGTCGGGGTGTAGTCGGAGGCCTGGGCCGCGTGCGCGCGGCGCGGGTGGGTCGTCGATGTGCTCATGTGCTTCCCCTCACCGTTGCTTGGGGTCGAAGGCGTCTCGCACGACGTCGCCGAGCAGGATGAACGCCAGCACGGTGACGGACAGGAAGAGGCTCGGGAAGAAGAGGATGTGCCAGTTGCTGCGGATGGTGTTGGTCGCCTCCGAGATCGCCGTGCCCCAGGAGATCGCGGGCGGCTGCAGGCCGATGCCGAGGAAGCTCAGCGTCGCCTCCGCCACGATGTAGGCGCCGAGGTTGATCGTCGCGACGACGATGACGGGGGCCATCGCGTTGGGCAGCACGTGGGAGAGGATGATCCGCCACGGCGAGGCGCCTAGAGCGCGGGCTGCCTGGACGTATTCGTTGGGCTTGACCTGGATCACGGCGCTGCGCATGAGGCGGGCGATGCTCGGCCAGCCGAAGAGCGTCAGCACGAAGACGACCTTGCCGACCACGACGAAGTAGGGCGTGTTGAGCGGGTCGTTGGGCCACGTCGACATGAAGAGGATGCCGCCGAGGAGCAGCGGGATCGCGAAGAAGACGTCGGTGACGCGCGAGAGCAGCGCGTCGACCCAGCCGCCGCGGAAGCCGGCGATGATGCCGACGATGCCGCCGATGACCGTCGTCATGATCGTCGTCAGCAGGCCGACGAGGATCGAGGCGCGGGCACCGTAGATCGTCAGCGCGTAGATGTCGACGCCCTGGCGGTCGCGCCCGAACCACGCGTCGGCGTTCGGGGTCTCGCGGGAGCGCCGCAGGTCGGCCGCGGACGGATCGATGCTCGTGAACAGCTGCGGGAAGATCGCCATGATCACGAGCACGGTGATGATCGTCACGGCGATCCAGAACATGGGGCGTCGCCGCAGCTGGCGCCACGCGTCGGAGGCCAGCGAGCGGGCCGGTGCGGCGTCGCCGCCCTCGGGGGGCCCGCCGGAGGCTCCGGGCGAGACGGTCTCGGCGGTCATGGCGGCGGAGACGTCAGTCATGGCTGATCCTCGGGTCGAGCACGCCGTAGAGCAGGTCGACGAGCAGGTTCACGAGCAGGAAGACGAAGACCAGGATCGTCACGGTGTTGACCACCGCCAGGCCGTCGCGGTTGGCGATGCCGGTGATGATGTAGTTGCCGACGCCCTGGATGTTGAACACGCGCTCGGTGACGATCGCGCCGCCGAGCAGCGTGCCGAAGTCGTAGCCGATGAAGGTGACGACCGGGATGAGCGAGTTGCGCAGCGTGTGCACGCCGATGATGCGGCTGCGGGTCAGCCCCTTGGCCTTGGCGGTGCGGGCGTAGTCGGCGCGCAGGTTCTCGACGAGGTTCGTGCGCGTCAACCGCGCCGCGTAGGCGACCGACAGGCTGCCGAGCACGAGCCCGGGCAGCAGCAGCTCGTACCACCCGCCCCGCGGCGAGACCGTCACCGGGAACCAGCCGAGTCGCACGCCGAAGAGCATCTGCGCCATGGGGGCCGTGACGATGACGGGGATCGAGATGAGCGCGACTGTCGACACCATGACGAGGTTGTCGATGAATTTGCCTTTTCGGATGCCCGCGAAGACTCCGGCGGTGATGCCGACGAGGATCTCGAAGGCGATCGCGATGAGGGCGAGCCGTACTGTGACGGGATAGCGCTGGGCGAGGTCGTCGGCGATCGGGTAGCCGAAGTAGCTCTCGCCGAGGTCGCCCTGCACGAGCTTGCCGACGTACTTGCCGTACTGGATCACCAGCGGGTCGTCGAGATTGTGCTGGGCGCGGTATTGCGCCACGTATTCCGGCGGGCAGGCCCGGTCGCCACACTTGCCTGCCGTGGGGTCACCCGGCAGCGCGAAGACCATGGCGAAGATGAGGAATGTCGTGCCGATGAGCACGGGGATCATCTGCAGCAGTCGGCGCACGATGTATTGGCCCACTGCACCTCCTTGAGGAGTAGCGGGTCGGCGGCCGCCGACCCGGCGAGGAGTTCACGCGAGGCAAAGGGCGCGCGGCCCGCGAGGTGTCGCCAACTCGCGGGCCGCGCAACAGCGGATCAGCCTGAGATCACTTCTTCGCGAGGGCGGAGGTGTCGATCGTGCCGAACGCGGTGATCTTGACGTCGGTGACGTTATCGCTCCACCCGACCGCACGCTTGCCGTACCACGTGGGGATGGCGGGCATGTCGGCCGCGAGCATCGCTTCGGCGTCCTGGTAGAGCTTGTTCGACTGCGCCGCGTCGGGGGCAGCGGCCGCCTCGACGAGCTTCTTGTCGAAGGCCGGGTTGGAGTAGTCGCCGTCGTTGCTGCTCGCGCCGGTCTTGAAGATCGGCGTGAGGAAGTTCTCGATCGACGGGTAGTCCATCTGCCACCCGGTGCGGAACATGCCCTTGACCTTGCGGTCGTGCACCTGCGTGCGGAACGTCTTGAAGTCGACGACGGGGGCGCCGACACAGTCGACCGACAGCGTGTTCTTGATCGAGTTGCAGACCGCGTCGACCCAGTCCTTGTGCGCCGCGTCGCCGTTGTAGGCGAGCGTGAGCCGACCGTTGAAGCCGCCGGCCTCGGCGAGCTTGGCCTTCGCCTTCGCCGCGTCGAACGTGCAGAACTCGCCGCACGCTCCGGCCTTGTAGCCGTCGACGACCGGGGAGACCCAGCCGGTCGCGGGCTGCCGGGTGCCGTTGAAGATCTGCTTGATGATCGTGTCCCGGTCGATCGCCATCGAGATCGCCTGGCGCAGCTTCGGGTTCTCCATGGTCGGGTCGACCTTGACCGGCGCGAACGTGATCGTCTGGATGACGCCCTCGGCCTTCTCAGCGTTGCGCTCGGGCAGGTCGCTCTTGTACTTGTCGTCGATGAGCGCCGAGGTCGGGATCTCGTCGGTGACGTCGAGCTTGTTGGCCATGACGTCCTTGTAGGCGGCCTCGACGTCCTGGTAGATCTTGAAGGTCAGGTTGTCCAGTTTGGGCTTGTTGGTGCCCGCGTAGTCGGCGAACTTGCTGAGCTTGATCTCCTGGTTCTTGGTCCAGGAATCGAACTTGAACGGCCCGGCGCCGATGGGGTGCTCACCGAAGGTCTTGGGGTCGAACGAGTCGGGCAGCGGCGCGAACGCCGAGTAGCCGAGACGCACCGGAAGGTTGGAGACCTTCTCGGTCGTCTTGATCGTGAACTCGTAGTCGTTGACCTTTTTGAGGCCGGTCAGCGTCTTGGCCTTCGGAGCGGCCTTGGCGTCGTCGGCGGGAGACTGCATGTCGGCATAGCCCTCGATGGGCTCCATGAAGTAGCCGGAGGTCTGGGCGTTCGGGCCGTAGGCCGCGAAGTTCCACGCCTTGATGAAGTTGTCGGCCTTGACCTCGGTGCCGTCGTGGAACTTGTAGCCCTTCTTGAGCTTGACGGTGAAGTTCTGGTTGTCCTTGGTCTCGATGGACTGGGCGATGTCCATCTCCGGCGCCGCGGTGTCGGAGTTGTAGTGCACGAGTTTGGCCGTGATGGCATCGAGCACATTGCCGCCGCAGGTCTCCGTGGTGTTGGACGGAATGAGCGGGTTCTGCGGATTGCAGCCGCGAATGTTGGCGGCGTTGGCGTCGGAGCCCCCGGCTCCGCCCGTGCCACCGGAGGAGGATTGGCCCCCGCCACCTCCGCAGCTCGCCAGGGCCAACGTGGTGACCGAGAGTCCTGCAACGACCATTGCGCGAGTCTTTCCTCGCATGGAATCCTCCTCCAGCTGTCCGCCCACTTCGATGGTGCGGACGGGTCAGGACGACCTGAGGTCACAGGTCGGCGCGCCGCCTTGCGCGCTTGGGTCACAAAGGTAGGCGGCGTGCGCCACGATAGGCACGATCTCGGCCCAACGGCGCCCGCCGAGATCAGATCGTGACGCCGCTGTGTCCTTGAATGGACAATCCGCGTGGTGTGCGCCACAAACGGTCGACAGGGTGTCGAGACCGCTGCAGCCGCGGCACGGGCGCCTGCGAAGGGGGCGCGCGCAGGCCTGGCTGTGGGGCGACGCGCCGCCGCCCGCACGGTGTCGGGGAGAGGGTTGTCGGACCAAGGCGTCATACTGGACGCCTGTGCCGCGCACCGCCCGCCGGGCCGACCGACGCGCTGACCGGCCGGCACACCCGAGCAGGCAAAGGACACGACCTACCGATGGAAACCGCCGAGATCAGGCGCCGCTGGCTGGCCTTCTTCGAGAGCAAGGGGCACACGGTCGTGCCGAGCGCACCACTGCTCTACGACGACCCCAACCTGCTGTTCGTCAACGCCGGCATGGTGCCCTTCAAGCCCTACTTCCTCGGGCAGGAGACCCCGCCCTTCGACCGGGCGACGTCGGTGCAGAAGTGCGTGCGCACCCAGGACATCGAGGAGGTCGGCAAGACCTCGCGGCACGGCACGTTCTTCCAGATGAACGGCAATTTCAGCTTCGGCGACTACTTCAAGGCCGGCGCGATCGAGTTCGCGTGGGAACTGCTGACGACCCATCAGGGCGCGGGCGGCTACGGCCTGGAGCCCGACAAGCTGTGGGTCACGGTCTTCGAGGACGACGACGAGGCCGCCGACCTGTGGACCCAGCTCACGGGCGTCACGCGCGACCGCATCGTGCGCCGCGGCCGCGCCGACAACTACTGGTCGATGGGCGTGCCCGGGCCGGGCGGTCCCTGCAGCGAGATCTACGTCGATCGGGGGCCGGAATACGGGCCCGAGGGCGGCCCGGCGGTCGACGAGGACCGCTACATGGAGATCTGGAACCTCGTCTTCATGCAGCACGAGCTGTCGCACGTCCGGTCCAAGACCGACTTCGACATCCTCGGCGACCTGCCGAAGAAGAACATCGACACCGGCATGGGCCTGGAGCGCATCGCGAGCATCCTGCAGGGCGTCGACAACATGTATGAGATCGACGAGGTCTATCCCGTGCTCGAGCGCGCGGCCGACCTCGCCGGCAAGCGCTACGGCGTCAACTCGGCCCAGGACGCGGGACATAGCCACCCCGACGACGTGCGGCTGCGTGTCGTGGCCGACCACGTGCGCAGCTCGCTCATGCTCATCGGCGACGGCGTGACGCCCGGCAACGAGGGGCGCGGATATGTGCTGCGCCGCATGCTGCGCCGCGCGGTGCGTTCGATGCGGCTGCTCGGCGTCGACGAGCCGGTGCTGCCCGAACTGCTGCCGGTGAGCATGGAGCGCATGAGCCGGTCTTATCCCGAGCTGGCCCGCGACTTCCCCCGCATCTGCGACATCGCGTATGCCGAGGAGGAGGCCTTCCGGCGCACGCTCGCCTCGGGCACGACGATCCTCGACACCGCGGTCGCCAAGGCCAAGCGCGCGGGAGCCGCCACACTGTCGGGCTCGGACGCGTTCGCGCTGCACGACACCTACGGCTTCCCCATCGACCTCACCCTCGAGATGGCGGACGAGCAGGGGCTGGCCGTCGACGAGCAGGGCTTCCGCGAGCTCATGGCCGCGCAGCGCAACCGCGCCAAGGCCGACGCCAAGACCAAGAAGCAAGGCCACACCGACACCCACGCCTACCGCGAGCTCGCGGACGCGCTCGGGCACCCCGTCGACTTCACCGGCTACACCCAGGTCGAGGGCGAGGGCCGCGTCGTCGGGCTGCTCGCCGGCGGGGCGACGGCCCAGCGTGCCGGCGAGGGCAGCGAGATCGAGCTCGTGCTCGACGCCACCCCCTTCTATGCCGAGGGCGGCGGCCAACTCGCCGACCACGGGCTCATCCGCGTCGGCGGCGGGCTCGTCGAGATCAGCGACGTGCAGAAGCCCATCAACGGGCTCATCGTGCACAAGGGCATCGTGACCGCCGGCGAGGTCGGCGTCGGCGAGGCCGCATCGGCGCGCATCGACGTCGCCCGCCGCCGCTCGGTCTCGCGCTCGCACACCGCGACCCACGTGCTGCACCAGGCGCTGCGCGACGCGCTCTCGGAGACGGCGACGCAGGCCGGGTCGGAGAACTCCCCGGGGCGGCTGCGCTTCGACTTCAGCTGGGGCAAGCCGGTGCCCGCGGACGTCTTCGCCCAGATCGAGCAGCACATCAACCAGGTGCTCCTCGACGATCTCCCGGTCGGCGCGCAGGTCATGGACCGCACGTCGGCGCTGGAGTCCGGGGCGCTGGCGATGTTCGGCGAGAAATACGGCCAGGAGGTGCGGGTCGTCTCGATCGGTGACTGGAGCAAGGAGCTGTGCGGTGGCACCCACGCCCAGCGCGCCGGTCAGCTCGGCATCGTCAAGTTGCTCGGCGAGTCCTCGATCGGTTCCGGCGTGCGCCGCGTCGAGGCGCTCGTGGGGCTCGACGCCTACGACCACCTGTCGACCGAGAGCGTGATCGTCTCCCAGCTCGCCGACGTGCTCAAGGCGCGCCCGGACGAGCTCACCGCGCGGGTCGAGTCGCTCGTCACCCGCCTGCGTGACGCCGAGCGGGAGATCGCCGGCATCAGGGCGGCGCAGGTGCTCGCCGGCGCTCCCGCGCTGGCAGACTCCGCGCGCGCCGTCGACGGCACCCGGCTCGTCACCGCCGACGCCGGCCAGGTCGGCGGCGACGACCTGCGCCGCCTCGCCCTCGACGTGCGGTCGCGGCTCGGCGACGCCGGCCCGGCGGTCGTCGCCGTGGCGGGGGTGGCGAGCGGACGGCCCTCGATCGTCGTCGCGACCAACGCGGCGGCCCGCGCCGCCGGCGTGCGCGCCGGCGACCTCGTCAAGGCCGCCGCGGGAGTGCTCGGCGGCGGTGGCGGCGGCAAGCCCGACCTCGCCCAGGGCGGCGGCACCGACGCCACGAAGGTGCCCGCGGCGCTGGAGGAGATCGCGACCCGCCTCGGCGCGCCCGCCGGGGCCCGAGGGTAGGGGTGCGGCCGGGAGTGCGCGTCGGCGTCGACGTCGGCGCCGCCCGGGTCGGCATCGCGCTCAGTGACGGCGAGGCGATCCTGGCCACGCCGTGGTCGACCCACCCGGCCGACGCCGACCCCGTCGGGGCCGTCGCCGACCTCGTCGCGGCCCAGGAGGCGGTGGAGGTCGTCGTCGGCCTACCCACACGGCTCTCGGGTGCGGAGGGCACCGCGGCTGCTGTGGCACGCGCCTTCGCGATAGAACTGTCCCGGCGCGTCCGGCCAGTGCCTGTGCGGGTTTTCGACGAACGGTTGAGTACTGTGCAAGCACACCGGGACCTCCGCGCGAGCGGGCGCCCGGAGCGCCGGCACCGCGAGGTCGTCGATCAGGTGGCAGCAGTGACCATCCTGCAGACGGCGCTCGAGGTCGAACGAGCATCAGGCCGCCCCGCGGGCGAACTCATCGGTGGTCGCAAGCCTCGCCATGCCAAAGGAGTCAAAGGAGCGCCTCGATGAGCAACGAGCCCCCCACGGGTGCGGGTCGTCCGGGCGAGCGGCGGGACTGGGACGCCGACGCGCCCGACGCCTGGGACGAGCCCGAGGGCGTGCGCGCCGCCGACCAGCACGCCCGGCAGGCCCGCGACGACGCGTTCGAGGGCGACTACTACCCCGATGAGCACGCCGCGGGTGTGCACGACGACGACCCGCAGCCGGCCGACGGTCACACCTCGGCCGGGTCCGCCGGCATCTTCGCCGGTCGTGATCACGTCGGCGGCGGGCCTGACGACGACGCTCACGGCGACCCCGCCGACGCGGACCGCTACGGCCGCGACCGCAAGCCGCTGTGGCGGCGGCTCGTCGTCTACGCGTTGGCGCTGGCCGTGCTCTTCGGCGGGGTCGGGGTCGCCTACGCGGTGGTGCGGCCGGTCTACGAGCAGTTCACGGCGCCCAAGGACTACGAGGGGCCGGGCACCGGGAGCGTCGAGGTGACCGTCGAGCCCGGCGACACCGGCACCGAGATCGGCCAGAACCTGCAGAAGTCCGGGGTCGTGCTCACGGCCGAGGCCTTCACGGCCGCGCTCGCGGACAATCCCGGCGACGAGATCCAGCCGGGGCAGTACTCGCTGCGCCAGCAGATGCAGGCGGCGCAGGCGCTGTCGCTGATGCGCAACGAGGGGCGCAACGTCACGCGCGTGACGATCCGCGAGGGCATGTGGAAGAGCGAGGTCTATGCCGAGCTGTCGAAGGTGACCAAGGTGCCGGTCGCCGAATACACCAAGGCCGAGGCGGCGGTCGCGAAGGACCCCTCGCTCGTCGGGTTGCCTGCCGCGGCCAAGGGCAACATCGAGGGCTACCTCTTCCCGGCGACCTACGACTTCGACCCCGGCACCAGCGCGACCGCGCAGCTGCGCACGATGGTGGCGCACGCGATGACGCAGCTGAGGTCGCTGTCGGTGACCCCGGTCGACATGGAACGCGTCATGACGATCGCCAGCCTCGTCGAGGGCGAGGCCCGGCGCGACGAGGACCGCCCCAAGGTGGCCCGGGTCATCGAGAACCGCCTCAAGAACACCATGCCGCTGCAGATGGACTCCACCGTCAACTACGCGGTGCAGCGCCGCTCGGTGACGACGAGCGACCGCGAGCGGGCCGGGACGAGCCCCTACAACACCTACAAGCACCCCGGCCTGCCGCCCGGACCCATCAACAACCCGGGGGCCGAGTCGATCACGGCCGCGCAGCGCCCGGCCGACGGGCCGTGGCTGTATTTCGTGACCGTCGATCCCGGCACCGGCGAGACGCGGTTCGCGAGCACGCTCGAGGAGCACAACGCGAACGTCAAGCTCTTCCAGCAGTGGTGCCAGGCGCACCCGGGCAAGTGCTGACAGCGGCCGCTCCCGCCGCCACCACCGTCGTGTCCGTCACGTCCCCCAGGTCACCGACCGCCCGGCAGGTGCAGCAGTGCCGCGCCGCCGTGCTCGGCTCTCCCATCGAGCACTCACTGTCGCCGATCCTGCACCGCAGCGCGTATGACGAGCTCGGCCTGCGCGACTGGAGCTACGACAAATTCGCGGTCGGGGGGCAGGGGGAGCCCGGGCTGCGGGAGTTCCTCGCGTCGCGGGGGCCGGAGTGGCTCGGCTTCTCGGTGACGATGCCGCTCAAAGAGGACGCACTGGCCATCGCGGTCGCTGCCTCCGGGCACGCCCGCGAGATGGGCGCGGCGAACACGCTCGTGCGCACCGACCGCGGCTGGATCGCCGACAGCACCGACGCCTACGGGGCGCTGGAGTCGCTGCTCGAGGCCGGCGTCGGGGCCGGGGGCAACAGCCCGCGACGGGCCGTCGTGCTCGGCGCCGGCGCGACCGCGCGCAGCGTCGTCGACGCGCTCGGCCGGCTCGGCACGCGCGAGATCGTCTTCGTCGTCCGCTCCTCCGTGCGCCCTCACACCGCGCAACTGGCCCGCCGGCGCGGCATCGCCGTCAGCCATGAGCCGGGGCTCGCCGTGGGCTCGTTCGCGCAGCTCGTCGCGACCGCGGACGTCACCGTCAGCACCCTGCCGACGGGCACCGACCTCGGCCTGGCGCCGGCACCCGCCGGGTCGCTCGCGGGGCGCGTGCTCATGGACGTCGTCTACGGCGGCTGGCCCACGCCGCTGGCCCGCTGGGCCGCCGAGGCCGGCGCGCGCACGGTGAGCGGCCTGGAGATGCTCGTCCACCAGGCCGGCGAGCAGGTGCGCCTCATGACCGGGCGCCCGGCGCCCGTCGCCGCGATGCGCGCGGCGGTGCTCGCCCACCTCGACGCCGCCCGGTAGGACGAGCCGCCCGGTAGGGGGAGCCGCACGGCAGGACGAGCCGCCCCGTAGGAGGATCCGCCCTCGTGACGAGGGCCGGCCCTCGTGACCGGGCGCGCGCGGCCGGTCCACCTCCTGAGCCCGGGGACGGCGCAGACGCCCGACATGCGAGCATGTCGGCCATGGTGCGTTGGTTGACTGCCGGTGAGTCGCACGGCCCGGCTCTCGTCGCCATCGTCGAGGGGATCCCCGCAGGAGTCGGTGTCACCAGCGACGATGTGCGTGCTGCCCTGGCTCGGCGTCGGCTCGGCTACGGCCGCGGGTCGCGGCAGAAGTTCGAGCAGGACGAGCTGGAGATCCTGGGCGGGGTGCGGCACGGTCGCACGCTCGGGTCGCCGATCGCGCTACGGATCGGCAACAGCGAGTGGCCCAAGTGGCGCACGGTCATGGCGCCCGACCCGGTGCCCGAGGCCGACTACGCGGCCGCCGACGACATCAACGCTCCCAAGGAGATCGCCCGCAACCGGCCGCTGACCCGGCCGCGTCCCGGGCACGCCGACCTCGTCGGCATGCAGAAGTACGGTTTCGACGACGCCCGGCCCGTGCTCGAGCGGGCATCGGCCCGCGAGACCGCGGCCCGGGTCGCGCTCGGCGCGGTCGCGGCGGCCTTCCTGCGCGACGCCGTCGGCATCCGGCTCGTCGCCCACACCGTGGCCATCGGCGCGGCCACGACCGGGGCCCAGACCGCCGACGTGCCCGCCCCGGACGACGTCGCGCGCCTCGACGCCGACCCGGTGCGGGCGCACGACCCGGCGGCGTCGGCGGCGATGGTCGCGGAGATCGACGCCGCCCACCGCGACGGCGACACCCTCGGCGGCGTCGTCGAGGTGCTCGCCTACGGGGTGCCGCCGGGCCTCGGCTCACACGTGCACTGGGACCGGCGGCTCGACGCCCGCCTGGCCGCCGCGCTCATGAGCGTTCAGGCGATCAAGGGCGTCGAGCTCGGGGACGGGTTCGCTGTCGCGGCCGTGCGCGGGTCGCGCGCGCACGACGAGATCGTGCGCGACTCCAGCGGCGCGATCCGGCGGCGCACCGGCCACTCCGGCGGCACCGAGGGCGGCATGTCGACCGGCGAGGTGCTGCGCGTGCGGGCCGCGATGAAGCCGATCAGCACCGTGCCGCGGGCGCTCGCGACCGTCGACGTCGCCACCGGCGAGGCGGCGCAGGCCATCCACCAGCGCTCCGACGTGTGCGCGGTGCCGGCGGCCGGGGTGGTCGCCGAGGCCATGGTGGCGCTCGTGCTCGCCGACGCGGTGTGCGAGAAGTTCGGCGGCGACTCCGTCGCCGAGACGGCGCGCAACGTGACCTCCTACCTGGAGGCGATCCCTGAGGGGATGCGCTCGTGGTGACGGGGGCCGGGGCGCGGCACGTCGTCGTCATCGGCCCGCCGGGAGCCGGCAAGTCGACCGTCGGGGCCCTCGTCGCCCAGCGGCTGGGCGTGCCGGTCGTCGACACCGACGCGCTCGTCGAACTGGCCGAGGGGCGCACGATCGCGGAGATCTTCGTCGACTCCGGCGAGTCGCACTTCCGCGAGCAGGAGCGGCTGGCCGTCGCGCGGGCCCTGCGCGCGGAGGAGGCGGCCGTCGTCGCCCTCGGCGGGGGGGCCGTGCTCGACGAGCGCACGCAGGCGGCGCTCGCCGGACACCGTGTCGTCTTCCTCGACGTCGCGCTGCGCGACGCGGCCCGGCGCGCCGGATTCGACCAGGGCAGACCGCTGCTCGCGCTCAACCCGCGCGGGCAGTGGCTCGCGCTCATGGAGCGGCGGCGGCCCATCTACGAGAGGCTGGCGGTGTTGCGGGTCGACACGAACGGTCGCACGGCCGACGAGGTCGCCGACGAGGTGGCGTCCCGGCTCGCGCAGGACGTGGACGAGTGAGCCCGCAGATCGACCGGATCCACGTCGGGGTGCCCGGCGCCGGCTACGACGTGCTCGTCGGGCAGCAGGACGTGGCCGACGAGGTGCCGACGCTGCTCGGCGACGGCGTGCGGCGCGTGCTCATCGTGCACGCCACGGCCGTGACGACGCTGGCCGCGCAGATCGGCGACGTGCTCGCGGCGCGCGGCATCGAGACCCACCTGTATGTCGTGCCCGACGGCGAGGCCGCCAAGACCGTCGGTGTGGCCCGGCAGCTGTGGTCGGCGCTCGGCGAGGCCGGCTTCACGCGCAGCGACGCGGTCGTCGGCGTCGGCGGCGGGGCCGTCACCGATCTGGCCGGGTTCGTCGCCGCGACGTGGCTGCGAGGCGTCGCGATCGTGCAGGTGCCGACGACGCTGCTCGCCATGGTCGACGCCGCGGTCGGCGGCAAGACCGGCATCAACACCCCCGAGGGCAAGAACCTCGTCGGGTCCTTCCACGAGCCCGTCGGCGTGCTCGTCGACCTCACGAGCCTGCGCACGCTGCCGCGGGCCGACCTCGTCGCCGGCATGGGCGAGATCGTCAAGGGCGGCTTCATCGGCGACCCGCGCATCCTCGAGCTCATCGAATCCGACCCGCAAGCGGCCCTCGACCCCGACTCGCCCGTGCTGCGCGAGCTCGTCGTGCGCAAGATCGCGCTCAAGGCGCGCGTCGTCACCGCCGATCTGCGGGAGTCCTCGCTGCGCGAGATCCTCAACTACGGGCACACGTTCGCGCACGCGATCGAGCAGGTCAGCGGCTACGCGCGGCGGCACGGCGAGGCCGTGGCGATCGGCATGATGTATGCGGCCACCCTCGCCCGGCTCGCGGGTCGGCTCGACGACGCCGGGGTCGCCCGGCACGCCGCGGCGCTCGCCGCCGTGGGGCTGCCCACGACCTACGCGCCGCCGGCCGGGCACGGCTGGGAGGAGCACCTCGTCGCGATGCGCCGGGACAAGAAGACCCGCGGCGACCTGCTGCGTTTCGTCGTCGTCGACTCCGCCGGCGAGCCCGGGCGGCTTGAGGGGCCTGCGGAGGACGACCTGCGCGCGGCGTACGAGGCGATCCTGGCGCGCTGAGCGCCGGGCTGAGCACCGCCCGGGCCTCAGGGGCGCGTGATCTCGGGATAGACCGGGGAGCCGAACACGTCGGTGCGCACCCCGGTGACGTGCGGCCCGGTGCCTCCCACGGCGTTGCGCGACCACAGCGGCACGACCGGCAGCGAGGCGATGACCAGCGGCTCGACCGCCGCGTACGCCGCCGGCTGCGCGGCGACCGAGGCTGTCGCAGCCGCCCCGAAGCGGCTGTCGACGAGGTCGTTGGTGAAGCCGCTGCCGTTGTCGGGGGAGCCCGTCTCGAAGCGGGGCACGAGGAACGCCGCCAGGGTCGGCCGCGCCATCGTCCACGTCTCGAGGTAGGGACCGGTCTC
This sequence comes from Kineosphaera sp., assembly GCA_039812485.1. Classification (GTDB taxonomy): domain Bacteria; phylum Actinomycetota; class Actinomycetes; order Actinomycetales; family Dermatophilaceae; genus Kineosphaera. Next base: position 15,673 of record JBDIAP010000062.1, read on the forward strand.
GCTGCCGAGGGCGATGGCCTCGCGCAGCGCGAGGAGCGTGGGGTAGCCGCGCGGCTGGCACGGCAGGCCCAGCGACTGGGTGACCTCGCGGCAGACGTCGGTGGCGACCGGGCCGTCGTCGCGGTCGGCGGCGTAGGCGATCGTCAGCGGCCCGCTCCACGAGCCCGCGAGCTGCGCGGACCGTGCGGCGAGATCCTGGTCGCGGGTGCACCACTGGGCGCAGACCTCGGTGGAGTAGCCCTCGACCACCGGCGCCGACAGGTCGGTGGCGGGCAGCGCGGTGTCGGCGAGCAGCCCGGAGGCCAGCGCGTGGCGGTCGATCGCCGTCGAGATCGCCTGCCGCAGCCGCAGGCCGCGCTCGCCCTGCCACGGGTCGCGGGCCAGGGGGAAGACGAGGGACTGGGCGACGCCGACCGGCTGGTTGACACCGCGGCTGCCGAGCTCGGTGCGGTAGCGGGGGAGTGCGGCGACCGGCACCTGGTCGACGACGTCGAGCACCCCGGTGCGCAGATCACCGTAGGCGGCCTCCGCCGTGTCGTAGACGCGCAGGTCGATGCCGGCGTTCTGCGGCGGCTGCCCGCCCCGGTAGGTGGGGTTGGGCCGCAGCCGGATCGTCGCGCCCCCGGCGGGTCGCTCGGGCCAGGCGCCGTCGAGTCGGTAGGGGCCGTTGCCGACGGGCTGGCGCGACCACGCGGCGGGGTCCGTCAGCGCCGCCTTGGGCAGGGGCGCGAACGCTGTCTGCCCGAGGGCGTCGGCGAAGCCAGGCTCCGTCTGCGTCAGCGTGATGCGCAGCGTCCGGGCGTCGAGCACCTCGAGACCTGCGAGGTCGTTCGCGGCCCCGGGCGCACCCGCGGGTCGGCGCACGGCGTCGTAGCCGAGGATCGGCGCGAAGTCGCGGGCGCTGAACTGGCCGCTGGAGGCCCGAGCGGCGTAGTTCCAGGCGTCCACGAAGGACGACGCGGTGACGGGCTCGCCGTTGCCGAAGACCCAGTCGGCGCCGAGCCGCACCGTGAACACCCTGTTGTCGGGAGTCTCGATCGACTCGGCGACCTCGTTGACGGCCTTGCCCTTGGCGTCGTAGCGCACGAGCCCGCGCAACAGGAGGCCGACGACGCGCTCGGTGTAGGGGTCCTCGACGTTGGCCGGGCGCAGGTCGGTCGACATCGGCAGCGCGGAGACGACGATCGGCAGGGCCGGGGCGTCGCTCGTCACGCTCGTCGTCGGGGTGGGCGTCGGCCCCGGAGACGAGCAGGCCGCGGCCGCGAGCGCCACGAGCAGACTCGCGCCGCTCGCCAACCACCGCCGGCTCAGCCCGCGCTGCCGGCGCGGGCCGGCCCCCGGGCCCTCGGTCCGGCGGCGCCCCTCCTCCCCGGTCGCCGCGGCCCGCCGGTCGGCCGCGCCCGGACGCAGCGCGACGGGCGCGTCGGGGCGTGCGTCGTCGGCCGGCCATGGCATGCCCCTAGCCTGTCACGCCCCGCCCGCAGGATGCGGACCAGTGCCTACGGGCCAGCTCACGAGCGCACGAGCCGGGCGATCGCCGCCGACGCCTCCTGGATCTTGTCGTCGGCCTCCTGCCCGCCCACGGCGATCGCCTGAGCGACGCAGTGGGCCAGGTGCTCGTCGAGCAGGGACAACGCGACCCCCTCCAGCGCCCGGGTCGCGGCGGAGATCTGGGTGAGGACGTCGATGCAGTATTCCTCGTTGTCGACCATCCGCTGCAGACCCCGGATCTGCCCCTCGATGCGGCGAAGGCGCTGCAGGTGGCGTGCCTTGTCGTGGCGGTAGCCCGGGTGCTGGGCACCGTGCGGCGTGTCGGACGGATCGGCGGACCCGGTGCTCTGCGCGCCCGGCGCAGCGCCGGTGCCGGTGTCGGTCTCGAGGTGGGCGTCGGTCATGGCAACAGTCTCCTTGGTGGTCGGTCCCCTTGTGGTCCGCTCACAGTCGGGTGACGCGCAGGCGCAGGGCGTTGCCGATGACGCTGACGCTGGACGCGGCCATCGCGGCGGCGGCGATCATCGGCGAGAGCAGCAGCCCGAACGCCGGGTAGAGCACGCCCGCGGCGAGCGGCAGCCCGATGGCGTTGTAGCCGAACGCGAAGAGCAGGTTCTGGCGGATGTTGCGCATCGTCGCCCGCGACAGCCGTCGCGCGGTGACGATGCCCGTGAGGTCGCCCCGTAGCAGCGTCACGCCGGCGCTCTCGATCGCCACGTCCGTGCCGCCGCCCATCGCCAGGCCGACGTCGGCCGCCGCCAGGGCCGGGGCGTCGTTGACGCCGTCGCCGGCCATGGCCACGACATGCCCCTGCTCACGAAGGTCACGCACGATGTCGCACTTGCGGTCGGGCAGCACCTGCGCCTCGACGTGGGTGATGCCGAGCTCCTGCGCCACCGCGCGCGCGGTGATCTCGTTGTCGCCGGTCACCATGACGATGGTCAGCCCCTGCTCGCGCAGCGCGGCCAGGGCCGCGGGCGTCGTCTCCTTGATGGGGTCGGCGATCGCGAGGAGGCCGGCGGGCACACCGTCTACCGCGACGGCGACGACGGTGGCTCCGGTGCGCCGCAGCTCGTCGGCCTGCGCGTCGAGCTCGGCGCTCGTGTCGCCGGCCGGGCCGCCGACACCGTGCTCGGCGAGGTAGTCGGGGGTGCCGATGAGCACCCGCCGCCCCGCCACGGTGCCCGCGACACCGCGCCCGACGGGGGAGTCGAAGTCGGTGACGTCGGCGAGCGTCAGGCCACGCTCCTGCGCGGCCGTGACGATCGCGTGGCCGAGCGGGTGCTCGGAGGCCCGCTCGACGGCGGCCGCGAGCGCCAGCAGCTCGTCCTGCGACACCGAGGTCGACACCGAGGTCGACACCGAGGTCGACACCGAGGCCGAGCCCGAAGCGGCGGTGACGATCCGGGTGAGCGCCGGCCGGCCCTGCGTCAGGGTGCCGGTCTTGTCGAGCACGAGTGTGTCGACCTTCTCGAGCTGCTCGAGCGCGTCGGCGTCCTTGACGAGCACGCCGAGGCCGGCTCCGGCGCCGACGCCGACCATGATCGACATCGGCGTGGCCAGGCCGAGCGCGCAGGGGCAGGCGATGATGAGCACGCTCACGGCGACGACGAGCGCGTGTGCGAACTGGGGCGCCGGCCCCACGAGCAGCCACGTGACGAAGGCGACGGCCGCGATGGCGAGCACCGCCGGCACGAAGATCGCCGCGACGCGGTCGACCGTGTGCTGGATGGGGGCGCGGGAGCGCTGCGCCGCGGCGACCATGTCGACGATCCGCGCGAGCATCGTGTCGCGGCCGACTCGCTGCGCCCGCACGACGAGGCTGCCGGACTGCACGATGGTGCCGGCGATGACGTGCTCGCCCGCGGTCTTGACGATCGGCATCGCCTCGCCGGTGACGAGGGACTCGTCGAGGGTGGCGCGGCCGCGGGTGACGACGGCGTCCACCGGCACCGACTCACCGGGTCGCAGCCGCAGCAGATCGCCGATGCGGACGTCCTCGACCGGGATCTCCTCGTCGGCGGTGGTGGGGGCGGTGGCATCGCCGGTCGCGTCGGACCCGTCGACGAGGCGGCGGGCGGTCTTCGGGCTGAGGTCGAGCAGGGCACGGATCGCCCCCGACGTGCGCTCCCGCGCCCGCAGCTCAAGCACCTGGCCGAGCAGCACGAGCGTCGTGATGACGGCGGCCGCCTCGAAGTACACCCCGACCCGACCGTCGGCGTCGTGGAAGGAGTCGGGCAGCAACCCCGGCGCGAGCGTCGCGACGACGCTGAACGTCCAGGCCACCCCGGTGCCGAGCGCGATGAGCGTGAACATGTTGAGGTGCCTCGTGCGCACCGACATCCAGCCGCGCTCGAAGAACGGCCAGCCGGCCCACAGCACGACCGGGGTCGCCAGGGCCAGCTGCAGCCATTGCGAGACGGTCGTCGACACGATCCCGCCCAGCAGGTGACCGCCCATCTCCAGCACGGCGACCGGCAGGGTCAGGGCCAGCGCGATCCAGAAGCGGCGCGTCATGTCGACGAGCTCGGGATTGGGCTCATCCGCACCCGCCGTCACGGTCATGGGCTCGAGGGCCATGCCGCAGAGGGGGCACGGGCCCGGCGTGTCGCGCACGATCTCGGGGTGCATCGGGCACGTCCACTGGGTGCCCGCCGGCGGCGCGCCCGCCTGGGTATCGGGCGCCTGGCGGGTGTGCTCGTGGTGGTCGTGGTGGGTGTGCCCGTGGTGGGCGTGCTTGTCGTGGGCGCTTTCGTCGTGAGCGCCGTCCGAATGCTCGCCGTGTCCACCGCTCGGTCCACCGCTCGGTCCACCGCTCGGCGCTTCGCCGGTCCGCTCGAGGAACTGCTGCGGATCGGCGAGGAAACGCCGGCGGCAGTGTTCGCTGCAGAAGTGGTAGGTCGTGCCGGCGTGCGC
>JBDIAP010000063.1:0-19424 GCA_039812485.1 Kineosphaera sp.
AGGGCCTCCTGTGAGCGCGAGTGGTGACTTGGCAGTTCCACTCCACCGCAGGAGGCCCTCCCCGCGCCACTGATCAGATCAGCGGATCACACCCACTCAACCAACGTCCCAGGTCAGTACACCTAGCCACGCATCTCGACGGGGCGCACGGATCCGACATCGCCCGGAAAGAGCTCGCCACCCGCCCACGTGGGTCGGGGCGAACATCGTGAGCAGCGTCGGAACGACGACGACATTCGGGCCATCCGCCGCCAGCGCGTCCCGGAGCGCCGTCTCGACTCCCTCCGGCGGCACGGTGACCGCCGGGACGCCGAAGGACGCGGCGAGCGCCGCGAAGTCGGGGCGGGCAAGCTCGGTGTGGGTGGCCTGGCCGAAGGCGTCCTCCATGTATTCGCGCAGGATGCCGTAGCCGCCGTCGTCGACGATGAGCCACGTGACCGCGGCGTCGTGCTGGCGGGCCGTGGCGAGTTCGGCGATCGAGTACATCGAGGAGCCGTCGCCGGCCACCGCGAGCACGCGGTCGGCACGGCCCTGTCCGCGCAGGCCGAGCGAGCCGCCGATCGCCGCCGGATAGGCGAAGGTCTCGGGGCCCGATTCGTGCGTCGAAACGGCCTACGTCACCGGCTCACGCTCGTCGACGAGCGAGGCCTTGTCAGGTGCCGCGTGCAAGCGTGGGACTTTGAACGCGTTCAATCGTGAGTGCCCTCGACAACACCGCAGGTCAGCGGGCTGCAAGAATTTCCGCAAGTTTTTGCAGACCCCGACTTGCACAGGACCTCGATTGCCTGCGCCTCTCCGCGTCCGGGAGGCCCCGGGCGGCGCGCGACAGGGCGCCTCGCTATGACGTGACCCCCGCGACCGGGGCGCCCGGGCGGTAGTGCACCCGCAGGCGGCCCTCGTCGTCGGTCGAGACGTCGGCGCGGACCCCGTAGACGTCGCCGATGAGCTCCCGCGTGATGACCTCGACGGGCCGCCCGGCGGCGACGGCGCGACCGCCGCGCAGCACCATGACGCGGTCGCAGAACATCGCGGCGAGGCTCAGGTCGTGCAGGGCCACGACGGTCGTCACGGGGAGGTGGGTGACGAGCGTGAGGATCTCGAGCTGATGGCGGATGTCGAGGTGGTTCGTCGGCTCGTCCATGAGCAGCTCGCGCGGCTCCTGCGCCAGGGCCCGCGCGATGTGGACGCGCTGGCGCTCCCCGCCGGAGAGGGTGTGCCACGGGCGGTCGGCGCGGTCGGTCATGCCCGTCGCCTCGAGCGCGCGGGTCACGGCGGCGTCGTCGCCACGGGGGTCGCCGCCCCACAACGAGCGATAGGGGATGCGCCCGAGCCGCACGACGTCGCGGACCGCGAGGTCGACGTCGGAGTGTGCGTGCTGCTGCACGACGGCGATCGAGCGCGCGATGTCGCGGCGGCTCAGCGTCGACAGGTCGGCCCCGTCGAGCAGGATGCTGCCGCGGGTCGGGCTGGCGGCCGCGTGCATGAGCCGCAGGAGGGAGGACTTGCCCGAGCCGTTCGGGCCCAGCAGACCGACCGTCTCCCCCGGCTCGGTGTCGAGGCTGACGGAGTCGACGACGAGATTGCCCTGGCGATCCCAGGAGACGTCCCTGGCGCACAGCGTCATCGCAGCTCCCGGCGCCGGGCGAGCAGCACGATGAAGACCGGCACCCCGACGAGGGCGGTGCCGACGCCGACCGGCAGCGGGGTCGGCGCGAAGATCGTGCGGGAGCCGGCGTCGACCCACACCATGAAGACCGCCCCGAGCAGTGCCGTCGTCGGCAGGAGGCGACTGTGCCGGTGCCCGCAGACGAGACGCGCCGCGTGCGGGAGGACGAGGCCGACGAAGCCGACCGCTCCGGTGACGCTCACGAGGACCGCCGTGATGAGCGCCGTGAGCAGCAGTAGGCCGAGGCGCACCTTGGCCGTGTCGATGCCGAGCGACGCCGCGACCTCGTCGCCGAAGGGGAACGCGTCGAGCACCCGCGCCGTGCGCCACGTGATCGCCGCGCCGACGAGCACGGTGACGGTGCACAGCACGGCGTCCGGCCAGCGCACCCCCTCGAGCGAGCCGAGCAGCCAGAACATCACCCCGCGCGTCTCGTCGGAGTCGGCGAGCGCGAAGACGACGAGGGAGGTCAGTGCCGAGAAGAGTTGGGTGCTCGCGACGCCCGCGAGCACGACCTTGTCGGTGCCGCCGCCGGTGAGTCGCGTGAGGACGAGGACGAGCGCGAAGGCGAGGATCGCGCCGAGGAACGCCCCGCCCGACAGGCCGAGGCCGGTCCCGCCGATGCCGAGGATCCCGATGACGACCGCGCCCGTCGAGGCCCCGGAGGAGATGCCGAGGACGAAGGGATCCGCGAGCGGGTTGCGCAGCAGCGACTGCATGATCATCCCGCAGATGCCCAGCCCGGCCCCCGTCGCCGCCGCGACGATCGCGCGCGGCAGGCGCTCCTGCCAGACGATCGCGTCTTCGGACATCCGCACCGGCGTCTGCGTCACCCCGAGGTGGTTGAGCACGATGTCGCGCACGTTGACGAGCGAGACGTCGGCGGGGCCGAGCGTGATCGCCACCGCGATCGACAACACCAGAAGCGCAGCCGCCCCGAGCAGGGCAACGAGCAGGGCCGACCGGCTGCGATCCCGGCGCGGCCCAGACCTCCGGTCCACGCCCGAGCCCGGGCCCGAGCCTGAGTTCGATGCGCCGCGCAGCGCCCGCGGTCTGGGTGACCTGCGGGGCGCCCGGGCGTCGGTCTCAGTCGACACGCGCGCCGTTCTCCCGCCACCAGGCGCCGATCTTCTCCAGGCCGTCGACATACCGGATCGAGCCGTTCATCTCTGCGCCGTGCAGGCTGATGAACCGCTTCTGCTCGACGGCTTCGAGCGTCTTGGTCAGGGGGTCGGCGGTGAGGAAGGCGATCTTGTCGTCGAGCCGGTCGCCGGGGAAGCGGTCGCGCTTGAGGTCCCCGAGCACAAGCACCTGGGGGTCCTTCTTCACGACGGCCTCCCAGGTGCTCGCGATCCAGTCGTCGGAGACGTCGGAGAAGGCGTTCGTCAGCTTCGCCTTCTCCGCGAGCAGGTTCGCCGCGCCGAAGCTGCCGGCGACGTAGGGCGTCTTGGTGTCGGCGAACCAGAAGGCGACGCTCGCCTTCTGGCCGTCGACGCCCTGGAGTGCCTTCTTCTCGCGTGCGTCGAGGTCGGCGATGAGCTGCTCGCCGCGCGGCGCGACGTCGAAGATGCGGGCGAGCTCGCGGATCTCCTGGTGGAGTTCGGCGGTCGTCACCGGCTTGGTTCGGGTGCCACCGCCGTTGATGCTGCGCCCGCCCTCGCAGTCCATCGGCGACAGGTAAGTGGGGATCGCCGTCTCGGCGAAGCGGGCCCGGGGGGCGACGCCGCCCTGATTGAAGTGGCGCCCGAAGGACGCGGTGACGAAGTCGGGGTCCGTGCCCATGACGACCTCGTAGCTCGGGGCGTTGTCGGCCAGGCGCGGCACGTCCGTGTTCGCCTCGGCGAGGGAGGGCAGGATCGGGTCGGTCCACGACGCCGTGCCGACGATGCGGTCCTTCAGACCGAGGGAGAGAAGGATCTCCGTCGAGTTCTGGTCGAGGGAGACGACCTTGGTCGGCGGGGCCTGCAGGGTGACGCTCTGACCGCAGTTCTGCAGTGTCATCGGGAAGGCGCCGCTCGTCCCGCCAGTGCCGGGCGCGCCGGTGCCGCCCGACGGGGCCTGCGGGACGGGCTCGGAGGCGCCGCAGGCCGTCAGGGCGAGCATCGCTCCCATCGCGAGGGGTGCGAGCAGCCGACGAGACATGAGACCTCCTGGAGACGGTTCGGTCGGGACACCCGACCCGACGCACGAGGATAGCCTCACCTAACCTTCGATGGTGGCGCGAGACGGAGAGGTGGACAGCAGGCGCGCCCGGGGCGTGAGGCGTCTCACCGAACTCCCCGCCCCGCTGCGACTCCTGCTGGCCACGCAGTTCGCCTTCAACGTCGGCTTCTACCTCGTCGTCCCCTTCCTCGCCGCCTACCTCACGGACACGCTGCAGCTCGCGGGGTGGATCGTCGGGGCGGTCCTTGGACTGCGCACGTTCTCCCAGCAGGGGATGTTCGTCATCGGGGGCGCGCTGGCCGACCGCTTCGGGATCCGGCGCTCGATCGTCCTCGGCTGCGCGATCCGGATCGCGGGCTTCGCGACGCTGGGTCTGGCGCCGTCCCTGCCGGGGGTCGTCGCGGGCGTCGTGCTCATCGGGCTGGCCGCCGCGCTCTTCTCCCCCGCGACCGAGGCGGCGATCGTCGCATGGGGCGGCCAGGTCGAGGCCGGCGGCGGCTCGACCCTGCGAGAGATCGTCGCGACCGAGGCGGTGTGCGCCAAGCTCGGCTCGCTCGTCGGCCCGGTCCTCGGTGCGGTCCTCGTCGCCGTGCCGTTCGCCACGACGTGCCTCGTCGCGGCGGGCCTCTTCGGCGTCATCCTCCTCGCCCAGCTCGTCTGGCTCCCACCCGGCGCCCGGATCGGCGACCCGCGCTCGGTCGCCGCGTCGCTGCGCCTGGTCCTGGCGAACCGGCCCTTCCTCGCCTTCGCGGCCCTGCACTCGACATATCTGCTCTCCTACACCCAGCTCTACCTCGCCGCTCCGGTCGAGCTGCGGCGCATCGGCGCGCCGGCCGTCGCGATCACGTGGGTCTTCGTCGCCGCGGCGCTCCTCGTCGTCGTCGCCCAACTGCCCGTCACTCGCCTGGCCCTGGGGTGGGGACGGGTCGCCACGCTTCGGCGCGGATACCTCGCGCTCGCCGCCGGATTCGCCTGCGTCGCGGTGTGCGCGCCGCTCGCGTCGTTCCCGGGGGTGTGGGCCTATGCGCCGCTGGCGTCGTTCGTCGTGCTCCTGCACGTCGGCGGGATCCTCGTGCTCCCCACCGCGCGCGACGTCGTCGCCCGGCTGGCCGGCGGACAGAGCCTCGGCACCTACCTGGGGTTCCTCGCCTCCGCCGGCGGACTCGCCGTGCTCGTGGGGAGCACGATCGCCGGTCGGCTGCTCGACGCCGCCGCGGGGCCGGGGCTATCCGCGAGTCTCGCGTGGCTGTTCCTCGCCGCGCTGCCCGCGCTGTCGGCGCTGCTCATCGGCCCGTTCTGCCGACGTCACCTCTGAGGGTCCGCCGAACTCCTGACACCTCGGTGCCTCGATGACAGAATCCGGACGCCGGACTCACCGTCGACGGGCACATCGCCCTCGTCGGCTCGGCGAACATGGACCGCCGCAGCCTCCAGCTCAACTTCGAGAACAACCTCGTCGTCGCCGACGCCGGCGTCACCGCACAGGTGCGCCGGCGCCAGGAGTCGTATCTGTCGGTGTCGCACCGCGTCGACCCCGAGGCCGTCGCGGCGTGGCGATTCCCTCGACGCCTCGCGCAGGACGCCGTCGCGACCGCCGCCCCGCTGCTCTAGGGCGGCCCCGTCGCGGCCTTGCGCAGACTCACCTCCTGCTCAGAGCAGGGCCCGCATCGTGGCGATCTCGGCCTGCTGGGCGGAGATGATGTCGCGCGCGAGCGTCGACACCTGGGGGTCGCGCGTCGTCGTGAGGACCTGCTCGGACATCGTCACGGCGCCCTCGTGGTGCTCGATCATCATCGTGAGCCACATCCTGTCGAAGGCGGCGCCGTCGGCCTTGGCGAGCGCGGTCATGTCCTGCGCGCTCATCATGCCGCCGTGACCACCGTGACCCGTGCCGTGATCACCTCCGGCCGTCGGCGCGGCCGGGGCGCCCCACGCGGTGAGCAGGGCACGCATCGTCGCGATCTCGGGATCCTGCGCCGCCTTGATCTGCGTCGCGAGCCGACGCACCGTCGCCGAGGCGCTCGACTTCTCCAGCGCCATGTCGGCCATCTCGACGGCCTGCTCGTGGTGGGGGATCATCCCCTGCGCGAAGGCCACGTCGCCGGCGCGCGCCGCGTCCGCCGGGCCGGCGCTCGTGCCGCTCGTGCCTGACGGGGCGGACGTCGCCGGGGCGCTGGAGGTCGCCGGGGCACCGTGCCCGGCATCCCCGCTTCCGTGCGCCGAGGGGTGCTCGGTGTTCGAGCAGGCGGCCAACGCGAGCGCCGCGACGAGGGCGGTCGCGCCGATGGTGAGTCGGCGGGCGGGGCGGTGGGTTCGGGTCGTCATGGGTGTCTCCTTCGAGTCGATGGGTGGTCCGGCGAGGTGGGCGCGCCGTCAGGTGCCGGCACCGGAGGCGGCGCCGACGTCCGGGGTCGTCACGCCGGCGAAGCGGCGTAGCCGCAGGCTGTTGCCGACGACGAAGACGCTCGAGAGCGCCATCGCAGCCCCGGCGAGCATCGGATTGAGCAGTCCGGCCGCCGCGAGCGGGATCGCCGCGACGTTGTAGGCGAACGCCCAGAAGAGGTTGGTCTTGATGGTGCGCAGCGTCGCCCGGGCGAGGCGGATCGCGTCGACCGCGCTGCGCAGGTCGCCGCGCACGAGCGTGAGGTCGGAGGCCTCGATCGCGACGTCGGTGCCGGTGCCCATCGCGAGGCCGAGGTCGGCCTGGGCGAGCGCGGGCGCGTCGTTGACGCCGTCGCCGACCATCGCGACCGTCCGGCCCTCGCGCTGCAGCCGCGCGACGACGTCGGCCTTCTGCGCCGGGAGCACCCCGGCGATGACCTGCTCGATGCCGACCTCCGCGGCGATCTGCCGGGCGACGGCCTCGTGGTCACCGGTGAGGAGCACCGGGGTGAGCCCGAGGTCCCGAAGCCCCGCGACCGCCGCAGCGCTCGTCGGCTTGAGCGTGTCGGCTACGACGAGGATCCCGCGGGCCCGTCCGTCCCAGCCCGCGGCGACGACCGTGCGACCGGCGCGCTCCGCCTCGCCCTTGACCTGCGCGAGCTCGGGGCTCAGCTGCTGCGACCAGTCGGCCAGGAGCGATTCGCGCCCGACGACGACCGCGTGCCCGTCGACGACCCCCCGCACCCCGACGCCCTCGAGGGCCGCGAAGTCCTCCGGGGCCGGCAGGGGGCCGACCTCGACGCTCGCGCCGCGGGCGACGGCCCGGGCGATCGGATGCTCCGAGGCGTGCTCGAGCGCACCGGCGAGGCGCAGCAGGTCGGCGCGCTCGACCCCGGCCTCGGGGACGACATCGACGAGGGTCATCGTGCCGGTCGTCACCGTGCCCGTCTTGTCGAGCACGACGGTGTCGATCCGCCGCGTCGACTCCAGCACCTCGGGGCCCTTGATGAGGATGCCGAGCTGCGCGCCGCGACCGGTGCCGACGAGCAGTGCTGTCGGGGTGGCCAGGCCCAGCGCGCACGGGCAGGCGATGACGAGCACGGCGACCGCCGCGGTGAAGGCCGCCGCTGCGCCCGCACCGGCCGCGAGCCACCCGAGCAGGGTGGCGAGCGCGATGAGGATGACGATCGGCACGAAGACCGCCGAGACGCGGTCCGCGAGCCGCTGCACCCCGGCCTTGCCGCTCTGGGCCTCCTCGACGAGTCGCGCCATCTGCGCGAGCTGGGTGTCGGCGCCGACGCGGGTGGCGCGGACGACAAGCCGACCGCCGGCGTTGACCGTCGCGCCCGCGACGCCGTCACCGGGCCCGACCTCGACGGGCACGGCCTCACCCGTGAGCATCGAGGCGTCCACGGCCGACGTGCCCGCGACGACGACTCCGTCGGTCGCGATCTTCTCGCCGGGGCGGACCACGAATTCGTCACCGACCGTGAGCGACTCGACGGCGATCGGCGTCTCGACGCCGTCGCGCAGGACGACGACCTCCTTGGCGCCGAGCTCCAGGAGCGCGCGCAGGGCGGCGCCGGCCCGGCGCTTGGAGCGCTTCTCGGCGTACCGCCCGAGGAGGATGAAGAGGGTCACCCCCGCGCCGACCTCGAGATAGATGTGGCCCGCGCCGTCCGACGGGGCGATCGTCAGCTCGAAGGGGTGCGTCATGCCGGGCATCCCGGCGTGACCGAAGAACAACGCGTAGAGCGACCACAGCAGCGCCGCGAGCGTGCCGATGGAGATGAGGGTGTCCATCGTCGCTGCCCCGTGGCGCAGGTTCGTCCAGGCGGCCCGGTGGAACGGCCACGCGCCCCACACGATGACCGGCGCGGCGAGCGTGAGCGACGCCCACTGCCAGAAGGTGAACTGGAGCGCGGGGATCATGGCCATCGCGATGACGGGGATCGCCAGGACCGCCGAGACGACGAGTCGCTGCCGCAGCGCCGCCAGCTCGGGGTCCGGCTCCTGATCCGACGCGTGGGCCGATTCGTGCCCCGCTGCGGGGCCGGCTGCGTGGCCGGCTACGTGGCCGGCTGCGGGGCCCGCTGCAGGGCCCGCCGGTGGAGCCGACTCGCGCGGTGCCGGGCGCTCGAGGGTCGGGGCCGGCAGGGTCGCGGTGTATCCGGTCTTCTCGACCTGGGCGAGCAGGAGCGCCGGGTCGTACCCCGCGGGCACCGTCACCCTCGCCTTCTCGGTCGCGTAGTTGACGGTCGCCTCGACGCCGTCGAGCTGGTTGAGCTTGCGCTCGATGCGGTTGGCGCACGAGGCGCAGGTCATGCCCCCGATCGCCAGCTCGAGGCGCTGCTGATCCCGGGTCGGGGCGGATGGGCTCGTCACGTCACTCTCCCTCGCAGTGCGGCCCGACTCGCAGCTCACACGCCCCAAGTCGGTACGAAATACCCCCCTAGGGTACTTCGTTACCGACAACAGTACCCCCACAGGGTATATTTCGTTGCAGACCCGCCTGCGCATCACCGACGTGAAGGACGTGCCATGGCCTCCCCCACCGATTCCCCTGCTGCCCCGACCAACCCGGGCGCCACCCCGACCACGACGCCGACGCAAGGACAGGCGGACGGGCAGACCGACGTGCAGGCGGATGCGGACGCGACCGGCGCGAGCGAGGGAGCCGACGCGCATGCGGGCCACGGCTACATCTCCGACAAGGCGCGCTACCTCGCGCGGCTCAAGCGGATCGAGGGTCAGGCCCGCGGCATCCACCGCATGGTGGCGGAGGAGAAATACTGCATCGACATCCTCACGCAGGTCAGCGCCCTGACGAAGGCGCTGGAGTCGGTCGCGCTCGGACTCCTGGACGACCATCTCAAGCACTGCGTCGTCGATGCCGTCGCCCAGGGCGGCCCCGAAGGGCAGGCCAGGCTCACCGAGGCGTCGGAGGCCATCGCCCGCCTCGTCCGCTCCTGAACACCATCGACCATCAGCACCCACGGCACAGAGTTCGCCGCCGGCGCCAGCGAGCACGGGCCCCACATCCCGCCGACGCAGGTGCTACGACAAGCTCGCCATCGTCTACCGCGGGGCCGCCGTCACGCCATCACCCGATGGCTCAAACGGTGACGAGACACGCCCTAGGCCCCACCGCCGCCCCTTCCTACTGCGGCCCCTGGGCCGCCCCCTCCTACTGCGGCCCCTGGGCCGCGACCGCCCGCCACGTCGTGGGGTCGACGACCCCGTTCGGTGTCAACCCGTAGCGGGCCTGCACGGTCATGACCGCGGTCGCGGTCTGCGACCCGAAGCTGCCGTCGGCGGTGATCCGCAGCGCCCGCTGCAACGCGACGACGCCTCTGCCTCCGGCGCCGCGCGACAGCGTCGTCTGCAGGTAGCCCAGCCACGGGAACTGCGTCAGCTCCAGCCGGTTCCACGTCTTGAGGTCGGTCTTGCCGGTGCCGCTGAGGCGCCACGACTTCTGGAACGCCACGAGCGAGGTGCGGGTCCGCGCGTCGAAGCTGCCCGTCGAGCTCAGCCGCAGACCCTTCTGCAGCACGCGCACCGCCGTGCCCCTCGAGCCGACCGCGAGCCTGGCCCCCTTGTAGCCGGTGTAGCGCGTCGTCACCTTCGCCGGGAGCGCCCGGACGGGCGGCTGCACGACCTTGGGATCGGTCGCCGCCGGCGGCGCGGTCGTGCCTGTGCCGGGGGTCGCCGACGACGGCACGAGCTTGGCCCAGGTCGCCTTGTCGAGCACGCCGGTGCGCGCCAGACCCTGACGGGCCTGGTAGTCGAGCACGGCCTTGCGGGTGCCGTAGCCGAAGTCACCGTCGTCGGTGATCCCCAGCGCCCGCTGGGCGACGGCGATCGTCGGGCTCTTCTGCCCCGGCACGAAGACCGCGTAGCTCGACGCCGGCGCCGGGATCGTCGCGGGGCAGCCGCCCGTGCGTCGCCCCGAGTAGACCGGCGCCGGCGACCCGGCGTAGACCCGGCAGGGCCCGAGGTCCGCCACGGTGACCGCGGACCCGGTCCACCACGACGTGCGCTTCATCGCGCCGTCCCAGGTCAGCGACGTGTGAATGTGGTCGGTGTGCGGGCTGGAGCCTGTGTAGGGCTGCCAGCCCCGCTCCGGGGCGTAGGCGCGCCACATCTTGCGGTTCCAGATGAGATACATGACGCCCAGGCGCCGGGCGTTCTCCCCGTTGTTCGCGGTGAGCCACGCCACGGCCGAGTCGCCGACCTCCAACTGATCGGGCTTCGTGCTGTCGAGCATCCAGTCGACGGCCCTCCCCTCGAGGTGCTCGCTCTGGGGCTCGGTGCACCAGCGCGAGATTCCCGCATACCCGGTGCCATAGGTCGACCTCATGAGCGCGGCATAGGCGACGGCCCCCGGCTTGTCGACGGGATCGCACGAGTTCTGCCCCACGTAGGAGGGCCGCGCGTCGACGAGCGCCGGCAGCGCCCGCGTCGCGACGGGCCCGGCGATGGTCGCCACCCGCAGCGCCGCGCCGGCGCTGTTCGTCGTGAGTTTCCCCCCGTGCCCCGCCGCGCTCTGCGCCCGCCCGAGCGCGTCGGCGGCGTCGGCCGCGCGGATGACGGCGGTGGAGTTGCCCTCGTCGGGCAGCGGCTTGGGGGCGATGGGGTCGGCGGCTGCGGTGAGGCCGGGCGCGATCGACGTGGCGAGCAGGGGGCCGGCGACGGCGGCGGCCGCCACGCGTCGTGCGTGCCGGCGCAGGCGAGCTGGGGGCATGTGGGACACCTCGGGGTGAGCGGGGTGAAGCACAGTGGCGCAGCGCCGCGCAGGTGTCGCGCTGGAGGGGGTGGGCAGGCATCGTGCTCCGGGACCGTCCTTCCCATCGGCCGCCAGGGCGCGTTACGTGAGGTCCGCGGACGGCCGGCGCGGGTGGCGGCTAGAGTCCTGCGCATGGACAAAGTCGTCGCCAGCGCGGCCGAGGCGGTCGCAGACATCCCCGATGGAGCCACTCTCGCGGTGGGAGGGTTCGGCATCTGCGGGATCCCGAGCGTGCTCATCGCCGCACTGCACGAGCGCGGCACCACCGACCTGACGGTGGCCTCCAACAACTGCGGCATCGACGACTGGGGGCTCGGCATCCTGCTCTCCGACCAGCGGATCAGCAAGATGATCGCCTCCTACGTCGGGGAGAACAAGGAGTTCGCCCGGCAATACCTGGGCGGCGAGCTCGAGGTCGAGCTGACCCCGCAGGGCACGCTGGCCGAGAAGATGCGGGCGGGCGGCAGCGGCATCGCCGGCTTCTACACCCTCACGGGCTCGGGCACGCAGATCGCCGAGGGCGGGTTGCCGCTCAAGTACGACTCCGAGGGCAACATCGCCAAGCAGTCCGAGCCGAAGCCGACGCGCACGTTCGTCGTCGACGGCGAGGAGAAGGAATACGTGCTGGAGGAGGCGCTGCGGGCCGACTACGGGCTCGTGCGCGCGTGGAAGGGCGACCGGCACGGCAACCTCGTCTTCCACGAGGCCGCCCGCAACTTCAACCCGCCCGCCGCGATGTCGGGCAAGATCACGATCGCCGAGGTCGAACACCTCTTCGACCCGGGCGAGCTCGACCCCGACGAGGTGCACCTGCCCGGCATCTTCGTGCAGCGCGTCGTGGCCCTCACCCCGGAGCAGGCCAAGGACAAGCGCATCGAGCGCCGCACCGTGCGTCCCCACGAGGACAGCAAGCACGAAGAAGTCAAGTTCTCGACGAAGTGAGGATGACCTGACATGGCACTGACACGCGAGCAGATGGCGGCGCGGGCGGCGACCGAGCTCAAGGACGGCGACTACGTCAACCTCGGCATCGGGCTGCCGACCCTCGTGCCCAACTATGTGCCGGACGACGTCGAGCTCGTGCTCCAGTCGGAGAACGGCATCCTCGGCACGGGCGCCTACCCCATCGAGGGCGACGAGGACCCCGACCTCATCAACGCCGGCAAGGAGACGGTCACCGTCCGCAAGGGCGCGAGCTTCTTCGACTCGGCGACGAGCTTCGGCATGATCCGGTCCGGCAAGGTCGACGCGGCGATCCTCGGTGCGATGCAGGTCAGCGTCTCCGGCGACATCGCCAACTGGATGATCCCGGGCAAGATGGTCAAGGGCATGGGCGGCGCGATGGACCTCGTGCACGGTGCGCGCAAGGTCATCGTGCTCATGGAGCACGTCGCCAAGAACGGCGACCACAAGTTGCTGACCGAGTGCGAGCTGCCGCTGACCGGCAAGGGCGTCGTGCAGCGCATCATCACCGACCTCGCCGTCATCGACGTCACTGACCGCGGTTTCGTCGTGCGCGAGCTGTCCGACGGGGTCACCGAGGACGAGCTGCGCACCAAGACGGGGGCACCGCTGACGTTCGAACTCACCGGCCGGGCCGAGGAGGCCGCCGAGCAGTCCGCCTGACCCCTCACCGGGTCCGGCAGCGGCGCCCGCCGCTCGTCAGCGTCGGCGAGCGGCGGGCGTCGGCGGCTGCTCGGGGGTCGCGGTCACCGCGAACCAGTCCGAGCGCAGCTTGAGCACCTGACGCACCTTGGCGCCGCTGACGGTGACCGTGCGGGTCGTGCCGGTGAGCTGCACGTCCTCGACGCGGCCGCCGAGTTCGCCCTTGCCGTCGCGGTCCAGGATGCGCACGTCGATGAGCTTGCCGATGGCGAAGGACTTCTCGAGCTGGGCCACGGTGAGCTGCACGTTCCAGTTCGTGTTGGGGTTGCGCATCCGCCCGTCGTAGGGGTCGGCCTTGGCCACCTGGTAGAAGGGCCCGCCGGCCACCGAGTAGCCGCCGTTGCTCGCCGAGAACTCGGCGAACGCGAACGGCGCGTTGGCGCCCTTGGCCGTGCGCATGACCGTGCCCGTGGTCGCGGCGATCGCCTTGTCGCTGCGGGCTTCTTCCTCGCTGATCTTCGTGCCGCCGCGGGTGTAGCGGGCGACGCCCTTGAAGACCTGGCAGGCGATGGTGTCGCAGATGTCCCAGCTGGCGCCCTTCGCGCGCTGTCGATCGCGGTAGGCGGCGGCATAGGTGCGCGCGGCCACCGACTGGGCGGCGAGGGCGTTGACGTGCCACGACGAGGGCATCTCGCTCGGCACGACGCTGCGCAGGTAGGACTCCATGCTCGAGTTGAGCACCGTGATGACCTTCTCGCCGCTCATCGTCGCGAAGACCGCGCCGCGCACGTCCTGCTGGACGCCGCCGGGCAGCAGGAGGCGCACGATGCCGCTGGTCGTGCGGAAGACGACGGCCCCCGAGCCCATGCGGTAGCCGCGCCATCCCTGCCAGGCGCCCTTGGCGTCGCGGTATTCGACGCTGACGCCGTTGGCGTAGCGCACCGCGCGCCACGCGGTGTAGCCGGCGCCGACGGGCAGTGTCGTCGCCGTGCGGCCGTGCGTCACCGAGAGACCCTCGGCCGGCGCGACGGCGGTGTTGCCGTCGTCGTCGGCGCTGATGAGCACGCGGATCGTGGAGTTGCCGATCGAGTCGCGGCTCGTGCCCGGGTAGTAGAAGTCGAGGATCTGGCGCCACGAGAGCCCGGCGTCGGCGGCGCCGTAGGCCCCCCACTGGCTCATGCCGCGGCCGTGACCGAAGCCACGACCCGAGATCGTCAGCGAGCCCGACGCGGGGCGCTGGGTGACCTCCTCGGCGGCATGGGCGGGCGTCAGGCTCGTCGAGGCGACCCCGGCCGCGCCCACGATCGCGCCGGCGGCGAGTCCGGCGGCCGCGCGGCGCAGAGCCGTCGCGCCGGTCGCGCGGCGGAAGGCGTTGGGCCCCAGCGGCTCCCGTGCTGCGGCGGCGGAGCGGGCGCCCCGCTCTCGGACGGCGCTGCGGGCATGGCGAGGCGAGTGGGGGCGCTGGCTCATAGTCCCCCCATCGACCGCAGACCGCCCCGACTTGACGCAATCGCCGGCATACCCGCGCCCGCCGCCTCGGTGAGGCGACGGGCGCGAGCGGAGACGGCCCCCGGCCGCCGCGGGTCAGGGGGTCGAGCTCAGAGATTCATCGTGGCGCCGGTGCGGGCCGACTCGATGACGGCCTCGGCGACGCGCACGGTGGCCAGCCCCTGCGCGAGCGTCACGATGTCGGAGTCCTTGCCGAGCACGGCGTCGCGGAAGTTCTCGTGCTCGACCGCGAGCGGCTCGCGCTTGGGGATCGCATACCGGATGACATCGCCCTCGGAGACGCCGCGGAAGCGGGCGATGTCGAACCACGTCGTCTTCACCGAGCCGTTGGCGTGGAACGTCAGGTCGGCGGTGAGGGTGTCGGCGACGAACGCGCCCTTCTCGCCGGTGATGATCGTGACCCGCTCCTTGAAGGGCGAGAGCCAGTTGACGAGGTGGCTCGTCACGGTGCCGTCGGCGAGCTGCCCGGTCACCGACACGAGATCTTCGAACTCGCGACCGCTGCGGTGCGCCACGCGGGCCGCGACCGCCGCGAACGGCTGCTGGCGCACCCACGAGGTGAGGTCGATGTCGTGGGTGGCGAGGTCCTTGACGACCCCGACGTCGGCGATCCGCGCCGGGAACGGGCCCTGGCGGCGGGTGACGATCTGGTAGACGTCACCGAGCTCACCCTCTTCGAGGCGGCGGCGGGCCTGCTGCAGCGCAGGGTTGTAGCGCTCGATGTGCCCGACGGCGCCGACGAGCCCGGCGTCCTCGAAGGCCTTGGCGATCTTCTCGGCCGCGGGCGTGTCCTGCGCGAGCGGCTTCTCGATCATCGCGTGCACGCCGGCGGCGGCGAGGGCCAGGGCCACCGGCTCGTGGTAGACGGTCGGCACCGCGACCATGCAGTAGTCGAGGTCGTGTTCGAGCAGCTCCTCGACGCTCGTGCAGAACGGCCGCCCCTTGGCCACGTGGTGCGGGTCCTCGCCCGAGGCGTCGGCGACGGCGACGAGGTCGACGCCCTCGAGCCCGGACAGCACCCGCCCGTGGTGACGGCCCATCATGCCCAGGCCGATGAGGCCCGCCCGGAGGTTCGCCATCACGCACCCGCCTTGGCCAGCGCGTTGACGGCCTCGACGATGCGCTCCAGGTCGCCCTGGGTCAGCGAGGGGTGCACCGGCAGCGACAGACACTCCCGGGCCGCCCGGTCGGTCTGGGGCAGGTCCTCGTCGCGGGTGCGGCCGGCGAACGGGGCCAGCCGGTGATTGGGCACGGGGTAGAACATGCCCGAGCCCACGTGGTACTCCTCGCGCAGGGCGGCCGCGAAGCCGTCGCGGTCCTGCGGCACCCGGATCGTGTACTGGTGGTAGACGTGCACCGCGCCGTCGGCGACCGGCGGCGTCGTGACGCCCTGCAGGTGGGCCGAGAGGAATGCGGCGTTCTCCTGGCGCTTCGCGGTCCAGGCGTCGACCTTCTTGAGTTGTTCGCGCCCGATGGCGGCGTGGATGTCGGTCATGCGGTTGTTCAGGCCGACGACCTCGTTGTGGTACTGCTTCTCCATCCCCTGGTTGCGATAGAGCCGCACCGACCGGGCGATCTGCGCCGTCGCGCACGAGACCATGCCGCCCTCGCCGGAGGTCATGTTCTTCGTCGGGTAGAGCGAGAACATCGCGAACGAGCCGAAGGCGCCGACCGGAGTGCCGCCGAGCGACGCCCCGTGGGCCTGCGCCGCGTCCTCGAAGAGCTGCAACCCGTGCTTGTCGGCGACGGCCCGCAGACCCGGCATGTCGGCCGGGTGCCCGTAGAGGTGCACCGGCATGATGCCGACCGTGCGCTCGGTGACGACGGCCTCGACGGCGGCGGGGTCGAGGCAGAACGAGTCGGCCGCGATGTCGGCGAAGACGGGGGTCGCGCCCGTCAGGGCGACGGAGTTGGCCGTCGCGGCGAACGTGAACGACGGCACGATGACCTCGTCGCCGGCCTTGACGCCGCTGGACAGCAGGCCGAGGTGCTGGCCCGAGGTGCCGGAGTTGACCGCGACGCACTCGCGCCCGAGCCCGAAGTGCTCCGCGAACTCCTCCTCGAACGCCTTGACCTCCGGGCCCTGCGCCAGCATCCCGCTGCGCAGCACGCGGTCGACCGCGGCGCGCTCCTCCTCACCGATGAGCGGTTTGGCAGGGGGGATGAAGTCGTTCATGAGCTTGTCGATCCTTCCGGGAGGGCACGGATGCGGGTGCCGTGCGACGTTGCAGCGCCTCCGTCGGGTGGGGACGCGCAGTGCGCCCGCCCGTGGCGGCGGTCCGTGGCGCTGCCGAACAGCGGCGTCACGGCGGCTATGCGTGAGAATGTCTGCGGGCTCACCCCCCAGGCACCCCGAGCAGACTATCGCGCGACCCCCGGGCCAGAGTCGTCACGACTCCCCGGTTCGCCCGACTCCTCCCACCGAAAGGCTCCCCGTGAAGGTCCTCAGCGTCGTCGGCGCCCGCCCGCAGTTCGTCAAGCTCGCGCCGGTGGCGCAGGCCCTCGCGCGCGCCGCGGACGGCGGCATCGAGCACGTCATCGTGCACACCGGCCAGCATTACGACGCCGCGATGAGCGATGTCTTCTTCGAGGACCTGCGCATCCCGGCCCCCGACGTGCACCTCGGCGTCGGCTCGGGCAGCCACGGGGTGCAGACGGGCGCGATGCTCGCGGGGCTCGACCCGGTGCTCGACGAGCACCGGCCCGACTGGGTGCTCGTCTACGGGGACACGAACTCGACGCTGGCCGCCGCCGTGTCGGCGGTCAAGATGCACCTGCCGGTCGCCCACCTCGAGGCGGGTCTGCGCTCGTTCAACCGGCGGATGCCCGAGGAGCACAACCGGGTGCTCACCGACCACGCCTCCGACGTGCTGCTCGCGCCGACGCAGGTGGCGATGGACCACCTGGCCACCGAGGGCCTGGCGCAGCGATCGGTGCTCGTCGGCGACGTCATGACCGACGTGTGCTACCTCGTGCGCGACGGCGTCGCCGACACGCCGGTCGAGCTGCCGGACTCGATGGATGCCACGTCGCCCTACCTGCTCGCGACGATCCACCGGCCCGACAACACCGACACCCCCGAGCGGCTCGGTGCGATCGTCGCGGCGATGCGCGACCTGCCGGTGCCCGTGCTGCTGCTCGCGCACCCGCGCCTCGTCGCCAAGGCGTCGGCGCACGGCATCGAGCTGACCGGCGGCAACCTGCACCAGACCGCGCCCTTCGCCTACCCGCAGATGGTGCGGGCGGTCATCGGCGCGGCAGGGGTCGTCACCGACTCCGGCGGCCTGCAGAAGGAGGCGTTCCTGCTCGACACGCCGTGCACGACGATCCGGCCCGAGACCGAGTGGGTCGAAACCCTCGAAGGCGGCTGGAACGTGCTCGACAACGACCTGACCCAGCTGCGCGACGTCGCCGTGCGGGAGCGGCCCACGGGCGCCAAGGGCACCCCCTACGGGGACGGGCACGCGGCGGACGTCGTGGCCCGGGTGCTGCTGGAGCGGGCCCGCTGACCCCCGTCCCCGGACGGCGACCGGCCAGCGACGGCGCCGAGAGCTGGGGTCGCCGCCGAGGGCTCGTGTGCGGGCACGGGACCTCGGCGAGAACCCCAGCCCTCGGCGGCTCCGCGGGCGCCGGCTCTTCGGGCGCGGGCTCGGCGGGTGCGTCGTCTCAGGCGCGGGCTCGGCCGGTGCGGCCGGCCGGGGCGGCGGTCAGGCCTGGCCGACCGTGCGGAACGCGACGCCCTCGAAGCGGGCCGGGTCGAGCACGTGCCGGCCGTCGACGACGAGCTGCACGCCCGGCAGGTCGGCGGCGCTCAGCTGCCGGTATTCGGCATGGTCGGCCTGCAGGATCGCGACGTCGACCGGCGAGCCGGGCGAGTACGCCTCGAAGCCGTACGTGGCGAGCTCCTCGGCCGAATACATGGGGTCGTGCACCAGCACCGTCGCGCCCGCCTCGCGGAGCGCGTCGACCGTCGGGAACACCCCGGAGAACGCCGTCTCCTTGACCCCGCCGCGGTAGGAGGCCCCGAGCACGACGACGGTGCGCCCGGCCAGGTCGCCGAGGGCGCCCGCCGCGAGCCCGACGGTGTAGGCCGGCATCGCCGCGTTGGCCTCGCGGGCGGCGCGCACGACGGTCGCGTCGGGGTCGTTCCACAGGTAGAGCCGCGGGTAGACGGGGATGCAGTGCCCGCCGACCGCGATGCCGGGCCGGTGGATGTGGCTGTACGGCTGGGAGTTGCTCGCCTCGATGACCTGGTAGACGTCGATGCCGTGGGCCGCGGCGAAGGCGCCGAACTGGTTCGCCAGCCCGATGTTGACGTCGCGGTAGGTCGTCTCGGCCAACTTGGCCATCTCGGCCGCCTCGGCCGAGCCCAGGTCCCACACGCCGTTGCCGCGCGTCAGGTCGGGGCGCTCGTCGAAGTCGAGGACCGCCTCGTAGAACTCCGTGGCGCGGGCCGCGCCCGCCTCCGACAGCCCGCCGATGAGCTTGGGGTATTTGCGCAGGTCGGCGAAGACCCGCCCGGTGAGCACCCGCTCGGGCGAGAAGACGAGGTGGAAGTCCTCGCCCTGCGTCAGGCCCGAGCCCTCCTCCAGCAGCGGCAGCCAGCGCTCCCGGGTCGTGCCGACCGGCAGCGTCGTCTCGTAGGACACGAGCGTGCCCTTCGTCAGGCCGCGGGCGATGTCCTTGGTCGCGTCGGTCATCCAACCGAAGTCGGGGATGCCCTCGGAGTCGACGAAGAGCGGCACGACGACGACGACCGCGTCGGACTTCGACACGGCGTCGGCCGTGTCGGTGGTGGCCTCGAGGTTGCCGGCGGGCACGAGCTCGGCGAGCTTCTCGGCGAGGTGTGCCTCACCGGGGAAGGGCTCGCGACCGGCGTTGACCGTCTCGACGACCGCCGGGTTGACGTCGGCGCCGTAGACGTGGTGTCCCTTGCTGGCGAACTGCACGGCCAGGGGCAGGCCGATCTTGCCGAGACCGACGACGGTGATGTTCACGCGGCTGTCCTCACTTGCTCCAGACGAGCTGGATGGTTGCTGGGGTGAACAGTGCCCGCGCCACCCGTCGCGCCAGGCCGGGCCACACCGGGCCGGCACGTGCGCAGGCTCGCGGCACTGTCCGAGGCGTGCGGGGCGACCTGGCTCGAGGCTGCCCCCGCCCCGGGCGAAAGCTTAGAGGGTTCGCCCGCCCGACCGGGCATCCCGCGGCTCGCGGGCGTGTGTGCGGTCGCCGGCCCGGCCGTCGGCGCCCGACGTCGGGGCGCGGCGCCGCCCGCCGCGGGGGGCGACCGGTCGGTCTACCGATGGGGGGAGG
>JBDIAP010000064.1:0-19408 GCA_039812485.1 Kineosphaera sp.
GGGCGACACGCTGATCGGTCGGCCGCCGCACCGCAGGGCCTTCCTGGTCCGTGCGCGACGGGTCCGTACGCGACTGGTCCGTCGCCTGAGCCCGACCGTCCTGCGCCCGCCGGTCGCCGGGCCTCGCGCCGCCGGGCCCCGCCGCGACATGCCCCGCGTCGACGGGCCTCGCGCCGCCGTGCCCGGCGTCGCCGGGCACCGAACCGACGGACACCGAATCGCCGGACACCGAACCGACGGACACCGAATCGCCGGACACCGAGCCGGCGGACACCTCGGCCGCGGCGCTCGCGCCGCCACCAGGGTCGGCTGCACGCTCGGCTCGGCCCGCAGCCGGGGCCGGCTGCGCAACGGCATGCGGGCGCCCGGGGGCGGAGCCCTCCGACAGGTCGAGACGGCGCTCCATGCGGTCGACGCGCGCGACGAGCCCCTGCTCCCCCGCGCTGCCCGGCAGCAGCAGCCGCGCGCAGATGAGCTCGAGCTGCAGGCGGGGCGACGTCGCCCCCGTCATCTCGGTGAGACCCGTGTTGACGACGTCCGCGGCGTGCGACAACTCCCCCGGCCCGAACGACGCGGCCTGCTGGCGCATGCGGTCGAGCTGATCGGAGGGCAGCCCGCGGAACAGCCCCGTGATGTCACCGCCCGAGCCGCTCACGGCCGAGACGACGATGAGGTCACGCAGCCGCTCGAGGAGGTCTTCGACGAATCGCCGCGGGTCCTGACCCGTCTCGATCGTGCGGTCGACCTGGCGGAAGACCGAGGCGCCGTCGCGCGCCGCCAGCGCGTCGACGGTCGCGTCGAGCAGCTCGCCCTCGGTGAAGCCCAGCAGCGCGGCCGCGCCCGCATAGGTCAACCCCTCGTCGGTGGAGCCCGCCATGAGCTGATCGAGCACCGACAGCGAGTCACGCACCGACCCGCCCCCGGCCCGGATGACGAACGACAGCACACCCGGCTCGACGGCGATGCCCTCGGCGTCGCACAGCTCCTGCAGGTAGTCGGTGAGCCGCGCCGGCGGCACGAGCCGGAACGGGTAGTGGTGCGTGCGCGACCGGATCGTGCCGATGACCTTCTCCGGCTCGGTCGTCGCGAAGACGAACTTCACGTGCTCCGGCGGCTCCTCGACGATCTTGAGCAGCGCGTTGAAGCCCTGCGGCGTCACCATGTGCGCCTCGTCGATGATGTAGATCTTGTAGCGCGACTGCGCCGGCCCGTAGGACGCCTTCTCACGCAGGTCACGGGCGTCGTCGACGCCACCGTGGCTCGCCGCGTCGATCTCGATGACGTCCACCGACCCGGCCCCGCCGCGGGCCAGCGCCACGCACGACTCGCACTCGCCGCACGGGGTCGGCGTCGGCCCCTGAGCGCAGTTGAGACAGCGGGCCAGGATGCGGGCACTCGTCGTCTTGCCGCACCCGCGCGGCCCGCTGAACAGGTAGGCATGGTTGACCCGTCCCGAGCGCAGCGCCTGCATGAGCGGCCCCGTGACGTGCTCCTGCCCGATGACCTCCTCGAAGGTCGCCGGGCGATAACGCCGATAGAGCGCCGTCATGCCGCCGGCTCCGGCCGTTTCACCCGCGAGTGCCATGGGACAAGACCATAGACGGCAGCACCGACAAGGTTCGGGTCGATCTGCGTCGTCCACAGGACGCGAGACAGGACGCGAGAGCCCCACCCCCGACGGGCTCCGGCATCATGGCCACCAAGCCCCGCCTCGCCCCAGATCGCAAGGAGATCACGATGTCGAGCGCAGCCGAGCCGGCCGTCGTCGCCCACCGCACCGTCTACCGTGCCGTCGTCATGGGGGTGTCGGGCTCGGGCAAGAGCAGCCTGGGGGAGGCGCTCGCGGCGCGGCTGGGGGTGCCCTTCGCCGACGCCGACGACTTCCACCCAGCGCACAACGTCGAGAAGATGAGCCAGGGCGTCCCCCTGACCGACGCCGACCGCGAGCCGTGGCTCGAGACCGTCGGCCAGTGGCTGGCGGAGCACTCCGACGGGGGCGTCATGGCCTGCTCCGCGCTGCGGCGGGCCTACCGCGACAGGCTGCGCCGGTACGTGCCCGAGGTGCCCTTCCTGCACCCCTACGGCAAGGCCTCGGTCGTGCTCGAGCGGATGACGCAGCGTTCGGCGACCACCGACCACTTCATGCCGGTGAGCCTCGTGGAGTCGCAGTACGCGACGCTCGAACCGCTGGACGACGACGAGGCCGGCGTGACGCTCGACCTGCTGCGCTCGGTCGACGAGCTCGTCGAGGACTCCGTCGCCTACCTCCACGGGCGCCGCGGCCGCAGCCACCGGTAGGACGCCCGGGCAGCACAGGGCCCCCCGCGCACCTGGAAGAGCTCACTTACCCTTGCTGCATTCCTGCCCTGGGGGAGTTCGGTGAGGTACCACCACGCGGGGGGCTGCAACCCACTCTAGACCAGCGCGGCGATCGGCCTCCACACGCCCACGACCGCGAGCGCGAGCGCGCGGCGATTGGGAGCAGACACTGCCGCTCAGGTACGATCCCCGACGGAGGATTCGCATAGTGGCCTAGTGCGCACGATTGGAAATCGTGTTGGGTTAACACCCTCAGGGGTTCAAATCCCCTATCCTCCGCCACTTCTCGAGGGCGGTCCGCACGGCGGGCCGCCCTCGATCCAGGTCGGGCACAGGTCGAGCTACTTGCTCATCCCCGCCGTGAGCCCGGCGACGATCTGCTTGGTCGCGACGAGGAAGAGCACGACGAGCGGCACGGTCGCGATGACCAGCCCGGCGAAGAGCGCCGACCAGTCCGTCTGGAATTCCCCGAAGAACGTCGTGAGCCCCACCGGCAGCGTGTACTTCTCGTCGCTGCGCAGCAGCACGAGCGG
This sequence comes from Kineosphaera sp., assembly GCA_039812485.1. Taxonomy (GTDB): domain Bacteria; phylum Actinomycetota; class Actinomycetes; order Actinomycetales; family Dermatophilaceae; genus Kineosphaera. Next base: position 2,853 of record JBDIAP010000064.1, read on the forward strand.
GAAGAGGAAGTCGTTCCAGATCGGCACGAACCGGAAGACGACGACGGTCGCGACCGCGGGCCGCACGAGCGGCAGCATGATCTGCGTGAACATCCGCCACGGCCCCGCGCCGTCGATGCGCGCGGCCTCCTCGAGCTCGATCGGCAGCTGCCGGAAGAAGGTCGTCAGCACGAAGACCGAGAACGGCACCCCCGCCGCCGCGTAGACGAGCGTGAGGCCGAGCCGGGAGTCGATGAGCCCGAGCCCGTCGAGCAGGTAGAAGATCGGCAGGATCGCGAGGTGGAAGGGCAGCATGAGCCCGGAGAGGAAGACGGCCTCGACGACCCCCAGCAGCCGTGACCGCGACCGCGCGAGCCCGTAGGCGGCCATCGTCGAGACCGCCGTCGAGAGCAGCACCGCGCCGGTCGTCACGACGAAGGAGTTGCCGAGGTAGGCCGCGAACCCGCCCTCGGTGAGGGCGACCCGGTAGCTGTCGAGACTGACCGGCCACGGCGGGGCGAGCGGGCGGGAGTAGAGGTCCTGGGTCGTGCGCAGGGAGTTGGCGGCCATGACGAGCAGCGGCGCGAGGGCGAGCACGGCATACGTCCACAGGGCGGCGCTGCCGAGCACACCACCGACGGGGCGCTGCCCGCTGCCGGGCGAGCGCCGCGCGACGGGAGGCGGGGCGCTCGGCGGGCCCCCGGGCACCGTGACCACAGGCGCGCTCACGCCCCGATCCTCCGCTCGACGCCGCGCAGCACCCGGGTGGCGCCGACGGCCCCACCGAAGATCAGCAGGAACATCAGCGTCGCCAGGGCCGAGGAGGCACCGATGGCGTTCGTCGCGCCGCTCTCGAACGCGGTGCGGTAGAAGAGCATCGAGAGGAAGTCGGTGGCGCCGGCCGGGTTGCCCGTCGACCCGCCGAGGGCATAGGGCAACGCGAACGCCTCCATCGCGAAGATGAACGTCAGCACGCTCACCGTGCCGATCGCGGGCACGAGCAGGGGCAGCATGATCGCAAAGAAGACTTGTCGATGGGAGGCCCCGTCGACCCGCGCCGCCTCGGTGAGCTCGTCGGGCACCCCACCCATCGCCGCCCCGTAGAGGAGGATCGGGAAGCCGATCCACTGCCACGCGCTGACGAGCACGACGACCCAGAGCGCGGTGGCGGGGTCGCCGAGCCACGGCAGCGCGAGCGCGTCGAGCCCGACCGCCCGCAGCAGCGCGTTGACCGGCCCGAACGTCGGCGACAGCAGCAGGGTCCACAGGTAGCCGATGACGATCGGGCTCACGAGATACGGCATCGCGTAGAGGGTCTGCAGCGCCCGCCGGGTCCGCTCGCGCCGGTGCAGCAGCCAGGCGATCCCGAGCCCGAGGGTGTTCTGCACGAGCATCGTGCCGACGAAGAACGCGATGTTGTGCCCGAAGGCGCGCGGCAGCTGAGTCGTGAACGGCTGCTGGGTGAAGAGCGCGACGAAGTTGCGCAGTCCCGCGAAGTCACCCCGCGCGGTCCCCCGCCAGTCGAAGAAGGCGTAGCTCAGCGCCGTGACCATCGGAGAGAGGATGAAGACGCCGAAGAGTGCGAGGGCGGGCGCCACGAAGAACAGCCCGGCGCGTCGGCTCATCGCTCAGCCCTTGGCGGGCGTGAACCACTGCGAGATGCCGGTCTGCAGATCCTGGCCCACCTGCTGTGCGGTCTTCGTGCCGAGCAGCAGCTCCTGCACGCCGGTGCCGAAGACCTCGACCCCGGACGGCGCCCCGTAGCGGAAGTCGGTGAGCAGCAGGTAGGGAGAGCCGTTGCTCTCGCCGCGCGTGGCCATCTCGGCGAGGTTGGGGTCGGCGGAGGTGACGCCCGGCACGGCGGAGATCTGCTTGAGCTTGTCGGCGACGAGCTGACCGAATTCCTTCGTCGCGGTCCACTGCACGAGCTTGAGCGCGGTGTCCTGCGTGGCGCTCTTGGCCGAGACGGCGAAGGCGCCGTCGGCGTAGCTCGGCGTCGTCGTCGTCATGGCCGGCGACCCGGTCGGCGGCGGCACCTCGAAGGTGCCGAGCTGCAGCGACGGGTTCTGCTTGGCAAAGAAGCCGAGCTCGAACGAGCCGCCGGGGAACATCGCGGCCTTGCCCGAGGCGAAGAGGATCTGGGCATCGGTGTAGGCGACCCCGACGACGTTGTCGGGCATGAATCCCTTGAGGTCGGAGAGCACCTGCGTCGAGGCGACCCAGTCCTTGTCCGTGAACGTCTTGTCGCCGGCGACGACGGCCTTGGCGAAGGCGTCGGCGCCGAAGCGCGGCGCGGCGAGCGCCTCGTGCACGATCGGCAGGGTCCAGGAGTCCTTGCCGCCGACGGCCATCGGCGTGACGCCCGAGGCCTTGAGGGTCTCGTTGAGGGTGACGAACTGCGCCCACGTCGTCGGCGGCTTGAGGTTGTTCGCCGCAAAGATCTCTTTGTTGTAGAACATCTGGATCGTCTGGCGGGCCAGCGGCACCGAGTAGAGCTTGCCGTCGGCCTTGCCCTTGGCGCTGGCGACGATCGCGGGGTCCCACGCCGCGAGGTCGACATGGGCGTCCAACGGCACGAGCTGCTTGGCGGCGACGTTCGGCTGGAGCAGCCCGTAGGAGCGCACCTGCGCGACGTCCGGCCCGCCGCTGCCGCTGAGACCGGTCGTCAGCACCTGGTTGTACTCGGTGTTCTTGTAGGCCTTGAAGTCCACGGTGACACCGGGATTGGCCTTCTCGAAGACGTCGAAGATCTCGTTGTAGGCCGCGACGTCCTCGGTGCGCCACGACCACACCGTCAGCGACTGCCCGCCTGCGGTGGCTCCCCCTCCGGAGCCATCGGAGGACGGCGCACAAGCGGCCAGGGCCCCGGCCCCGACGACGCCGAGCGCGAGGATCCCGGCGGTCAGCGGGCGCCGGCGCGGGACGAGGGGGACGGAGGGGGTCGCCATGCCCGCACGTTACTTTTGTGCGCTCCCGAGGTCAACGATGTGAACAATTCACGCCCGGCGCGCCGCGACACGCATCGCGCGGTCCTGCACCCACGCCTGCGCTATCAGGTCGGCAGCGTTCGATCAGTCCGACTCGGCCACCCGGTGCGTCGCGACCGCCGCGCGCGTCGAGGAGACGGCGTCCTGGGCGCTCTCGATGTCGCGGTGCGCGACGGCGAGGTAGAGACAGTCCCCCACCATGAGCGCCGCGGTGCGGCTCGCGGTGGCGCCGGCACGGATGACCGTCTCGCGGGCCGCGGTCGTCAACACGTGGTCGGCGGCGCGGGCCAGCGGGGACAGCGGGAAGTTCGTCACCGCCACGGTCGTGGCGCCGCGCCCGCCCGCGACCGTCAGCTCCTCGATGGTCTCCGCGGTCGTGCCGCTGTGCGAGAAGGCGATCGCGACGTCGTCAGGCCGCAGCAGCGCGGCCCCCACGAGCGCGAGATGCGGGTCGCCGCTGGCCGCCGCCAGGATGCCGATGCGATGCAGCTTCTGCTGCAGGTCGGAGGCCACGAGCGCGCTGGCCCCGTGCCCGTAGACGGCGACGGACCGGGCCCCGGCGACGGCGCGAGCGACCTCGTCGAGCACGCGGCGGTCGAGCTGCTCGGCGGTCTCCTCGATGGCGCACGCCTCGGCATACGCGACCTTGTGGATGACGTCGTCGAGGGTGTCGTCCGGGCTGATGTCGGAGACCGGCGCCTCCCGGGCGCGGGGGCTCGCGGCCTCCGCAGCGAGGGCGAGACGCAACTGGGGGTAGCCGGCCAGGCCGAGCCTCCGGCAGAAGCGCAGCACGGTCGTCTCCGACGTCGACGCGGCCGCGGCGAGCTCGCTGATCGTCAGCGACGCCGTGCCCTGCGGGTCGGCAAGCACGCGCTCGGCAACGCGATCCTCAGCGGGCGACAGCGACGGCCGCACTCCGCGCAGCCGAAGCGACAGCCGCGGCCCCGCACCCTCGCCCATCTCCGCACCCTGCGCCACCGTCACCGGTCCACGGTAGACGCCGATCGCCGCCGCGCCCGACTCCCGTGGGTGCAGCACCTCGCCAGCGCCTCAGAGCCGCCGTGAACTCCGCGAGCGCCGGGCCGCGGCCTCCCCGAGGACGGGTGTCGTTCCACACCAAAGCCTCACGCCGCTGACGGCACCTTCGACCCTCCGCGAGGTCCGTCCGGCAACCAGGCGTTGGGCTTCGTGTGCGGCGTCGATCATGCCGCTGATCCACAGCACCTCACGCGGCGGCATCGAGCTCCTGCGCCTCGGCGCGAACTCGCTCGCGGAGCATCACGACGCCGAGGGCGTCCACCCATCGGTGGCGATGAGGGCCGGGTCGCGTTCGGCGTCGAGGAGCACGCGGCCGGCGGTGGTGACGCGCACGCCGTCGACGTAGACGCCGCGGCCGCGGGTCGTCGCGTCGGTCGTGTGGCGCCAGCGGACGAGCTGGTCGCCCGGGCGCAGGTCGGCGCGGGCGTGCTGCCAGTGGCGGGTGCCGCGGGTCGAGCCGAGGTCACCGGTGACGCTGACCCGTCGACCCGGCTCGGTGAGGGTGACCCGCACAGGGTTCCAGGTCGCGCCGGCGTCGCCGGAGCGCTCGAGCACGAAGGCGTCGGCGACGTCGTTGGCGACGAACGTCTCGAAGCTCAGCCGGGCGCCGTCCTCGGGCACCGGCACGCGCAACGTCGCGGTGGCGCTCGTCGCGTCGTCAGTCCCGGCCCGCAGCGCGGTGTCGCCCGCGCGGGGTCGCACCGGCAGGGCGTCGGCGAGCCCGGAGGCGAGCGCGCGCCGGGCGGGGTTGATGGTGCCCCGGTCGCGCGCCGGGTGCACGCGGTTGGTCAGCAGGATGGCGTAGGAGCGCGACGCGACGTCGATGACGATGGAGGTGCCGGTGAAGCCCGTGTGCCCGGCGGTGTGCGGCCCGGCGAGGCCGCCCATATACCAGGCCTGGTCGAGCTCGACGCCGAGTCCGTGGTCGTCCATGGGGAATTCGGGCACCTGATGGCGCATCATCGAGGCGACCGTGTCGGGCTCGAGGATCCGCCGACCCTCCAGCGCGCCGCCACCGAGCAAGGCCTGGGCGAGCCGCGACAGGTCGTCGACGGTCGAGAAGATCCCCGCGTGGCCCGCAACCCCGCCGAGCGACGCCGCGTTCTCGTCGTGCACCTGGCCACGCACGATCCCGCGACCCAGGGCTGCGTCGAATTCCGTCGCGGCGATCCGGTCGAGCCTGCTCGCCGGCGGGTTGTAGCCGGTGTCGGTCATGCCCAGCGGCTCGGTGATGCGGCGCGTCACGAGCTTCTCCAGCGGCGTGCCGGTGCGGCGTTCGAGCAGCACGCCGAGGGTGATGAGGTTGAGGTCGCTGTAGACGTAGGCGGTGCCGGGCGGGCGTTTCAGGGGGTGCGCGAGCACCCCGGCGATGCGGGCGTCCTTGTCGGGCAAGAGCTTCCACAGCGGGATGAACGGCTCGAAGCCCGACGTGTGGGTCAGCAGCTGCCGCACGGTCACGGCCTCCTTGCCGGCGGCCGCGAACTCGGGCAGATAGGTCGCGACCCGCTCGTCGAGGTCGATCTCGCCCCGCTCGACCTCCTGCAGGAGAAGGATCGCCGTGAAGATCTTCGTCACCGACGCCAGGTCGTAGATGGTGTCGTTGGTCACCGCGACCCGCTGGGACTCCGGCAGCGGCGTGCCCGACGCGTCGCCGTAGAGCACGGCGTACCCGCTGGCCTGCCGCGCGATGACCCGTCCGCGGTGCCCGACGACCGCGACCGATCCCGGATAGAGCCCACCTCCCCGCGGCGAACCGTTCTGTTCGTAGGCACGAAGCTGGGCCAGCGCGGCGTCGATGGGGCCGCGCGGCAGCCCGACGTCGCGCGGCGCGCCCTCGCGCCACCTCTGCCGGGCCGGCGCGAAGCCGGAGTAGGGCTCGTCGTATCCCCGCGCGAGGTGGCCTGGCCCGCCGCCGGAGTCGTCGGAGCCCGCGGTCGCAGACATGGCCCAGCCGCCGCTCAGCGCGAGGGCGGGGGCCACGAGCACGGGCAGGGCGAGGCGACGGGCACGGCACAGCAGCATAGGAGGACTCCTCGGGCGTGGTCGGCGGACGAGACGAGCCGGGCTCGCCGCGGAGCAGTCAGCGGTAGAGCAGATGGAGCGGTCAGCGGTAGAGCAGATAGGGCCGGCGCGCCCGCACGAAGTCGGCGAGCTCGTCACGCCAGGCGGCGATGACCTCGTCCGCCGACGCCCCGCCGTCGATCATCGTGCGCAGCCGCGCCGACCCGGTGAGCTTGTCGATCCAGAACGGCCGCACGGCATCCCAGGAGTCCTGGCGCCACGCGAAGTCGGGGTACAGCTGCCTGGCCGCGACGATCATGTGGGTCGCGACCTCGATGGCCTCGACCTGCTCGGGGTCGGTGACGTGCACCTGGACGCCGCCGCACACCGCCTTCTCGTGCTTGCCGAAGGTCGGCGTGAAGTAGGCCTCGCGGAAGCGCACCCCGGGCAGCTCCAGCTCGTTGAGAGCGCCCGCCCAGCGGTGGTCGACGAAGGGCGCCCCGACGAGCTCGAACGGCCGCGTCGTGCCACGCCCCTCCGACAGCACGGTGCCCTCGAAGAGCCCGGTGCCGGGATAGAGCAGGGCCGTGTCGGGCGTCGGCATGTTGGGGCTCGGCATGACCCACGGCAGCCCGGTCTCGTGCCAGACCTCGCGGCGGCGCCAGCCGCTGACCTGCACGACGTGGAGGCGCTCCACGCTCGGCGCGCCCTCCTCCTGCGGCAGGAGCACGCCGTTGAAGAACCCCGCCAGCTCGCCGACGGTCATGCCGTGCTGCTGCAGGATCGGCTTGAGCCCGACCCCGCTCGCAAAGGGTTGTGTGAGCATCGGGCCGCGCGCCGACCCCCCGACCGGGTTGGGCCGGTCGAGCACGACGACCCGCAGGCCGAGCCGCGCCGCGGCGTGCATCGCGTGATAGAGCGTCCAGATATAGGTGTAGAACCGCGCACCGACGTCCTGGATGTCGAAGACCACCGTCTGCACCCTGGCTGTCGTGAACATCGCCTCGAACGTCGCGGCATTCGCCCCATAGGCGTCGTAGACGGTGAGCCCGGTCCGCGGGTCGGTGGACGTGCCCTCGCTGGCGCCGGCCTGGGCCGTGCCGCGGAAGCCGTGCTCGGGCCCGAAGACCCCGGCGATGCTCACGCCCGCGGCGGCCGCGGCCGTGGAGGCGGCGAGGGCGTCGACGATGCTGCCCAGGTCGGCCAGGGTGCCGGTGGGGTTCGTGATGACGCCGACCCGCTGCCCGGCCAGCAGCGCCCAGTCGTCGTCGGCGAGCCGCTGCGCCCCGGTCCGCACGCGCGAGCCGGCACGCCCCCTCCTGCTGGACTCGCTCGCGACCCCGGTCTGGCGTGGCGCTGCATGGGCCGGCGACGCCCCGGCCAGGGCGACGCCCGCGGCACCGAGCGCCCCTCCCCCGAGGAGCTGGCGACGGTTGAGGGTCATGAGGGATCTCCTGCTCGCTGGTCGAGGCTCATCGGGGCTGCTCAGGGCTGGTCGCGCTGTCGCGCTACTTCGTCAGCCCGGCACCGAAGGGATAGAGGATGCCCGTCCCGTCGGCGCTCGGGATCGCGACGGGCAACGTGCCGCTCGGCGTCGTCTCGCCGACGAGCACGCGGGCGGCGGCGCGCAGCGACACGGCGTTGTAGGAGTAGGCGGCCAGGTAGGTGCGCACGCCGGGCAGCACGTTGATGTCGTAGGGGTTGCGCACCGAGACGACGACGACCTCCTTGCCGGTGCGCTGCAGCGCGGCGACGAGATCACGTTGCGCGGTGCCGGAGGCCATCGAGGCGTTCATCGTCGTGACGATGACCTCGTCGGCGCCCTGGGCGGTGGCGACGGCGGCCGCGACGGCCTCCGGCTTCGGCGCGGAGCCCGTGACCTGGCTGGTCACTTGCGCTCCGCGGCGGCCGAGCTCGCTCGCGAGCGTCGAGACGGCCGCGTCGCCGAAGCCCGTGACGAAGACCCGCCGCCCGGCGGGCGCCAGCGGCAGGGCGTTGACGTCGTTCTTCACGAGGGTGATGCCGCGGTCGGCGATCGCGTCGGCCTGCGCGCGGTGCCTGGGCGTGCCGACGACGTTGTCGACGCCGGCCGGGTCGGCGTACGGCTTGGCGAAGATGCCTCGCCGCCACTTGAGCTCGAGCAGGCGAGTCACCGATTCGTCGAGCCGGGTCATCGGCAGGGCGCCGGAGCGCACCGCCTGCACGACCGAGTTGTAGGCCAGGTCCATCGACGGCGTCATGAGCAGGGAATCGACACCGGCCTGGATCGCCTTGACCGCGACCTGCCCGTCGCCGTACTTCGTGCGCACTCCCTCCATCGCGAGGGAGTCTGTGACGACGACGCCGTCGTAGCCGAGCTCGTCGCGCAGCACCCCGGTGATGATCGGCTTGCTCAGCGTCGCCGGGTCGCCACTGGGGTCGAGCGCGGGCACGAGCAGGTGCCCCGACATCACCTGGTCGACGCCCGCCGTGATCGCGGCCCGGAACGGCGGCGCGTCGATGCGATCCCACATTGAGCGGTCATGCGTGATCTCGGGCAGGCCGGTGTGGCTGTCGGCCGCGGTGTCGCCGTGGCCGGGGAAGTGCTTGGTCGTCGCGATGACCCCGGCGCCCCGCTGGAAGCCCCTGGTCTGCGCGACGACCATCTGGGCGACGAGCGCCGGCGACGAGCTGAACGCCCGCACGCCGATGACGGGATTCGCGGGATTGGCGTTGACGTCGGCGTCGGGCGCGTAGTTCGTCGTGATGCCGAGCGCCTTGAGCTCGCGCCCGGTGATCGCGGCGGCGGCGCGGGCGTCGGACGTGCTGCGGCCCGCGGCGAGCGCCATCGCGCCCGGCAGCTGTGTGGCCGGCGGCCCGAGACGGACGACGGGCCCCTGCTCCTGGTCGGTCGCGATCTGCAAAGGAATCTGTGCTCCGGTCGTCACCGCCGTGCGCTGCAGCCCGTTCGACAGGGCGAGGGTCTGCGCGGGCTCCTTGAGCGAGTCGGTCCAGCCGAAGTAGATGACGCCGCCGAGGTGATACTTGGCGACGACCTCCGACGGCTTCGCCACGCCGTAGAGGGGCACGTTGCGCGGGTCGGCAGTGTCGGCCTCCGAACCGTAGACGTGCTGCACGAAGAGCTGGCCGACCTTCTCCTGCAGCGACATCCGCTGCACGAGCGCCGCGATGGCCCGCTCGTCGACGGGTCGGTCGGCAGCAGCGGAACCGACGGCGGCGCCCGGAGCCGCGCACGCCTCGCCGGCCCCGGGTTCGGCTGCGCCCGCCCGGAGCGCCCCCGCTCCACCAGGGATCGCGGCCACACCCCACAGGCACGCGCCCAGGAGCACTGCGACGGGTCGTCGCACCCGCTCCGCCCGGGATTGTGTGCGATCGGCGGCCCCGTCGCGGCAGCGCCCGGGGGTGAGGGCAGCGACGTCGTCGTGCACTGGGGCGAACGGGGCGGGAGCAGACATGGCCGACCTTCCGTGTCACGGCCGCGGGCGCTCGCCGGGCTCGTCAAGAATTCACGTCAGCGTGAACTGGCACGGAAATTACGTGCGGCGCGCCGGGACGGTCAAGGACTCCAGCGGGCTTCCCGCGCGTCTTGACCAGGGCTTTGCCCGTGCCTGGAAGGCCCGTTGCCGTGGCTTTGACGGGACTTGACGCCCCTTGACGCAGTGATCCGGGGCTGGCACGTTGACGCGCAGTGATCCGGGGCTGGCACGATGGCGGCCATGCTCTCGCTCGACCAGGCCCGCGCCCTCGCCGCCGCCGGCGTGCTCTGGCAGCCCGAGCCGGGCGACCGGTTCGTCATCGACCGCGAGCAGCTCACCGACGACATCTTCTGGATCAGCGACCTGACGATCGAGCTGCACCGCTACGGCGACGCGTCGGTGCTCGGCTTCAACGGCACCACCGAATGGGCCCTCGACTCCGTGCCCATCGGCCAGGCTCTCTGGCTACCCCGTGAAGACCAGCTGCGCGAGCTGCTCGGCGACCGCCTGGTCAGCCTGCAGCGCGAGCCCGACGGTTGGCTCCTGATCTCCCGCGGCCCCGACGACACGACCGTCGAGACCCGCGACCCCGACGTCGAATCCGCCTACGCCCGGGCCGTGCTGCTCATCGCCTGAGCTCACCGATGTCGCGCACCGTGAAGCCTGGGCTGCCCAGCCCGTCCAGGACCGAGACGATGGGTGGCTTGCCCTCGAACAAGGGAGCCTCGACGTCCGTGCGCCGGCCGATCACGGGCAGGACGTCGCGGCACGCCCCCACCTAGAGGACTGTGGGGATGAGTCGCAGACCGTCGCCGAGCTGGTCCTCCTCGTAGGCGAGGTGGCTGTCGAGCAGCGGCTCGAACGCGGCGACCATCTCCTGCAGCTCGGCCACGGCCGCGGCCGCGTCGGCGCCCTCCGGGTCTCGCAGGATGCGCACGAGCACGCGGTCGAGCGCGTCCAGTCGGTCCGCAATGACGCGGTGCTCGGCGGCGAGCCGCTGCACGACCGGAGTCAGGGACGGCTCGGCGCGCGCGACCGCTGGGAACAGCGCGGCGTCCTCGCTGCCGTGGTGCCCTTCGAGCTCACGCGCGAAGACGACGCACTCCCGCGCCACGTCGGTGCGCCGCCGCGCGACGGCCGCCTGGTGCAGGGCCACCCGGCCGCCCAGCGCCGTCAGCTCGCCGGTGGCCACCGCTTCGGCGGTCGACCGGACCGCTCGGAGTTCTTCGCGCAGGTGCTCGTGCAGGCTCGCGAGCCACCGCGCGTTCTGCTCCCCCATCGGCGTGAACCGGCTCCGGTCGATCGGTGGGGCCACCGGTCGCGCGCCGACCTCGAGACCGCCCGCGGCCCCCCATGATCCGGCCCGCTCCGGTGCCGGCGAAGCACGACCTTCCGGCCGCCTGACCGCCCGGCGCGTGGCCCGCGACAGACCCAGCTCGGCCCGGAGCGCCGGCACGATCTGCGATGGAAACGCCATGAAGCTGTAGCGATCCGACGGCGGCGGGTCCGCCAACACCACTGAGAAGCGCAGGTCCCGCACGAGGTGCACGAGTTCTTCGACCCAGTGCTCCGGCGGCCCCTCGAAGTAGCCGCGGGGCTGCGAGACGCACCATCCCGGGCACGGCCACCCGCCGCACGATCTCGGCCGGGTCGACCCCCACATCGCGAGCGACGGCCGCCAGCTGTTCCGTGAGATCATCCATCCCCGCCCGGTCCCGGCCCGCGACCGTCGTTGCCCACCGACGCTGGTCGGCACCCGCGGCGAGCGCTGCCGCGCCGGACCCGCACACCCATACCTCGATCTCGGGTCGCGGAGGTGGTGCCTCGGCGAGGAAGCCCTGGGGCGCTTCACCCGGCCGGCCGGCATACCGGTCCGCAATGCCGCGACGGAGGGCCCGTCGGAGGCCAGGTGTCCATTCGGTGACATGACCGGCGACAGCCCCCGTCACGCCCGACCTGGCTCTACCGCAAGCGCTTCGGTGCGCTGCCGTCCGTGCCGACCGGTCGGCGAGCGTGACTCGGATCATGGCTCACCTCGCGGCTACTCGCTCTCCTGCGCCGTGGTGTCCCAGCGCTTGGGGCCCTGGGAGCCGGCGGCGTAGGACTCCAGCGGCACGTCGCCGTCGCGCCAGGCCGCGATGACCGGTTCGACGATGCGCCAGCACTCCTCGGCCATGTCGCCGCGGACGGACAGGATGGGGTTGCCGTCCATGATGTGGGCCAGGATCTCGCCGTAGGGGCGCAAGGTGCTCGCCCCGATGTCGGCGCTCAGCCTGGAGGGTTCGAGCTCGAAGACGTCCCCCTCGCCGTTCGTCGTGATGTCGAGGGTGAGGCGCTCAGGGTTCATGTCGATCGTCAGCCGATTGCGCGCCGGGGGCGTGGGATAGAAGCCGCCGGGCAGGTGATTGACCCGGCGGAACGTGATGCAGATCTGGCGCCGGCCGTGCCCGATCGCCTTGCCGCTGCGCAGCGTGAACGGCACCCCGGCCCAGCGGGAGTTCGCGATGGCCACGGTGACCTCGGCGAGGGTCTCGGTGCGCCGCTGGGGGTCGACACCTTCTTCGGCGGTGTAGTCGGGCACCTCGCGCCCGTCGACGGAGCCGGCCGTGTAGCGCGCCCGACGCGAGGCGACCTTCGGGTCGTCGCCCCACAGCGTCATCGCCCGCAACACATGGGTGAGCAGGTCGCGGAACTCCAGGCTGTCGATGCGCGCCGGGTCCTCCATCGCGACGAGCGCACAGACGAGCAGCAGGTGACTCTGGATCATGTCGGCGAGCGCGCCGGCCTTGTCGTAGTAGCCCGCCCGGCCCTCGAGCGCGAGGGTCTCGTCGAAGGCGATCTCGACCGACTCGATGTTGGCGGCGTTCCACACGGGTTGGAAGATGCGGTTCGCGAAGCGAAAACCGAGGAGGTTGAGCACCGAGCCCTTGCCGAGGAAGTGGTCGATGCGGAAGATCTGGCTCTCGTCGGCGAAACGGTAGAGCACCTTGTTGAGCCGCTGCGCGCTCGCCCGGTCGGTGCCGAACGGCTTCTCGAGCCCGAAGCGGAACGTCGAGGGCACATCCATCGACGCGAGCAGCACACAGATCTTGGCGGTCACGGCCGGCGGCAGCGCGAAATAGAGCACCACCTCGCCGTCGCCCAGGCCCTCGATGAACTCCCCCAACCGCTCGTCGTCGAGCAGGTCGACCTGCTCGAAACGCGACGAGTTCGCCACCCGCTTCGCGTCGGCGGCGCGCGCCCCACCCTCGCGGAGCCGGTCGAGCACGAGAGCCTGCCACGTCGCCTCGTCGATCGCGTCGACCGCGGCCCCCACGAGCTGCACCCGCCGGTGCGGCTCGGCCTTGAGCAGGGTGCCGAGGCCCGGCAGCAGCAGCCGCTGCGTGAGGTCACCGGAGGCTCCGAGGATCGCGAGCGTCACGGGGGCGTCGGGCGTGGGATGCGCCTGCGGCCTGCCGTCGGTCGAGGTCGGGCGGCTGGCATCGGCCATGTCGGCTCCTGTGCGATAGACGGGTGCGGGCGCTGCGCAGGTCGAGCCCGACGGGCCGACGAACCGACGAACCGACGAACCGACGGTAGCCGGTGCGGCGCCCGACCGGGCAGCGGGCCGACCCTCATCCACAGCCCCTTGCTCGCCCGGTCTCGAGCTCGTCGACTGAGCGACCGCACTCACCGCCCGCGGCGGGCGGTCCCGAAGATGCTGCGCGTGATCTCGCGGCCGATCGCCGTGCCGGCGCTGCGCATCATCGAGCGGAACATGCCCGACTGCACGACCTGCTCGACGAGCCCCGGCTCCTCCCGCTCGGCCCGGGGCTCCGGCGCGCGGCGCGGCTCGGGAGCGGGTGCGCTCGGCGGGGGCGCGACCTGCTCGGGCTCGGTCGGGGCCTTGGCCAGCCGCTGGGTGAGCATCTCGTAGGCGGACTCCCGGTCGACCGCGTCGGCATACTTGGCCCGCAGCGGCGAGGCCTGCACGATCTGCTCCATCGCCGCCGCCTCGATGGGGGCCATGAGCGACTGCGGCGCCCGCATGCGGGTCCACGCCACGGGCGTCGGGGCGCCGCGCTCGGAGAGCACGGTGACGACGGCCTCGCCGGTGCCGAGCTGGGTCAGCAGCTCCTCGAGGTCGTAGTCGCTCTTGGGGAACGTCTTGACCGTGGCCTTGAGGGCCTTGGCGTCTTCGGGGGTGAAGGCGCGCAGCGCGTGCTGCACCCGATTGCCCAACTGGCCGAGCACGCCGGCGGGCACATCGCGTGGGGTCTGGGTGACGAAGAAGACGCCGACGCCCTTGGACCGGATGAGCCGCACGGTCTGCTCGATCTGGTCGAGGAAGGCCTTGCTCGCGTCGTTGAAGAGCAGGTGGGCCTCGTCGAAGAAGAAGACGAGCTTGGGCTTGTCCACGTCGCCGACCTCGGGCAGGTCGTGGAAGAGGTCGGCGAGCAGCCACATGAGGAAGGTCGAGAAGACCTTGGGACGGTCCTGCACCGCGGGCAGCTCGAGGCAGGAGATGATCCCGCGGCCGTCGGCGCTCGTGCGCAGCAGATCGGCGGTGTCGAGCTCGGGCTCGCCGAAGAAGACGTCGGCGCCCTGGTCGGAGAACGCGATGAGCTGGCGCAGGATGACCCCGGCGGTCGCAGCGGACAGGCCCCCGAGCTCTTTGAGGTCGGCCTTGCCCTCCTCCGACGTCAGGTGCTGCACGACCGCCCGCAGGTCCTTGAGATCGAGCATCGGCAGGCCGCGGGTGTCGGCGTAGTGGAAGACGAGGCCCAGGCTCGACTCCTGCGTGGCGTTGAGGCCGAGCACCTTGGCGAGCAGGGTCGGGCCGAAGTCGGTGATCGTCGCCCGGATCGGGATGCCCGTGCCCTGCCCGCCGAGCGAATACAGCTCGACCGGGAATCCGGCCGCCTCCCAGGTCTGCCCGACGTCCGCTGCCCGCGCGCTGACCCGGTCGCTCGGAGCGCCGGGGGCCGACAGACCCGAGAGGTCGCCCTTGATGTCGGCGAGGAAGACGGGCACTCCGCCGGCCGCGAGCTGCTCGGCCATGAGCTGCAACGTCTTGGTCTTGCCGGTGCCGGTGGCGCCGGCGACGAGCCCGTGCCGATTCATCACCGACAGCGGCAGGTTGACGGGCACGTCGGGGTGGGCGGCGCCGCCGGCGCTCACCGCGGCCCCCAGCTGCATCGCCGCGCCCGTGAAGGAGTAGCCGGCGCGGATGGCGTCGATCTGAGGGTCGGCCTGGGGCGTCGATTGGCTCACAGCCGTGAGACTAACGGGTGGGCCCCTCACGCCACGGGTGTCGCCGGGCGCGTCCTACGGCCGCCGTCGCGGTGCGAGACGAGGGGGCGTCGCGACACGCGGGCCGGTCGATCTGCCGCCGCCAGGCGTCCCGGCCGGGCATCATCGCAGATGAGATGTCCTACGACGACGACTACGTGCACGAGGCGGGACGCACCAGCGCCCAGCGCCGGCGTCGGCGCGCCGTCGCGACGATGGCGCTCGTCTTCGTGCTGCTGCTAGGGGCCTTCTTCATCGCCCTCGCCTTCACCCAGGGCTGGGTCGGCGACCGCTCGCCCCAGGCCAACCCCACCGCCGCGTGCGTGCCCTGGACCGAGCCGCCGGCCCCGAAGGACATCACGGTCAACGTCTTCAACGCCACATCCCGGCGGGGCATCGCGGTCAAGGCCGCCCAGACCCTGGCCGGGCAGAAGTTCCGCATCGCCGACGTGCGCAACGACCCGCTGCGCAAACAGATCGACGGGGTCGCCGAGGTGCGCTACGGCAAGCAGACCCTGGCTCAGGCCAAGGTGCTCGCCCAGCGTTTTCCCGGGGCCAAGCTCGTCGTCGACAGCCGCACGACCGGCATCCTCGACGTCGTGCTCGGCGAGCAATACACCAAGGTCGCCAACCCCAAGCCGCCGGTGCGCCCGACCAACCCCTGCTGAGCCGCCCCCTGGTCGGTCGGTCGCTCAGTCGGTGGCCAGCAGTGCCATCGCGGTGCGCGCCGACTGCCCCGACCGCCAGGTGTCGTCGTCGCCGTCCTCGACCCCGTCGGCGGGCTCGACCCGGGCGCTGCTGAGCTCGGCCAGATGCCGCAGCAGGTGCCCAACCTCCCGCAGCCGCTGCGGCCCGGGCTCGTCGCCGGGGAACTCGTAGGTCTGCCCGTCGCGCTCGTGCAGGGCATAACGACCCTCGCCGCGCCGCAGCAGCACGATGCCCTCCGGCGCCAGCAGATCGGCGAGGTCGGGCAACGCCCGGGTCGGGTCGCCGTGCAACCCGCTGAGCAGCTCGATCTCGTGCAGCCCCACCGCGAGCACGTCGGTGCGGGCCAGCACCGCGTCGAGGATCTCGTCGGCGACGTCGCTGACGAGCGGGCCCGGGTCGAGCACGAGCAGGGCGCTGCCCAGGCCGGCCGGTGACCCGCACCAATGCGCGATCGCGGCCCCGGTGACCGGGTCGAGCAGGTCCTGGGCCGACAGATAGGCGACGTCGTCGTCGCACAGCCGCACCAGGCGCAGGTCGTCCTCACTGAGCTGCGACTCGACGCCCGGGGAGGCGACCCGGGTGGTGCTGCCCTGGGGTTCGGCGAGGACGACGCTGAAGCCTTGCTCCCCCTGCCGCGACGGCAGCAGCACCGGGATGCCGTCGCGCAGCATCGCGCGGGCCACGACCTGGGCCATCGGCCCGGTGCCGACGAGCCCGGCCAGCGCGGCCTCGAGCCCGGCGCGGCGGGCGGCGACGAGCACGTGGTAGCCGCCTCCGGCGCGTGCCACCGCGTCGGCGGCGCGGACCTCTCCCCCACGCCGGGGCAGTTCCGTGACGCTCATGACGACCTCGGCGATGACGCTGCCGACGACGACCACCCGCCGGGGCGGCGGGACGGGGTTGGGGCGCTGGGTCATTCGGATGCCGCTCCTCGAGTCGGGCGTGGGGTGTGCCGACCTGTCGACGGTCGTCAGGTCGGGTCGTTCGCGTGCTCGTCGGGCTCGTCAGGTCGTCAGGTCGTCAGGTCGTCGGGGTCGTCGGGGTCGTCGGGGCGGTGCCCGCCCCTGCCCGGTCGACGGGTGGCTCGCCGCTAGGG
>JBDIAP010000065.1:0-19354 GCA_039812485.1 Kineosphaera sp.
TCGCGCGGGGCCCGCACACCCAGCAGCGGAGCGCCGAGGAGCACGACGTGCGCGACGCGTCCCGGTCGGGCGCGCGCGCAGGCCAGGGCGTGCAGCCCGCCCTGGGAGTGGCCGACGATGTCGACCTGGGGCGGGGGAGCGTCGTCCGGCGCGAGCCCGGCGTCCGGTGTGAGCAGCGCGTCGAGCACGCCGAGCACCTCCTGCGTCGAGGCCGGGAGCGCCGCGAGTCCGCCGCCGCCGAAGCGCCCGCGCACGCTGCGCCGATGCCGCCCGTAGAGGGGCGCCACCACCGGGCGCGCATCGGCCTCCAGGGCCGCGCGCAGCGCGCGCAGAGTCGCGGGGGTGTCGTTCGTGCCGTGCAGCAGCAGCACGGGTCGGGCCCCCACCTGACCGCTGGGACCGAGCGGGCCGGGACCGAGCGCGGGATCGAGCGAGCCGGGTCTGAGCGAGCCGGGATCGAGCGGGCCGGGACCGAGCGGGCCGGGACCGAGCGGGCCCAAGGGGTCGACCTGCCCGGCAGGATCGTGCCCCCCGCCCGAGCCCGTCACGTCGTCACCACGTCGTCACCACGTCATTGACCACGCCTCAGCCGCGCGTCAGGTCGCGGCGCATGACGAGCCGCGGCAGCTTCGACGCGACGGCGTCGGTGCGCCCGACGACCTCGAACCCGGCGCGCTCGAACATCGCGCGCGTGCCGACGAACGCCATCGTCGTGTCCATCCGCCCGGGCGGGTCCGCCGGATAGGCCTCGACCGCCGGCGCCCCCTGCTCCTTCGCGTAGGCGACCGCTCCCTCGATGAGGTGCCGGGTGACCCCCTGCTTGCGGTGCCCACCGCGCACGAGCACGCAGATGATGCTCCACACGGGCACGTCGTCGACCGGCCGGATGAGTCGCGAGGCCGCCAGCCGCGGGATGTCCGCGCGAGGGCTGACGTGGCACCACCCGACGGGCCGCCCGTCGCGGTAGGTGACGACCCCTGGCGGGCGACCCCGTCCGACGAGCGCGCGCATCGCCTCCTCGCGGGAGTTGCCGAGCGCCGCGATGTCCGTGGCGCCGAGCCGATGCGACAGGCACCAACAGTGCGTCGCCCGCCGATTGGGGTTGATGACGTCGGCGAAATCCTCGAACCGCTCCGGCGTCACCGGCTCGGTGCCCCACACGTGCTGCGCAGTGGGGTTCTGGGCAGTGGACTTCATCTGCGAAGCACACCACAGCCCGCCGGGAAAGCCACCGGAGAGCGCGCCGCGCCGGGCACGACGCGCCGGCCTGCCCTCCGCTCCCGGTGCGTGATGCATCACCGGCGTGTCGCGGGAACGTCCGAGCCTGTGACCTGCGAGACAAGACTGAGCGCCCACCGGCGCGGTAGTGTCGCCCCTACGCCGCATCGCAATGGTCCCCTGGTCGGGACCCGGGGGTCATGCGAGCCAGCAGGCCCTTCGCGGGCCGCACGAGCCCACGGCGGCGACCCGTTCCGGGCGTTCACAGCAGATCGCCACGATCATCCACCGCGCGACAGCACCGGAGTTCCATGAATACCCCCACCCCAGATTCGGGTCGGGCCTCGCTCGACCGGCGTGGCCATCCAGGGCCGCGCTCGCATGACGGCCAGTGGGCCGACCCCGCGCGAGGCCGCCGCGACGACGGCCGAGACTACGGCGACGGCTACCCCGACGCCCCCTACGACGGCTACTACGCGGGCACCGAGGGCGAGCAGTCCCGCGCCGCGCCTCGGGCGACCTACGGCGACGAGCCCCGCTACGGGGCCTACTGGCCCCCGGAGAGCGAGCCGGGCGCGGGTCCGGGCCGCTGGCACGGCCTGGGGTCGGCGCGGGCGGAGGCCGGACCGGGTGCCGAGGAGGCCGAGAAGGAGGAGAAGCCGCGCTTCTTCGGCCTGAGCATCCCGCAGCTGCTCGGCGGCGCGTTCGCCGCGGTGAGCACGGCGGTGGTCGCGTCGTTCCTCGGCACGGCGGGCACGCTGGTGGGCGCCGCGCTCGGCTCGATCGTCTCGACGGTCACCGCCGCCGTCTACACGACGCTCGCCAGCAGCGCACAGGATCGTGTGCAGAGTCAGTTCACGCGGAGCCGCCCGGGCGACGAGACGGCCGTGGCGGCGGCGTCGGCCCCGGCCGGCGCGACGCGGGCCGCGCGCCCGTCGCCGGCCGTCGCGTCGAGCGACTCCGACGGTGTCATCACGGTCGACTCGCGCGGCTCCGGCTCGCTGCTGCGGCGCTCGCTGCGCCTCAAGCCCATGCTCGCCGCGGCCGGCATCGTCTTCGTCGTCGCCGTCGGCGTCATCACCGCGATCGAGGTGGGCATCGGCCGGCCGGTGTCGGCCGCGACGGGCGGCGGGACCGGATCGACCAGCCTCGGTCAGGTCGTGCAGGACGTCACCGGCGGCAGCAGCAACTCCACGACGCCGAGCGACAGCACGTCGCCCACGGCCGACTCGGGGCAGGAGTCCGGCGACGTCACGACACCCACCGCGGATGCCACGACCGACGGCTCGACGCAGCCGACGGACGGGGCGACGCAGGGCGGCGACGCGACCGGCGGTGCGACGCAGCAGCCGACCGCGACGAGCGAGCCCACGGCTCAGCCGACGCCGGATGCGCCGGCGGCCACCGACCCGGGAGTTGCCCCCAGCGCGGGCTGACCCGCACCTCGTCGACGCCGAGTGCCCGGGCATCCCATCAGCGGATGCCCGCGGGGCACTCGGCGTCGTCGTGTCCGGCCCTGCACGTCTGGGCCGCGCGATCCGCCTGCGCCCCACCCTGCACGCCCCACCCTGCGCGCCCCACCCTGCACGCCCCGGCTTGGGCGCGCCCCACCCTGCGCGCCCGACCTCGGCGCTGCGGGCCGTCGCAGCGCCCGACGTCTCGGATAATGGGGTCATGACTGCGCGGCGACCGGTGGAATGCTGGCTGACGGACATGGACGGGGTGCTCGTCCACGAGGAGCGGGCCATTCCGGGGGCCTCCGATTTCATCGCGGCCCTCGTCGAGCACGGCTGCCGCTTCCAGATCCTCACGAACAACTCGATCTACACGGCGCGTGACCTGCGGGCCCGCCTCAGCGCGAGCGGCATCGACGTGCCCGAGCAGGCGATCTGGACGTCGGCGATGTCCACCGCGACCTTCCTCGCCGAGCAGCGCCCGGGGGGCACGGCGTTCGTCATCGGCGAGGCGGGCATGACGACGGCCCTGCATGACGCGGGCTACGTGTTGACCGAGCGCAACCCCGACTACGTCGTGCTGGGGGAGACCCGCACATATTCGTTCGAGGCGATCACGCGGGCCATCCGCCTCATCGAGGGCGGCGCGCGGTTCGTGGCGACCAACCCCGACCCCAGCGGGCCGTCGCCGGAGGGCACCCTGCCCGGCTGCGGGTCGGTGGCCGCGCTCATCACCCGCGCCACGGGCCGGCTGCCCTACTACCTGGGCAAGCCCAATCCGCTCATGATGCGCACCGCGCTCAACCGCATCGACGCGCACTCCGAGACGACCGTGATGATCGGCGACCGCATGGACACCGATGTCGTCAGCGGCCTCGAGGCGGGCCTGCGCACGATCCTCGTCATGACCGGGTCGACGAAGCCCAACGAGGTGGGGCGCTTCCCCTACCAGGCGACACGCGTGCTCGACTCGATCGCCCAGGTGGTGCCGCTCGTCGGGGAGTTCCGGCACGGGGATCGGGAGCGTTGACCCCAAGCCACACACTTGTGTGTGATGTCGGCCTCGGCAGTGGTCGACCGGCCGACCCACGACTCGACCGCGGTGCGAGAATGGCCCCCATGTCTGTCCCATCCCCCTCGCACCGACCGCGCCTCTTCTCCGGTATGCAGCCGACGAGCGACTCGCTCCACCTCGGCAACTACCTGGGGGCGCTCGTCAACTGGGTGGCGATGCAGGACGACTTCGAGGCCATCTACTGCGTGGTCGACCTGCACTCCCTGACCCTCGACGTGCACCCCGACGTGCTGCGCCAGCGCACGCGCGTCACCGCGGCCCAATATCTCGCGGCCGGCATCGACCCGACGCGCTCGACGGTCTTCGTGCAGAGCCACGTCGCCGAGCACTCCCAGCTCGCGTGGGTCCTCTCGTGCATCACGGGCTTCGGCGAGGCCTCGCGCATGACCCAGTTCAAGGACAAGTCGGCCCGGCACGGCACCGAGGGCAGCAATGTCGGGCTGTTCACCTACCCGATCCTCATGGCGGCCGACATCCTGCTCTACGACGCGGCCCAGGTGCCCGTCGGCGAAGACCAGCGCCAGCACCTGGAGCTGACCCGCAATCTCGCGCAGCGCTTCAACACGCGCTTCGGCGACACCTTCGTCGTGCCGGAGCCGCACATCGTGCGCGCGACCGCCAAGATCACCGATCTGCAGGAGCCGACGGCCAAGATGAGCAAGTCCGCCGCCAGCCAGAACGGCGTCATCGACATGCTCGCCGACCCCAAGGTCGTGGCGAAGCGCATCAGGTCGGCGGTCACCGACACGGAGCGCGAGATCCGCTTCGACGAGCAGGCCAAGCCCGGCATCGCCAACCTGTTGCGCATCTACGCCGCCCTCGGCGACGAGACGATTCCCCAGCTCGAGGAGCGCTACGCGGGCAAGGGCTACGGCGACCTCAAGAAAGACCTGGCCGACGTCGTCGTCGCCCGTCTCGAGCCGTTCCGCGCCCGCGCGCTGGCGTTGCTCGACGACCCGGCCGAGCTCGACCGCATCCTCGCCGCCGGGGCGGCGGGCGTGCGCCCGATCGCGGCGTCCACGCTCGCGCGCGTCTACGACCGGGTGGGCGTCCTCGCCCCGGGAGCTTGAGGCGCGGCGATGACCGGGGGCAGAGTGCGTCCGCGCGCCGCCGACGCGACCCCCGCGGCGGGCGCGGGTGGTGACGATTCGGCGGCGGCGCGCAACCAGCTGACGATCGGCGTGGCCGTCGCGGTCCCCGAGCCGGATGCGACGATGCTGCGCGAGGCGCGCCTGTCGTACGGCGACGAGCAGGCCCACGTCATCCCCACGCACGTGACGATCCTGCCGCCCACGCTCGTCGACGCCGATCACCTGCCGCTGGTGTGCCGTCACCTCGAGGAGGTGGCGGCCCAGACCGTCCCGTTCGACATCGAGTTGCTGGGCACCGACTCGTTCCGGCCGGTGTCGCCGGTGGTCTTCGTGCCGCTCGTGCGCGGTGCGAGCGCCTGTGTCGCGCTGGCCGCGCTCGTGCGCTCGGGCCCGCTGGCCCGGGACCTGGCGTTCTCCTATCACCCGCACGTGACGCTGGGTCACAACATCCCCGACGAACGCCTCGACGAGGCCGAGCGCGACAGCCGCGGGGTGCACGTCGAGTTCCTCGCCCACGAGATCGGGCTCTACCTGCGTCACGACGATCAGACCTGGGAGCGCCGGGCGGCCTTCCCCTTCCTCGGCGAGACCGGCGACGTCCTCTCGCTCGGGCTGCTCGGGGGTGCGTCGTCCGCGGGAGCCGATGACGCGGCGGGCACCGGCGGCAGCGCGTCCTGACGGTCGGGCGGGTCGACCGGGGCGCGAGCCCGGCCGCCTACCGTCACACTGTTGTGTGCGAACGAGGCCGAGGTGCGCCCACCGAACGCCGCCGCATGCGTCGCACCGCGCGGATCCGCAGCGCGACGACAGCCGCGGCGAGCAGGGCCACGACGCCGCCCGCGATCGCCGCGGGCCCAGCCAGAGCGCTCCACGTCGAGTCCTGCGCGCCGGTGGCGACGGTCGGGTCGAGGCTGAGCGCGGCGGCCGCCCCACCGGACGAGTCGGGATCGCCGCTCGCCGGCGCCGGCTGGTTGAGCGTGCCGACGGCCCGCAGCTTCGGCCCGTAGTCGAACGCCCAGTCGAGCAGGTCGGCGGTGGCACGCCACCCGCCGCCCTCACCGGCGAGGTAGGTGACGATGTAGGCCTGACGTCCCCGCCGGGCCGCCCCGATGAAGGTCTGCCGCGCCTTGATCGTGTAGCCGTTCTTGACCCCGACCGCACCGTCGTAGTTCCACAACAGCCTGTTGTGGTTGCTGATCTGGTATTTCGTGCGGGCCTGTCCCTTCTTCGTGCGGCCCGAGGGGAAGTCGGCGGTCTTCGTCGTCACGTAGCGGGCGATGGCCGGGTTCGCCAGCGCCTCGCGTCCGATGAGCGCGAGGTCGTAGGCGGTGGTGACCTGCCCGACGGCGTCGAGGCCGTTGGTGTTCTTGGCCGTGGTGTCGACGGCGCCGATGCGGGCCGCGATCTCGTTCATGCGTGCCAGCGTGGTCGGCAGCCCGCCGGCGGCTCGCGCCAGGGCCAGCGAGGCGTCGTTGGCCGACGACATGAGCATGGCGTGGAAGAGCTGATCGACCGTGTACGAGGCCCCCGGGTCGATGCCGACCTTGGTGCCGTCGACGGCCGCGTCTTCGGGCGTGGCCTGCACGACGTGTGCCGGGTCGAGCGCGGGCACGAGGGCGAGCGCCGTCAGCGTCTTCATCGTGCTCGCGGGCAGCGACTGCACGTGCGGGTTGAACGCGAGCAGCACGTCGCCGCTGTTGAGGTCGGCGACCAGGTAGGCCCCCGCGGAGAAGTCGGGCGGACGCGGCACCCCGGCCGGGCGGTCGTAGAGCAACACGCCCGTCTGGTCGAGCTGCGCACCGCCCCGGTGCCCCGGCCCGACGGGGGCCGTGATGCCCGGCGACGGGGCCGGGTTGGCGCCGGTCGTGGCAGTGCCCGTCGCGGGGACGGTGCCGGCAGGGGCGACAAGATTCGCAGGGGCGCCAGGATTGGCAGGAGCGGCCGGGGCGGCGAGCGCGACGCTCGCCGACGGCACGCCGACCGCGAGCGCCAGGGCCAGCGAGAGGCTCGCGGGAGCCGCGCGCCGCGCCGCGCCCCGTCTCCGGGCGCGGGCAGCGGTCATGCAGTGGACAGCGCGCACGCGAACGTCCCTCCCGTGGATCCGTGCCGTCCGCGAGCGTATTCCCCCGCCCGACAGACGTTGTCGTCTCCTCAGGATAACCGCGTGGCCAGGCCTTTCCCGGAGCACGCCGCCCGGTAGTGCCCGACGAGTCGCTCGACGAGCCGGCTCCACGAGCAGCCCGAGACCCGGCGACGTGCCGTCTCGCCGAGCAGGGCGCGCTGTTCCCAGGCGTCGGGCCGCACGGTGAGCGTGCGCACCTGCGCCGCCAGATCGCGCGGGTCGTCGGGGTCGAAGAGCAGCCCCGACACGCCGTGCTCGACGAGATCGAGGGGGCCGCCGCGGGCCGGCGCGACGACCGGCAGGGCGGTGGCCGCGGCCTCCTGGAGGGTCTGCCCGAACGTCTCGCGGGTGCCCGTGTGCACGAAGACGTCGAGTGCGGCATAGGCGCGGGCCAGGTCGTCGCCCTCGCGCCGGCCGAGGAAGACGGCGTCGGGGAGCAGCCGCTGCGCATCGGCGCGCCCCGGGCCGTCGCCGACGACGACGAGCCGCGTGCCGGGCAGGCCGCGCAGGCTCACCAGGCGCTCGAGCTCCTTCTCCGGGGCGATCCGGCCGACATACCCGACGATGGTCTCGCCGCGCGGGGCGAGACCGCGCCGCAGCGCCCGCGCGCCGGCGTCGTCGCGCCACCCCGGGTTGTGCAGCCGCGTGTCGACGCCGCGCCCCCAGCGGTGCACGTCGCCGATGCCCGCCGCCGCGAGATCGGCACAGGCGCTGGTCGACGGGGCGAGGGTGAGGTCTGCCAGCGAGTGCACCCAGCGCAGATAGCGCCACGTCGCCGCGGCCGCGGCCCGCCCGGCGGGTTTGCTGCCGATCCGGCCCGTGCCGACCGAGTGCGTCAGCGCGTAGCCGGCCATGTCGGTCTGGTAGATGGCCACGGCGGGCACGCCCAACGATCGGGCTGCCACGAGGCCGCGGGCGCCGAGCACGAAGGGGGACGCGGCGTGCACGACATCGGGCCGGAAATCCGAGAGCACGTCCTCGATCTCACCGGTCGGCAGTCCGACCTGGAACTGCCGCACCGGGATGCTCGCGACCGCCCGCACGGGCGCGTCACGGTAGCTGGTGGGAGCCGGGGCGGGGGCCACGACGAGCACCTCGTGGCCGAGCGCGGTGAGCTCCTCGACGACGCGACAGACGCTCGTCGTGACGCCGTTGAGGGAGGGCAGGAACGACTCGGTGACGATGCCAACACGCACACCTGCACGCTGGCCTGCCCCGATGACCGGGAGGCGACGTCGCCGTCGCCGTGGGGTGACGCCTGTGTGGTCGGCGGGAGACGTCCCGGCCAGCAGTCGGGGTCCGGCGCGTGACACGCGGGCATCGACGCGGTGACCAGCAGGCCAACGGGCCCGCGGCGAGCGTGGACCGCGTCATCCCCGGGCCGCCGCCGAGCGGGTCGGGGCGGCGGGGCACGCACACTGGTCGGTTAGCGTGGGTGGGTGAACAGCAGCGCGACCCCCGCGGCCTCCGACCACGGCAGCCCCGCCGCCACCAGCACCTCTGCCACCAGCACCTCTGCCACCAGAGCCTCCGCCACGAGCGCCTCCGCTCCCCAGTCCACCCCGGGGCCGGGCGTCGTGGCCGGTCCGGCCGGCCTCGAGGGCTTCTGGGCCGTCATCCCGGCGGGCGGCGCGGGCACGCGCCTGTGGCCGCTGTCGCGGGCCGCGGCGCCGAAGTTCCTGCACGACCTCACGGGCCGGGGCCGCTCGCTGCTCCAGTCGACCGCCGACCGGCTGCGGCCGCTGTGCGGCGACCGGCTCGTCGTCGTCACCGGCGCCGTGCACGAGCAGGCGGTCCGCGCGCAGCTGCCCGATCTGGGCGCCGTGGGGCTGCTCGCCGAGCCCGGGCCGCGCGACTCGATGGCGGCGATCGGCTGGGCGGCCGCGGTCATCGAACGGCTCGATCCGCAGGCGGTCATCGGGTCGTTCGCCGCCGATCACGTCGTCGGCGCCGAGGACGACTTCCGCGCCGCCGTCACCGAGGCCGTGGCGGTCGCGCGCACCGGCCAGGTCGTGACGATCGGCATCCGACCCTCGCACCCGGCGACCGGCTTCGGCTACATCCATGAGGGCGAGCCGCTCGCGGTGCCGGGCGCCCCGCACGCCCGCCGGGTGCTCAGCTTCGTCGAGAAGCCCGACGGGGCCACCGCGCGCGGCTACCTCGAGACCGGCCGCTACCGCTGGAACGCGGGCATGTTCGTCGTGCGGTCCGCGACCCTGCTCGACGTGCTCTCCGACTACCACCCGCAGCTCGCCCGCGGTCTGCGCGAGGTGGCCGCCGAGCCCGACACGCTGGCGCAGCGCTGGCCCGAGCTGACGAAGATCGCCATCGACCACGCCGTCGCCGAGCCGGCCGCGGCCGACGGACGGGTCGCGGTCATCCGCGGCGACTTCCCGTGGGACGACGTCGGCGACTTCGACTCCCTCGGCGACCTGCTCCCGCCGCAGGCCCACCTGGCCGCGCACCGCACCGAGGGCCACCAGCGCGACCACCAACGCAGCCTCGCCGTGCTCGGCGACCCCGATCGGGTCGTCGCGGTCGACGCCAGCGGTCTCGTCTCGGCGGGTGGCGGGCGGCTCGTGGCCGTGCTCGGCCTCGACGACGTCGTCGTCGTCGACACCCCCGACGCGCTGCTCGTCACGACCCGCGACCGGGCCCAGCAGGTCAAGAACATCGTCGATCTGCTGAAGTCCGGCGGGCGCACCGACCTGACCTGACCCGGGGCCCGGCAGGGGCGCGCCCACCCGGCAGCAGGTGGCGGCGGGAATCCGCCGGCCGATCGCCGCGTTCCGGGGACCTATGTCACCCCGTTCGAGGTGTCCTGCTCGTTAGGGTTATGCCCATGCCAGGAACGACTGCTCGCACCGAGTCAGATCTGCCGATCGAGCCCGTCTACACGGCGGAGTCGCTCGACGGTTTCGACAGCAAGGAGCGGCTCGGCGAGCCCGGCTCCTATCCGTTCACGCGCGGTGTCTATCCGACGATGTACACGGGTCGCCCGTGGACCATGCGCCAATACGCGGGCTTCGGCACCGCCAAGGAATCCAACGAGCGCTATCGACAGCTCGTCGAGGCCGGCACCGGCGGTCTGTCCGTGGCCTTCGACCTGCCGACCCAGATGGGTTACGACTCCGACGCGCCGCTGGCCAGCGGCGAGGTCGGCAAGGTCGGCGTCGCGATCGACTCGATCGACGACATGCGCGTGCTCTTCGACGGCCTGCCGCTCGACAAGGTGAGCACGTCGATGACGATCAACGCGCCCGCCTCCACGCTGCTGCTCATGTACGAACTCGTCGCGGCCGAGCAGGGCGTGCCCGCCGACAAGCTGACCGGCACGATCCAGAACGACGTGCTCAAGGAGTACATCGCACGCGGCACCTACATCTACCCGCCGAAGGAGTCGCTGCGTCTCATCAGCGACATCTTCGCCTACTGCTCGACGCACGTGCCGCGGTGGAACACGATCTCGATCTCCGGCTACCACATGGCCGAGGCGGGCGCGACGCCCGCGCAGGAGGTCGCGTTCACGCTGGCGAACGCCAAGGAGTATGTGCGCGCCGCCCAGGCCGCCGGCCTCGACGTCGACACGTTCGCGCCGCGCCTGTCGTTCTTCTTCGTGGCCCGCACGACGCTGCTGGAGGAGGTCGCGAAGTTCCGCGCGGCCCGCCGCATCTGGGCGCGGATCATGCGCGACGAGTTCGGCGCGAAGAACCCGAAGTCGCAGATGCTGCGCTTCCACACCCAGACCGCCGGCGTGCAGCTCACGGCCCAGCAGCCCGAGGTCAACCTCATCCGCGTCTCCCTGCAGGGCCTGGGGGCCGTGCTCGGCGGCACGCAGTCGCTGCACACCAACAGCTTCGACGAGGCCATCGCGCTGCCGACGCAGAAGGCCGCCCGCCTGGCCCTGCGCACCCAGCAGGTCATCGCCTACGAGACCGACGTCTGCAAGACCGTCGACCCCTTCGCCGGCTCGTATGTCGTGGAGTCCCTCACCGACGACCTCGAGGAGCAGATCCTGCAGCTCATGCAGGCCGTCGACGACCGCGGCGGCGCGGTCTCGGCGATCGAGCAGGGCTTCCAGAAGCAGGAGATCGAGCGATCGGCCTACGACCAGCAGCTGCGCACCGACTCCGGCGAGCGGATCGTCGTGGGCCTCAACAAGTTCACGATCCCCGAGGAGGAGCCCTACGAGCCGCTGCGCGTCGACCCGGCCATCGAGGCCGAACAGCACGCCCGGCTCGAGCGGCTGCGCGCCGACCGTGACAACGACGCGGTGGAGCGCGCCCTCGACGCGCTGCGCACCGCGGCCAAGGGCAGCGACAACCTGCTCTACCCGATGAAGGAGGCCCTGGCGGCCCACGCCACCGGTGGCGAGGTGAGCAACGCCCTGCGCGACGTGTGGGGCATGTACAACCCGCCGGACGCCTTCTGACCCGCGCCACCCCGCCGCGCCCGCGGCGACTCGACGGCCCGCCCCTGACCGGCGGCGATGGCGTGGCCCCACGATGTGGGGTCGGTCACCGCCCCGGCGTGGGCGGGCCGCCGCGTGCGTAAACTGCGGTTCTTGTGACAGTCGAGTCGGTCAGCACCCCGGTCGTGGCATCCGTGCAGCGTGTGATGGGGGAGATCCTCGACATCCGACGCGACATCCACGCCCACCCCGAGCTGGCCTGGGCCGAGGTGCGCACCTCGCAGCTCGTCGCGCAGCGGCTCGCCGCGGCGGGCCTGGAGCCGCAGCTGCTGCACCCCTCGGGGGTCGTCGTCGACCTCGGGGCCGAGCGGCCCCGCTACGTCGTCGGGCTGCGGGCCGACATCGACGCCCTGCCGCTCGCCGAGCGCACCGACCTGCCGTTCCGCTCGCGCGTCGAGGGAGTCAGCCACGCATGTGGCCACGACGTCCACACCGCCGCCCTGTTGGGGGCGCTCCTCGCGCTGCGCGAGCACGAGGGCCTGCTGGTGGCCGCCGGCATCGGCGTGCGGGCGGTCTTCCAGCCCGCCGAGGAGTCGATGCCCGGCGGGGCGCGCGACATGCTCGACCGCGGCATCGCCGACGGCGTGCACTCGTTCTTCGCGCTGCACTGCGACCCGCATCGCGATCTCGGCTCGGTCGGGGTGCGGCGCGGCCCCATCACGGCGGCCAGCGACGAGGTGCGGGTCATCGTCAGCGGCGACGGGGGGCACACGTCCCGGCCGCACCTCACGCAGGACGTCACCTACGCGCTCGCCAAGATCGTCACCGACCTGCCCGCGGCGCTGTCGCGGCGCATCGACCCGCGCAGCGTGGCCGCTCTCGTCTGGGGCTCGGTCCACTCCGGGCTCGCGCCGAACGTCATCCCGGACACCGGCGAGGCGCGCGGCACGCTACGCATGCTGGACCCTGCGGCGTGGGAGAACATCTCGCCGCTGCTCGAGGAACTCGTGCCGTCGATCGCCTCCCCCTACCGGGTGAAGACGCAGCTGCGCCACACGCGCGGGGTGCCGCCGGTCGTCAACACTGCCATCGGCGCCCAGACGCTGCGGGCGGCGGCGAGCATCGGCATCGGTCCCGGCGCCGTCGGCGACACCGAGCAGTCGATGGGCGGCGAGGACTTCGCGTGGTTGCTGCAGGGCCGCGAGGGGGCGCTGGCCCGGCTGGGCACACGCACGCCGGGAGGCGAGACGTTCGATCTGCACCGTGGCGACCTCGTCGTCGACGAGGGCGCCGTCGAACTCGGGGCGCGGCTGTTGGCGACGGTGCCGTTCGCCGCCTACGAGCAGGCCGCCGCGGGGAGCGCGACGCCCCTGAGGTGAGGGTCAGCCGGCGAAGGGGCGCGCGCGCTCGCGCCACCGGGCCAGGACCGTCTCGACGCTGCCGGTGTCGCTGCGGGCGGCCTCGATCGCCTCGAGGCACTGGCGAGCGGCGGCCGGGGGGAGTGCGGCGAACCACGGGCAGCTCGCCGTGACGACCGGCCCGAGCGCCGCTCGGGGCAACATGCGCAAGGCGTGATCGAGCATCGCCGCGAGCTCGGCGTGAGTCTCGGCGTCGATCGTGGCCCCGGCTCCCGCGGGTGTCCCCGCGGGACGGTCGGGGGAGCTGTCCTGGGGGGCGCTCGGCGCGGCGCCCGAGCTGGTGGGGAGGGAGGCTGCGGGGCCGGCATCGGCCGGCGCGGTGGAGCCCGGGGCGTCCAGGGAGTCGTCGGCGATCGGGGCCGCGCCGCGAGTCGCGGTGCTCATCGGAATCTCCGTCTGTCGGAATGAGATGAGGCGGGTGACCGTCGGTCACCCATCCCGTCATCCTGCCACTTCGGGCGTGTCCGCGACCGGGCGTGGGACGGCGGCCCGAGCGCTCTCCCCTGTGGAGCGCGGGCCGCCGTCTCCTCCGGGCGATCCGCGTGTCCCCACACGCGGTGCGTCGCCCGTCGTCTCCGATCCTGTCGTGGCGCGGGGTCGCCGTCGTGAGTAGACCTACTCAACTCGCGGGCCGGACCCGCACGTCTGCGGCGGCGCCGGACCGCCACTCGCCTGGGAGCGCGCGCTCCGCTCTGGAAGACTGGCCCGCGTGACTGATCAAGGCGATTCCGTGGTCGTGGTGGGCGGCGGCCCCGGGGGTTATGAGGCAGCGCTCGTCGCGGCGTCCCTGGGGGCGCGCGTCACCGTCGTCGAGCGTGACGGCATGGGCGGAGCGGCGGTGCTCACCGACTGCGTGCCGAGCAAGGCCCTCGTCGCCACCGGTAGAGAGCTCGGCCGCCTCGTCGACGGCGCCGAGCGCCTCGGTGTGCGAGGCGACCCCGCGACCGGTCGGGCCGACGACGCGCCGGCCCCCCGGGCCGAGCACTACGTGCCCCGCGTCGACCTCGGCGAGGCCAACGACCGCATCATGGACCTCGCGGGCGCCCAGAGCCGGGACATCCAGGCCGGTCTCGAACGGGCGGGGGTCACGGTGGTCCGCGGCCACGGTCGTCTGCTCGACGGCACCACCGTGCAGGTGCAGCCGACGGCGGACGACGGGCAGCCGACCGGAGCGGAGCACCGCCTCGAGGCCGACATGATCCTGCTGTCCACCGGGGCTCGCCCGCGCGTCATGGACAGCGCCCGGCCGGACGGGGAGCGCATCCTCACGTGGCAGCAGGTGTGGACGCTGCGCGACGTGCCGCCCCGCCTCATCGTCGTCGGCTCGGGCGTCACCGGAGCCGAGTTCGCGCAGGCCTACCTCAACGTCGGCAGCGACGTTGTGCTGGTCTCGTCGCGCGACCGGGTGCTGCCCGGTGAGGATCCCGACGCCGCGGAGGTCATCGAGCGGGTCTTCCGGCGCCAGGGCATGGAGGTGCTCAACAAGTCGCGCGCCGCCGCCGTGGAGCGGCGCGGCGACGAGGTCGTCGTGCGCTTGGAGGACGGGCGCGAGGTCGTCGGCAGCCACGCGCTGCTCGCGGTCGGTTCGGTGCCCCAGACGCAGGAGCTCGGGCTCGAGGAGGCCGGCGTGCAGACCCGGCCGAGCGGGCACATCGTCGTCGACCGCGTCTCGCGCACGAGCGTGCGCGGCGTCTATGCGGCCGGTGACTGCACCGGGGTGCTGCCGCTCGCCTCCGTCGCGGCCTCGCAGGGCCGCATCGCCGTGGCCCACGCCCTCGGCGACGCGGTGACGCCGCTGTCGACCCGGGGGATCAGCGCCAACATCTTCACCGACCCCGAGATCGCGACCGTCGGCGTCACCCAGGCCGAGGCCGACACCCAGGACGCGCGCACGGTGACGATGCCGCTGGCCACCAACCCCCGCGCCAAGATGGACTCGATCAGCGAGGGCTTCGTCAAGCTCTTCGCCCGCAACGGCAGCAACACCGTCATCGGCGGCGTCGTCGTCGCCCCGCGCGCGAGCGAGCTGATCTTCCCCATCGCGCTGGCCGTGCAGCAGCAGCTCACTGTCGACCAGGTCGCCGGCACGATCACCGTCTATCCCTCGTTGTCCGGCACGATCGCCGAAGCGTCGCGGCGGCTGCACCGGCTCGACGCCTGACGTCGCGTGCTCGAACGCCCCGGGCATCGAGCCACTCACCCACGTTTCCCTCAGACAGGACAGCAGATGGTCAACCTTTCCGGACTCTTCGACAAGGCCCGCCGCGCGGTGCGCGACAACCCCGACGCCGTGCGCGGCGGCCTCGACAAGGTCGAGGGCGTGCTCAACGAGCGCACGAAGGGCAAATACGCCGACACGCTGCAGAAGGGCCGCGAGGGTCTCGACAAGGCTCTCGGAGTGCCGGGCCAGGCGCGCGACGGCTACCGCGACGAGAGCGGCGCCGCGGAGCGCACCGAGCCGGTGACGACCGACCCCATCGACACGCCGGAGCCCGTCGACCGGCCCTCGCCCGTCGATGACCTCACGTCACAGGACGCGCCGACGACGCCGGGCGAGCCGGCCGGCGGGGCCGCCCGCTGAGGCGGGCCGCGCGTCGCGGCCGCGGGCTGTTCGCTGCCCCCAGCACGGAGGCGTGGCGGCGCGCAGACGACGATCCCCCGGCGAGTGGTGTTCGCCGGGGGATCGTCGTCTGTCGCTGCCGTCTCTCGCCGCGGTCTGCCGCGGCGCAGTGCCGACTCAGAGCACGTCGCCGCCGGAGACGAAGCTGCTCTCGAAATCGTCGGCGCCGTATTCGCTCGGCGCGTCGAGGCTGCCTTCCTCCGGGTCCTTGATGAGGGCGATCGTCGTGCCGCTGGAGACGGTCTCGCCGATCGTGGCGGACAGGTCGGTGATGACACCGGACTTGTGCGCGGTGAGCGGCTGCTCCATCTTCATCGCCTCGAGCACGACGACGAGGTCGCCCTCGGCCACGGTCGTGCCCTCCTCGACGGCGATCTTGACGATCGTGCCCTGCATCGGGGCGGTGAGCGCGTCGGTCGTCGCGCCGCCGCGGCCCTCCGAGGCCGCCACCGCGCGCCGGGGAGCCTTGCGCTTGCCCGGGGAACCGCCGCCGATCGCGAGGTCGGCGGGCAGCGAGACCTCGACGCGCTTGCCGCCCACCTCGACCACCAGCCGCTGCCGCTGCTCCGGCTCGGCCGCGTCGGCGGTCGGCCCGGAGTAGGCGTCGATCGGGGTGTCGAAGTCGGTCTCGATCCACCGGGTGTGCACGCTGAACGGCTGTGCCGGGTCGTCCGGAGCGAACGCCGGCTCGTCGACGACGACGCGGTGGAAGCTCAGCGCCGTCGGCATGCCCTCGACGACGAACTCGGCCAGCGCGCGCCGGGCGCGCTGCACGGCCTGGGTGCGGTCGGCGCCCGTGACGATGAGCTTGGCGAGCATCGAGTCGAAGGAGCCGGAGATGACGTCTCCGGCGACGACGCCGGAGTCGAGGCGCACGCCGGGGCCGGCCGGCGGCTCGAAGCGCAGCACGCTGCCCGGCGCGGGCAGGAAGCCGCGGCCCGGGTCCTCGCCGTTGATGCGGAACTCGATGCTGTGCCCGCGCACGACCGGGTCGTCGTAGCCGAGCTCCTCACCGGCGGCGATGCGGAACTGCTCGCGCACGAGGTCGATGCCGGTGACCTCCTCGGTGACCGGGTGCTCGACCTGCAGGCGGGTGTTGACCTCGAGGAAGCTGATCGTGCCGTCCTGGCCCACGAGGAACTCGCAGGTGCCGGCGTTGACGTAGCCCGCCTCGGCGAGGATCGCCTTGCTGGCGCGCACGAGCTCGGCGTTCTGCGCGTCGGACAGGAAGGGCGCGGGCGCCTCCTCGACGAGCTTCTGGTGCCGGCGCTGCAGCGAGCAGTCGCGGGTCGAGACGACGACGACGTTGCCGTGGGAGTCGGCCAGGCACTGGGTCTCGACGTGACGCGGCTTGTCGAGGTAGCGCTCGACGAAGCACTCGCCGCGCCCGAACGCGCCGATGGCTTCGCGGACCGCCGACTCGAACAGCTCGGGGATCTCCTCGATCGTGCGGGCGACCTTGAGGCCGCGGCCGCCGCCGCCGTAGGCGGCCTTGATCGCGACCGGCAGGCCGTGCTCCTGCGCGAACGCGACGACCTCGTCGGCGTCGGCCACCGGGTCCTGGGTGCCGGGCACGAGCGGCGCGTCGGCGCGGGTGGCGATGTGCCGGGCCTTGACCTTGTCACCGAGGGCGTCGATGGCCGCCGGCGGGGGGCCGACCCACACGAGGCCGGCGTCGATGACCGCCTGCGCGAAGTGCGCGTTCTCCGAGAGGAATCCGTATCCGGGGTGCACCGCGTCGGCGCCCGTCTCGCGGGCGATGCTCAGCAACTTCTCCTGGTCGAGATAGCTGTCGGCGGGGGTCGAGCCACCGAGGGAGTGCGCCTCGTCGGCGACCTTGACGTGCAGCGCGTCCCGGTCCGGCTCCGCGTAGACCGCGATCGAGCGGATCCCCGCATCGGCGCAGGCCCTGGCCACTCGGACGGCAATCTCGCCGCGATTCGCGATGAGGACAGAGGAGATGGTCGCCATACGTGCGACCCTAGCGCGCGCCCTGCCCCGACGAAGGCCGACCCGACAACCCCGAACGAACGAGGAAACGAACGAGGGGCCGAGCGCGCCGGACGGGTGGTGGCGGGACGGCCGGACCCAGCGTGGGGATGCCGGTCCGTTACCCCTTCGTTATATGGTCGGGACATGCCCGCCCTGTCTTGGAGGCGTCACCACGCCGACCCGACGCAGACCGTGCCCGATCGGCCACACCCCGACCCCGCAGGTGCCACCCCCGAGACTCCTCGCGGCGATGCCGCGCGCCCGCAGACGCAGACACCGTCCGCGCAGCCCACGACCCTGCTCGCGGCGGGCACGCACAGTGTGCCGATGCCCCAGCTCGGCTTCGGGGTCTACAAGATCCCCGACGCGCAGAGCCGCACGGCCGTGCTCACCGCGTTGCGCACCGGCTACCGGGCGATCGACACCGCGAGCTTCTACGAGAACGAGCGCGGGGTCGGTCGCGCGCTGCGCGAGAGCGACGTGCCGCGCGAGGAGATCTTCGTCACGACGAAGGTGTGGAACGACCGACAGGGCTACGAGCAGACGCTGGCCTCGTTCGAGGAGTCGGCCAAGCGGCTCGGTCAACAGGTCGTCGACCTCTTCCTCATCCACTGGCCCTGTCCCGCCCGCGACCTGTATGTCGACACGTGGCGCGCCGTGCTGCGCCTGCGCGACGAGGGCCGCATCCGCGCGGCCGGCGTGAGCAACTTCGGCATCGCACACCTGCAGCGGCTCATGGACGAGACGGGCGAGGCGCCCGCGATCAACCAGGTCGAACTGCACCCCTACCTCACCCAGGAGCCGCTGCGGGCCTTCCACGCCGAGCACGGCATCGCCACGCAGGCGTGGGGACCCCTGGCCCGTGGTCGGGAGCTGCTCGCCGATCCCGTGATCACGGACATCGCCGAGCGGATCGGGCGCACCCCGGCGCAGGTCGTGCTGCGCTGGCACCTGCAGCACGGCACCGCGGCCATCCCCAAGTCGGTGCAGCCGGGCCGCATCGCCGAGAACTTCGACGTCTTCGGATTCGAGCTGACGAGCGAGCAGATGGCGGCCGTCGACGCGCTCGACCGCGAGGAGCGCACCGGGCCGGATCCCGACACCATGACGTGACGGCTGCCGGCCCGGGTCCGACCACCCGGCCGAGGGCGCCGGCCGACGCGACCGACGGGCGGGTTGATGCCGGTGCCGTGCCTCGTGCGCCTTGTCAGCGGCGCCGGTCGGCTCGGACTCAGCGGCGCCGGCCGGCGCGCACGAAGTAGGCCAGCACCAGCACGAACGCCAGTGCGGCCGCCATGCCCCGCGGATCCGCGCGCGAGCCCCCGGTCGGGCGCGGATCCGCGGAGCGTCGATCGCCCCGGGCGTCGACCGACGTCTGCTGTGTGCCGGAGCCGCTCGACGACCCAGACCGGTGCGGCGCGCTCTGCCTGTCCGCCCCCAAGCGGGCGAGGGCGCTGCGCAGCCTCGCCGCGGACTCGCCGTCGTCGGGGGCCGCGGAGCGCGCCCTGGCGCCACGAGTGGGCGCGTCGCGCCGCTGGGCCTTGTCGACGACGCCGAAGAGTCCGCCGGCCGGTGTGCGCGACCCCGATTCCCGCGCCGCCGCATCCGCCGCCGAGCCGCCCCGGGTCGCGCGGGCGGCGCTCGTCGGTGGGGGCGTCGCCCGCGGGCTCGCGCTGCCCCACTCCGGGCGCGCGGTCGAGGAGCCGATGCCGGAAGTGCGCAGCGGGCCGAGGGCGAACCACGCCAGGGCGGCGACGAGCAGCAGCACACCGAGGGGGCGCCAGCCCTTCATGTCCTCACCTCCCGACCCTGAGCCGTGCCCGGCGACCCGCCCAGCGGATGGCCGGTGCCGCGGGCGCGACGACAGCGTCCACGAACTGCCGACGAACTGCCTGCCGACGAACTGCCTACGAGCTGCCTGCTGACGCGCTTCCTGCCAACGCGCTTCCTGCC
>JBDIAP010000066.1:0-19259 GCA_039812485.1 Kineosphaera sp.
GCCGGGCGTCACTCGGGCGGACGTCACGGCCTCCCGAGCGCACCTCCTACCGGAGCACGGCGTCCCGCACGGCGGTCATGGGCGCCCGCTGCCCGACGGCGATGCCGAGCGTGCGCGCGAGGGATTCGCTGCGGATCGGCGCGGAGAGGTCGCCCTGGGGAAAGAGGAAGGCGACGTCGAGCACGACGTAGCGGCGCGAACCGTCGGGCATCCGCTCGCGGCGGAAGCGCGACGTGCCGGGCCCGAAGCAGCAGTCGACGACCGCGAACCGTCGGTGTGCTCCGGCGACCCGATCCCACGTGCGGACGGCGGCGACGGTGTCGGCGACGGCCTGGCCGTGCGCGGCGACGTTGTGCACCACCGCCCCGCCGACGCTGCCGCGCAGCCCGGCGAGGCACTCGAGGCCGACCCACTCCCGCTCGATCGCCAGGTCGACGAATGGTGCCCACTTCTGGCCCGCCGCCACCGTCGTCAGGACCCCGCCGCAGTACGCGAGATCGTCGGCGCTGCAGCCGTCCTCGTTGGTGACGAGGCCCCGGGTGGCGATCCGCACGACCGTGCTGTCGGCGGCCTCGGGCGACTCCTCGGTGTCGGGGCCGAGCAGCACGAGCGGCCCGCCCGAGGAGTCCGCGGCGCGCACGGCGTCGACGAGCTCCTCCTCGGTGCGGGCGGTGATCGTGTGGGCGAGTGTCATGGCGAGGTCCTTTCTCCGGCGGCCAGAGCACACACTAGAGTTTGCGATTCTTGGTCGGCGGGCACGTGCGCCCTGTGGCTCAGGCCGTGGCGTGCCGGTCGGCGACGTCGAGAGCCTCGTCGAGGATGTCGAGCCCGGCGTTGACCTCGTCGACGCTGATGGTGCACGGCGGCACGACGTGGGTGCGGTTGAAGTGGACGAACGGCCACAGCCCCGCCGCCTTGCACGCGGCGGCGAACTCGTTCATCGGCGCGGCAGCGGCACCGGAGGCGTTGTAGGGCACGAGCGGCTCGCGCGTCGCCTGGTTCTTGACGAGTTCGACGGCCCAGAAGACGCCGAGGCCGCGCACGTCGCCGACGCTGGGGTGCTTCGCCGCGATCTCGCGCAGCCGCGGGCCGATGACGTCGGCGCCGAGCGCCCGCGCGTGCTCGATGATGCCTTCCTCTCGCATGGCCTGGATCGAGGCGACGGCGCTGGCGCACGCGAGGGGGTGCCCGGAATACGTGAGCCCTCCGGGGTAGGGGCGCCGCGCGAACGTCTGCGCGATGGCCTCGCTGATGACGACCCCGCCGAGCGGCACGTAGCCGGAGTTGACGCCCTTGGCGAACGTGATGAGGTCGGGCGTCACGCCCCAGGCGTCGACCGCGAACCACTCGCCGCAGCGCCCGAACCCGGCCATGACCTCGTCGGCGATGAAGACGATGCCGTGCTCGTCACAGATCTCGCGGACCCCGGCGAGGTAGCCCGGCGGCGGCACGAGGATGCCGTTGGTGCCGACGACGGTCTCGAGGATGATCGCGGCGACCGTGTGGGCCCCCTCGACCATGAGGGTGTCGCGCAGGTGCTCCAGGGCGCGCTCGCCCTCCTCCTGCTCGTCGGCGGCGTGGAACGCCGACCGGTAGGGGTAGGGCCCCCAGAAATGCACGATCCCCGGCATCGCGGGCTCGGAGGGCCATCGCCGCGGGTCGCCCGTGAGGGTGATCGCGCCGTTGGTGGCGCCGTGGTAGCTGCGGTAGGTGGCCAGCACCTTGGGGCGCCCGGTGTGCAGCTTGGCCATGCGGATCGCGTTCTCGGTGGCCTCGGCGCCGCCGTTGGTGAAGAACACCTTCTCCAGACCGGCGGGCGCGAGCTCGGCGATGAGGCGGGCGGCCTCGGAGCGGGCGTCGTTGGCGAAGCTCGGGGCGACCGTCGTCAGGCGCGCGGCCTGCTCCTGGATCGCCGCGACGACCTTGGGGTGCTGGTAGCCGATGTTGACGTTGACGAGCTGGCTGGAGAAGTCGAGGTAGCGCCGGCCCTCGTAGTCCCAGAAGTACGACCCCTGCGCGCCCGCGATCGGCAGCGGGTCGATGAGCTCCTGCGCCGACCACGAGTGGAAGACGTGCGAGCGGTCGAGTTCGCGGACGCGGTCGCCGGCCAGATCGGCGGGACGGCTGACGATGGCGGTCATGGGAGGCTCCTCGGGTCGGGCGTGCGTGGGCATCGATATCCATGGGCATCGACATCCATGGGGCATCGACATCTATGGGGCATCGACATCTATGGGGCATCGACACCTATGGGGCATCGACATCTATGGGCATTGATGTGCCTGGGCATCGATATGCGGGGGCATCGATGTGGGGACATCGACATGCGCGGGCATCGAGTGCCACGGGACGGGTCCAGACTCGACCCCAGGCCCGCCGCTGTCCAGGCCGTCCGAGTCCGACGACAACCCCCGAAGGGGCGCCGCCCCACGGCTCCACGGCTAGTCTCGGACCCACGCGGCCCGAGGAGCAACGATGACCAGCGCCAACGAGCAACTCGAAGCAGGAGCTACGGGCGACTTCTCGCCATCCGCCTCGCCACTCGCCGAGGCGTCGCCGACGGTCGCCGTCGTCGGCGGCGGCCCGGCCGGGCTCATGCTCTCGCACCTGCTCGCGCGGCGCGGGATCGACTCGGTCGTCATCGACATCCGCACCCGCCACGAGATCGAGACCACCCACCGGGCCGGCATCCTCGAGGCCGACACCGTGCGCCTGCTCGTCGATTCCGGCCTCGACCGAGTGCTGCGCGACGGTGACGAGCACGAGGGCATCGAGCTGCGCTTCGGCGGACGCAACCACCGCATCCACTTCCGCGACCTCGTCGGGGAGTCGGTGTGGCTCTACCCCCAGACCGACGTCTTCATCGACCTGGCCGACGCCCGGGCGCGCGCCGGTGGCGACGTGCGATTCGGGGTGAGCGACGTCGAGGTCAGCGACGTCGACTCGGACACGCCGCTCGTGACCTTCACCGACTCCGACGGCACGCCCGTGCGGCTGTCGCCGCGACTCGTCGTCGGCGCCGACGGCTCCCGGAGCAGGTGTCGGGGGCTGGTCCCCGCGGCGACCCGCCGGGTCTACGGTGCCGAATACCCCTTCGCGTGGTTCGGCATCCTCGCCGAATGCCCGCGCGCCGCCGACGAACTCGTCTACTGCCAGTCCGACCGCGGGTTTGCCCTGCTGAGCCAACGCACCCCGACGATCCAGCGGATGTATCTGCAGTGCGACCCGGGCATGGCGCCGGAGCAGTGGAGCGAGGAGCGGGTCTGGGAGGAGTTCGCGGCCCGCCTCGCCGGCGACGACGGTTTCGAGCTGCAGACCGGGCCGATCCTCGAGCGGGCCGTGCTGGGCTTTCGCAGCTTCGTGCAGGAGCCGATGCACCACGGCCGCCTCGTGCTCGCCGGCGATGCCGCCCACACCGTGCCGCCGACCGGAGCCAAGGGCCTCAACCTCGCGCTCGCCGACGTGCGAGTGCTCGCCGAGTGCCTCGAGACGTGGCTCGGCTCCGGTGACGAGGGGGCGCTGGTCGACTACGAGCGGCGGGCCCTGCGACGAGTGTGGCGGGCCCAGCACTTCTCCTGGTGGATGACCCAGCTGCTGCACACGCCCGGTGTCGACGATCCCTTCTCGGCGCGGCGGCGACTCGGCGAACTCGACGGCGTCGTGGGCACCCGGGCCGGTCGCGCCTATCTCGCCGAGGGTTACACGGGCTGGCCCGAGCGCTGATGCGGTCGATGAGCGCGGACACGGTCCGGGGATCGTCGCGGCTCAGTCCTCATCTGGTCAGTCGTCATCGCGGCTCAGTCGTCATCGCGGGTCAGTCCTCGCTGAGGGTGAGGTCGACGAGCAGCTCGCCGGCGAGGCGCTCGAGATCGTCGCGCAGCGCCGCGAGGTCGGTGCTGGCGGCGGTCCGGGCGCAGACGGTGGCCTCGAAGAGGGTGCCGCCCGCCATCGGGGCCTGCCGCGTGTCGGAGCTCAGCTCGACGATCGTCACGTCGTGCCCGGCCAGCACCGCCGAGACGTCGCGCACCATGCCGGGGTGGTCGTTGCCGATGAGTTCGATGGTCAGCGCGGTGCCGGCGGCCGGGGCGTGGCTGTCGTCCTCGCCGCGGTGCACGGTGATCTCCAGCAGTCCGGAGAGGGGTCGCAGCGCCGCCATCATCGCGTCGGCTCGCGCGTCGGGCACCGTGACGACGACCAAACCCGCGAACGTGCCGGCGAGCTCGGCCAGGTGACTCTGCTCCCAGTTGCCCCCGCCGTCGGCCACCGTCTCGGCGAGCGCGTTGACCAGGCCTGCCCGGTCGTTTCCGATGACGGTCAGCACCAACGTGGTCATGGCGCGCATCGTACCCACGACAGGCCCGGCGCCGCCTGCTGCTCCACGGGGCCACGCACCGTAGCGTGTCAGTCAGCGTGTCAGTCGCGGCACGTGCCGCGGATGAGGTCGGCGCACCGGCCCGAGGCAGGCGTGAGGCAGGCGCATCAGCGAGCGGGAGGCACGACCGTGGCGGGACGCTTCGTGGCCATCGGGGACTCGTTCACCGAGGGTGTCGGTGACCCGAATCGGCACTACCCCAACGGCTATCGGGGCTGGGCCGACCGCATGGCGCGGCAGCTGGGGCGTGCGGACCCGTCGTGGGAATACGCCAACCTCGCGCTGCGCTCGCGGATGCTCGACGAGGTCGTGGCCCACCAGCTGGGCGCGGCGCTGGCGCTGGCGCCGACGCATGTGTCGTTCTACGCCGGCGGCAACGACCTGCTGAGCCTGCGGCTCGACCTCGGGGGGCTGCTCTCCCGCTACGACACGGCGGTCGGGACACTCGTCGCGAGCGGCGCCCATGTGTTGGTGTTCACGGCGTTCGACACGCGCACGACGACCCTGCTCGAGCCGCTGCGGCGCCGTGTGCTGGCCTTCAACGAGGGCGTCCGCGAGGTCGCGCGGGGCCGCGGCGCGCAGCTGCTCGACCACTCCCTCATGCGCGAATACGAGGACCCGCGCCTGTGGGCGCCCGACAAGATCCACATGAACCGGCAGGGGCACAAACGCATGGCGGCGTTCGTGCTGCGGTCCCTGGGGGTGCGGCACAGCCTCAAGCTCATGGAGCTCGACGACGACTGGGAGCCCCGCCCCGTGTGGCAGCTGGCGCGCGAGGAGGCGGCGTTCGTGCGGGCCGAGGTCGTGCCGCTGGTGCGGCGCCGGCTCAGCGGTCGCCGCCCGAGCGACAGCGCGAGCCCCAAGTGGCCCGACCCGATCCACCCCGCGGACGGCATGAAGCGCATCGCCCGGCAGCGGTGGCTGCTCGAGACCGTCTAGGGGGTCGCAGGTCGCGGGCGTGAGCCTGATGTGCGGACAGCGGGACCCGGCCGCCCACCTCCCCGCGTTCGGCTCGGCGCCGGACGACTCGCTTCGTGCAGATGCACAACAGACGTCAGTGCCGGGCACCTGGCCCCGCGCCCGCGCGAGTCGGCAGGATGGACACGACCGCCGAACGGAGGGACACCACCACCGACGACCGGTAGAGCGACATCACCCGACACCACGACGTGCACTGGAGCGCAGGCCATGACCACGAACACCCCGCCGCCGACGAACCCCTCGCCGACGGACCCGTCGCTGACGAACCCCTCGCCGACGGACCCCTCGCCGACGACGGACCCGTCGCGGCGCGGCGGACGCCGGGGTCCCACGTTCGTGCTGGCCCCCGACTCGTTCAAGGAGAGCATGACGGCGGCTCAGGTGTGCGAGGCGATGGAGCGGGGCCTGCGGGACGCCTTTCCGCAGGCGACCTTCGTGCATGTGCCCATGGCCGACGGCGGCGAGGGCACCGTCCAATCCCTCGTCGACGCGACCGGCGGGCGGCTGGTGCGCCGACGGGTGCGGGGACCGCTCGGCGCCGAGGTCGACGCCGAATACGGCATCCTCGGGCGGCGATCCGAGGCCGACGAGCTCGTCGGTGTCGTCGAGATGGCGTCGGCCTCGGGGCTGCATCACGTGCCCACGGCAGCGCGCGACGCCCGGGTGACGACCACCTACGGCACGGGGCAGCTCGTGGCCGCGCTGCTCGACGAGGGTGTCGACCGGCTCATCGTCGGTCTCGGCGGCAGCGCCACGAACGACGCCGGCGCGGGGCTGGCTCAGGCGCTCGGCGCCCGCCTGCTCGACGCCGACGGCGCCGAGCTGGAGCCGGGCGGCGCCGCCCTCGCCGGCCTGGAGCGCATCGACGCCTCCGACCTCGACCCGCGGCTGCGGCGGCTGCGCATCGACGTGGCGTGCGACGTGACGAATCCGCTGTGCGGCGACGACGGCGCCAGCGCTGTCTACGGTCCGCAGAAGGGCGCGACGCCGGAGGTGGTGGCCGAGCTCGACGCCGCGCTGGGCGTGTTCGCTCAGGCGGTGTCTTCGCAGCTCGGGCGCGACGTGGCCGACGTGCCGGGAGCAGGAGCCGCCG
Organism: Kineosphaera sp.; assembly: GCA_039812485.1. GTDB lineage: Bacteria > Actinomycetota > Actinomycetes > Actinomycetales > Dermatophilaceae > Kineosphaera. Next base: position 6,447 of record JBDIAP010000066.1, read on the forward strand.
GCGGGCTCGGCGCGGGTCTGCTGGCATTCACCGAGGCGCAGCTGCGCAAAGGGGTCGACATCGTCATCGAGCACGTCGACCTGCGTGCCCACGTCGAGGGCGCGGATCTCGTCATCACGGGCGAGGGGCGCATCGACGGGCAGACCCGCTTCGGCAAGACCCCGTTCGGGGTGTCGCGCGTGGCGCGCGCGTGCGGCAAGCCCGTCATCGGCATCGCCGGCAGCCTCGGCCCCGGGGTCGAAGACCTCTACGGCGACGTCTTCGACGCCGTCTTCCCGGTCATCGGAGCCCTGCAGCCACTGCCCGAGGCCCTCGCCGACGGCGCCACCAACGTCGAGCGCACGTGCCGCAACCTCGGGCACGTGCTGCGGCTGACGCTCTGAGCGCCCCGCTGCCCCCGCGCTGCCTCAGGCGGCGTCAGTGGCGACGAGATCGTAGACGAGGTCGAGCAGCTCGAGGAGGCGCCGCGGGCTGCGGCCGGTCAGCGCCTCGATGCGTTCGATCCGGTAGGCGAGCGTGTTGCGGTGCACGTGCAACGCAGCCGCGGTCCGCGCGTGGTTCGCGTTGTGCCGCATGAGAGACCTCAGGGTCTCCAGCAGCTCGGGGTGGCCCGCGAGCGCGTCGGTGGCGGGCCGTCGCTCGGGCAGCCGCGTCTCGCTGAGGGCACACAGCACCGCGAGGTCGGCGTAGCGCACGACCGGGCCGGGCAGAGCGAGGGCGTCCGCGACCCGGCGGGCCTGCTCGGCGCAGCGCAAGGACTCGGCCAGGGTCATGCGTCGAGGACCGACCACGACCCTGCCCGCCGCGTGGGCCAGCGCCCTCGTCACAGCTGCGACGGTCCCGTCGCTCGGGCACGCGAGCGCCCTGGCCGCGGGGGCCAGCGCGAACGCACCCGCGACCGAGGGGAGCTGCACCTCCGGGGCGACGAGCACGACAGCGTGCGGGCGCCGCAGGTCGAGGCCGGTGGCGGCCGCCTCGGCGGCGAGGTCGGCGGGATAGGCGCCGACGTGCCGCACGAGGCGCTCACACAGGTCGGTGCGCGCCGCGCGGCGCTGCTCGATCTCGGCCAGCTCCTGCTCGCGACGCACGAGGAGCAGCACGCAGCTGCGGACGACCCGGGCCAGTGGGCGCACGTCGGCCAGGGGCCCCGTGATGCCCACGACCCCGATGGGCTGCCCCTCCCACACGATCGGCAGGTTGATGCCTGCCCGAGGCCCCGCAGCCTGAGATCCCCGCTGAGATCCCCACGAGTCGACCTCGACGGCCCGGCCGGTGCGCAGCGCCTCCCGGGCACCGTCGTGCACCTCGCCGAGGCGGGACCGATCGGAGCTGGCGACGATGCGGCCGTCGCGATCCATGATGTTGACGCCGTGGTCGATGTCGCGCGTCACGTCGTCGACGAGCGATCGCGCGAGCGTTCCCGTCATCTCGACCATCGGTGGCTCCTTGCTGTTCCCGTGGCTGTTTCCCGTAGCTGTTTCCCGTGGCTGTTCCCGTGCGGCGCCGTGCTGGCGGCAGCGAGTGGATCGACCGTCCTGTTTCCCGTGAAACGTCCCACCCGTGACACATAGATCAGGGGGATTCTGGCCGCGCTGTCGTCCACCCAGTGGGGAAGATCGCGGAATGTCCTGAGTGAGCGCGACGCAAGGTGACCCCCGCCGTCGTGCCTGGGTAGCGTGCGTGGTTATGGTCACCCAACAGGTTCTCGCGCCGCAGGCGAAGGCCGGCATGTTCGTGGTGTTCACCGTCGACGAGGGCGCCGAGAGCGCCGTGCTCGACGTGCTCGCCGACCTTCCGGGAATCACCCGCGGAGTCTCGTTCCGCGGGCCCGACGATGGGCTCAACTGTGTGGTCGGCATCGGCGCGGACCTCTGGGATCGGCTCTACGACGTGCCGCGGCCCGCTCATCTGCACCCCTTCGAGGAGATCGTCGGCGACAAGCACCGCGCCGTCGCCACCCCCGGCGACCTGCTCGTGCACCTACGGTCGCGGCGCATGGACCTGTGCTTCGAGCTGGCGCGCCAGATCACCGGGCGGCTGTCCGGCAGCGCGAAGGTCGTCGACGAGGTGCACGGCTTCGCCTTCTTCGACATGCGCGACCTGCTCGGCTTCGTCGACGGCACCGAAAACCCGGAGGGCGATGACGCCGTCAAGGCCGTGCTCGTGGGGGACGACGACCCCGACTACGCCGGGTCGAGCTATGTCATCGTGCAGAAATACCTGCACGATCTCGATGCCTGGGGCGCCATCTCCGTGGAGGAGCAGGAGCGGGTCATCGGCCGCACCAAGCTCGACGACATCGAGCTGCCCGACGACGTCAAGCCGAGCAACTCCCACGTCGCCCTCAACACCATCGAGGAGCCGGACGGCACTCAGCGCCAGATCGTGCGCGACAACATGCCGTTCGGCGCGGTCGGGGAGCAGGAGTTCGGCACCTACTTCATCGGCTACGCGGCGGATCCCGGCGTCACGGAGCAGATGCTGCGCAACATGTTCCTCGGCAAGCCGCCGGGCAACTACGACCGCATCCTCGACTTCTCCACCGCCGTCACCGGATGTCTGTTCTTCGTGCCCACCGCGACCTTCCTCGAGAACGGGCCATCGGCGACTCCCGACCCGCCCGCTCCGCCGCCGGCATCGGCGCCCGCCCCGTCCGGCTCGCTCAACATCGGCAGCCTGCGCGAGCAGCGCTGACGCCCGACGTCCGCTCGACCAGCCGCACCCGAACCGCTGAAGGGAAGTAGACCCGTGAACAACCTGCACCGCGAACTGGCCCCGATCTCGGAGGCCGCATGGACCCAGATCGAGGCGGAGGCGCGCCGTACGTTTACGAGCCGAGCCGCGGCCCGCCGTGTCGTCGACATGCCCGAGGCCGGCGGATTCGGGCTGTCGGCGGTCGGCAGCGGCCACGTCAAGGCCGTCGAGGCGCCCTCCGAGGGCGTGCTGGCCCACGTGCGGCAGGTGCTCCCGGTGCTCGAGCTGCGCGCGCCCTTCTACGTCAGCCGTGACGCCGTCGACGACGTCGAGCGCGGAGCGGAGGACTCCGACTGGCAGCCGGTCAAGGACGCCGCGACCCAGATCGCGACGGCCGAGGACCGCACGGTGTTTCACGGGGCGCCGGCCGCCGGCATCGAGGGCATCGGCCCGAGCAGCTCCAACGCGGCCGTGACGCTCCCGCAGGACGTGCGCGCCTACCCCGCGGCGGTCGCCGAGGCCATCACCGAGCTGCGCCTGGCGGGCGTCAGCGGCCCCTACAGCCTGCTGCTGTCGGCCGACATCTACACGGCCGTCGCGGAGACGACCGACCACGGCTACCCGATCAGGGAGCACCTGAGCCGCATCATGGGCGACGGCCACATCGTGTGGGCGCCCGCGCTCGACGGAGCGTTCATCCTCTCCGAGCGCGGCGGCGACTACGAGCTGCGGCTGGGGCAGGACCTGTCGATCGGCTACCTGTCGCACGACGCCGAGCGCATCCAGCTCTACCTGCAGGAGACGCTGACGTTCCAGGTCAACACCGCCGAGGCGAGCGTCGTCATCACCGCCTGAGATGTCACCGTCTGAGATGTCACTTCCTGAGAGATCATTGCCTGAGAGATCACTGCCTGAGATCGACACCTGAGCCGGCAGCACGCACCGGCCCGGTCAGCGGCTCTCCCACGCGTCCGGGGCCGCGGCAAGGTCGCGCACGTGCTCGGGCAGGTCGCCGCTGAGCACCTGGGCGAGGCTCGTCTCGTCGAGCACCCGGCGCAGGCTGGCGCGGGCGGCGACCCACACCGTCGGCAGGTTCGCGGCCACCCCCTCGTAGGCGGTCTCGTGCGGCCGCAGCCCCCGCACCTCGGCGAGGGGCCCGTCGACGGCCCGGAAGATGTCGCCGAGGTGGATCTGCGTGGCGTCCCGGCTCAGCGCGTAGCCGCCGCGGGCGCCACGCGAGCTCGTCACGAGGCCGGCGCGCCGCAGGTCGCCGACGATGAGCTCGAGGAACTTGCGCGGCAGGTCCTGCGCCGTGGCGAGCGCCTCGACGCTGACGGGTGTGCTGTCGGTGGCTGCGGACTTCGCCAGCAGCAGCATGGCCCGGACGGCGTATTCGGTGCGCGCAGAGATGTCCACACGACGCATTGTCGGGCATCGCGTGGTGGCGCCGCCGACCGAACGGGGTCGTCGGCGGCCTGGCCCGGGGGACCCTCAGAGCCAGCCGTTCTCGGTCGCCAGCTGCGCGGCCTCGGCGCGGTTGCGGGCGCCGGTCTTGCCGATCGCCGCCGACAGATGGTTGCGGACCGTCCCTTCGGAGAGCACGAGGGCGCGCGCGATGTCGGCGACCGAGCCGCCGCGCTGCGCTTCGCGCAGCACGTCTTCCTCGCGCGGGGTGAGCGGGGATTCGCCGGCGACCATCGAGTCGACGGCGAGCGTGGGGTCGATGACGCGCAGCCCGGCATGCACGCGTCGCACCGCGTCGGCGAGCTCGCGGGCGGGTGTGTCCTTGACGACGAAGCCGTTGGCGCCGGCCTGCAGTCCGCGGCGCACGTAGCCGGGACGGCCGAACGTCGTGACGATGAGGATGCGGGCCGCCAGGCCTGCGGCCCGCACCGCGGCCGCGGCGCTGATGCCGTCGAGCCCGGGCATCTCGACGTCGAGCAGCACGACGTCGGGCCGGTGGTCGCGCACGGCGGCGACGACCTCGTCGCCGCGCCCGACCTCGGCGACGACCTCGAGGTCGGACTCCATCGAGAGCAGCGCGGCGAGCGCGCCCCGCACGAGCGCTTGGTCGTCGGCGAGCACGAGCCTGATCGTCATGAGTCCTCCTGGGCTCGCAGCACGAAGCCGTGCGGCTGGGCCGTGGTCGTCGTGATGTGGAGTCCCGCCTGGCGGGCGCGCTCCCGCAACCCGGTGAGGCCGTTGCCGGGCACGACGTCGCCGCGCGCCCGACCGTCGTCACGCACTTCGACCGAGGTCGGCGTGAGAGTGATGGTGCAGGTCGCGGCGCCGGAGTGGCGGATGACGTTGGTGACGCCCTCGCGGACGACCCAGGCGAACGCGTCTCGTCGGGCGGTCGGCACCTCGTCGACCGCGGTCGGCAGCTGCGCCGCGATGCCGGCGGCGTCCAGCGCCCGCCCGGCGCGGGCCACCTCGGTGGCCAGCGACAGCTGCCGGTAGTCCGTGACCGTGGTGCGCACGTCGGCGAGAGCGTCGCGGGCGAGCCGCTCGAGGTCGGCGATCTCGGCCTTGGCTCGCTGCGGATCGCCGTCGACGAGGCGCCCGGCGAGCTCGGCCTTCACCGCGATGACCGTGAGGCTGTGGCCGAGGATGTCGTGCAGATCGCGAGCGAGCCGCGTGCGCTCGAGTTCGACCGCGAGCGCGGCCTTCTCCTCGCGCTCGGTGACGACGGACTCCTGCTCGCGACCGATAGCGATCGACCCCCACACCATGAGCCCGATGAGGGTGATCCAGCCGGCGACCGACAGCGCGATGAGCGGCTGCTCGCCGAGCAGCAGCAGCGCCGGGACCGTCAGGGCCCCGGACCCGATCACGATGGCGAGCCCCGGGCGGGTGGCGCTCAACGCGGCACCGCCGCACGCGACATACGTCATGCCGGCGACACCGCTCGCGCCGGCCGCGGCGCTCAGCGCGCCCGTGAGAGCCACGAGCGCGGCGAGCCAGGACCACAGTCCCGGTTGCCGCCACCCGCGACCGGGCCGCCACCGGACGCGTTCGCTGACGTAGCCGAACGCGTAGACGATGCAGAACGCCGCGACGACGAGCACGGCCGCGACGCGCGACGCGCCGCCGCGCTCCCAGGACTGGCTCAGCGGGAAGCCGAGGAAGACGAGGAACAGGCAGGCGTAGAGGCCCAGGGCCGGGCGGCGCCGCCTGCGCGGCGCCTGGCCGCGCGAGGCGGGCACTCCCTCTACCGTCATCGCGGGGTCCTCCTCGTCGCCTGGCCGGCCGGGCCCGCACCGGGCCGGCGGGTCCAGCACATCGCGGTGGGCGCGCCGCCGTCGGGTCCGAACTTCACGATCCCGGCGTGACATCTGTCAGGGCCACACCGCAGAGGCCCGCGGCGCGACGAGTCGACTCTGGACATCCTGCGGGTCGTCCTCACGGCGTCGTGCGCCGCCGGCGCCAGCGCAAGGTGACCCGCCGCCGAGGCACCCGGCCGCCTCCGTCGAGGGGCTGCAGCGAGCCGGTCACGGTGTGGTGCGGCCAGTCGAGCGTGTGCGGCACCGAACGGGTCACGTAGTTGGGGGTTTCCCTGTCGTGGAAGGTCGTGGGGTGCAGCGGGATCGGCACGCCCGGAGGGTTCGCGGTCCATGCGGCGACGACGAGCGTGAGCCGCACCGCGAGGTTGACGAGCAGGAGCAGGGTGCCGACGGCGGCGAGCGATGCGAGCACCGGGTCCTTGACGAGCGCGATGCCCGACGTGCCGAGCAACCGCAGCGCCCCCGACCCGACGGCGCCGATCAGCGCGCCGCGCACGAGGTCGGGACGCGGCACCCGCACGCCGGCGGTGACGCGGAAGAGCATGACGAAGACGAGCCAGTCGGCGACCCCCGCGGCCAGCAGCGCAGCGAGGGCGAGCAGGGCGCCGGTCACCGGGTTCTTGATGCCGAGCGCGTCGAGCACGGCGATGCCGAACAGCCCGACGGCTGCCGCGAGAGCGAAGCCGAGCACGACTCCCACGACGAGGCCGACGAAGCCGAGGAGGTCGCGCAGCTTGCCGAGCGCGAACGGCACCGGGGCGCCGCCGAGTCCGAACATGGCGCGGATCGAGCGGCGCAGCCCCGCCATGACCGACAGCGCGGTCCACAGCATGACGACGCTCGAGATGATCGTCGTCACGTGCCACGGCGAGTCGACGACGAGGCTCTCGGGGTCGATGATCCCGTCGTTGGAGCCGTTGTCGACGAGCCCGGGCAGCACCCTGTCGACCGAGCGCAGCAGCAGGGCGAAGACGGCCGGGTTGACGCCGAGGTAGGCGCGGGCCACGTTGACGACGATCGTCACCGCGGCGGTGATCGACAGCAGCGCCGAGAAGGTGACCCCGCCGGAGAAGAGGGCACCGCGGCCGAAGTGGTAGCGCATGCCGGCGCGCACGAGCCGGTATTCGAGCGCCCGTTCCCACCGGGCCTTGAGCGCCGGCAGGCGGGCGCGCCACCAGGCCTGTCGTGCTCGCCACCAGGCCCGCCACCACGCGCGCACCCGAGCCGCGCGCCCCGATGGCGTAGGAGGTGTGGCGCGCGTCGCGGGCATGGCGCCACCGTACTGGCGCTCGCCACCGACGCGGACACCCAGGCCGGCGCGGCCGACGTCGGGGTCGCAGGTGCGTCCCGGGTCAGGCGGGCTCGTCCCCGAAGGGTGTGACGCGCTTGACGCCGCGTCACGTGATCGTGCCGGTGGGCGTCACCGTGAAGCCCTGCGTCGTGGCCGAGTTGTGGCACGACGTCGAGCCGCTCGTCTGCGAGCACGAGAGGTTGGCGAGCTTGAGGCTCTTGCCGGCCGCGAGCACGGCGAGCGCGCGGCCCGTGGCGACGTCCTGCGTGCCGGTGATGACCGGCGTCGACCTCCCCGCCCCCTGCCGGGCCCCGACTTGACACATGCGTCACCGCTTATATTAGGGTCTCCGCATGAGTCCGACAGAGCCGTCGATGCGGGAGGGAAGCTCCCCGGGCGCCTCGGGCATCGAGCGTCACTGGGAGGCGACGGGCGAGCTGTTCCGGTGCCTCTCCTCGCCGGTGCGCGTCGGCATCATCGCCCAGCTCCTCGACGGGGCGAGGACGGTCGGCGACATGGTCGACGCCCTCGGCGTCTCCCAACCCCTCGTCTCGCAACACCTCAAGGTCCTGCGCGAGCACTGCCTCGTGGACGGCGACAAGGACGGGCGGCGCACCCTCTACCGGCTCATGGACGATCACGTCGGGCACATCGTCGCCGACGCCATCAGCCACATCGCAGAGCACGACCACCCTCGCGATGCTCACCCGACACGCACCACGGACAACAGCACCGACCGGCACCGACCAGCACTGACCAGGAGGAAAGGTCATGACCCACGCCACCGCTGAGAAGCACAACCACACGCACGGCCCCGACTGCGGGCACGAGGCCGTCATCCACGAGGACCACGTCGACTACCTGCACGACGGTCACGTCCACCGCGAGCACGAGGGCCACTACGACGAGTGCGCCACCTGCGAGTGCGCGAATTGCACAGATGTGTGCGCCCAGTGCACGTGCGCCGACTGCAGCTGCGCGACGTGCAACCACGCCACGTGCCAGTGCGAGAACTGCAGCGACGAGTGCGGCACGTGCTCGTGCACCGACTGCACGTGCTCGACGTGCAAGCACGCCGCCTGAGCGTCCTGCGCGCCGCCGGAACCGCGCTGCGGCCGGCGGCCGACAGCAAGCGACCCGCCCCCTCCGGGAGGCGGGTCGTCGTCGTGGATCGCCGGTGCGGGACCGCCCGCCTCAGACGTGCCCGCTGAGCTGCCCCATCCGTGTCTCGAGCGCGTTGAGCAGCTCGGTGCAGCGCTTCTGCTCGGCCGCGGAGGGCTTGGCGTCGGGGGCGCACATCGGCAGCACGTCGATCGAGAGCCGGGCGCCGCCGGCGAGGGCCCGCAGCTCGTCGAGCTTGGCCGCGAACGGGCTGCCGCTGCCGGGGGAGTAGTAGCGCACGGCCTCGTCGATCTCGTCGGGGAAGAGGTCGGCCTTCGTGACGACGATGATGAGCCACACCGGGTGCGCCCGGCGCACGGCCATGGCGGCGATGAGGTGGGCGGTGATCGACCAGTCCTCGAGCTCGGCGGCGAGCAGCTCCTCGCGGGTCGCGTGGGCCGCGCCGCTCGTGCCTCCTGTGCGGCGCGGGGTCGCGTGCCCGTAGGCGACGACGTGCAGCACCCCGTCGACCGGCTCGTCGTGGAAGACGTCGTCGAGCGCCCCGAGCCTCGTCGCCGCGTTGTCGCCGGGCACGACCCGCAGGCGAAAACCGCGGCCCTGGGCGGAGCGGCGGGTGCGCCGCTCCATGACGGCCGACCCGACCCCGCCGGTCGTGTCGGGGGCGTTGCGTCGCGAGAGCCGATCGGCCAGGCGTGTCTTGCCGACGCCCGTCATGCCGGTGACGGCGATGAGCGGGAACCGCCGCCGCAGCAGGTGCGACAGCTGGTGGGGGGCACTCGACAGCGTGGTGATGATGCCGCTGGCGATGCTGGTGCTCAGGGCTGCGCGGGTCGGCGTGGCCAGGGCACGCGGCAGGCGCGGTGCGGGACGGTTCATGGCTGGCTCCCTCGTCACTGGCTCGTCGTGGGACTCCTCGTCAGTGCGAGGCGCCTGGGGTCCAGCTCATCACACGGCGTGGTGCCCTTCACCCCCAGCCTGGACCCGGTGTCGGCCCGCGCCGCCACCGGCCCGGTCAGGCGGTCGGGTCCGGGGGGTCGAAATGCCGGGGCAGGGTGAAGCTGAAGCGGCTCCCGCCGCCGGGTGCGGGGCCCACGCAGATCGTGCCGCCGTGGCGTTCCACGACCCGTCGGCACAGCGCGAGCCCGACGCCGGTGCCGCTGCGGCCGTCGCAGCTGGTGCCGCGCTGGAACATCTCGAAGATCGACTCGCGCTCGGCCTCGGGCACGCCGGCCCCGTTGTCGGTCACGGTGAGCGTGACCTGCGCCTTGTCGGTCGCGGGCTCGGCGCCGACGACGACGCGCGGCTCGCGGTCGTCGGGGCAGTAGTGCACGGCGTTGAAGAGGAGGTTGGTGAAGACCTGACGCAGCGCGCCCTCGTCGCCGCTGACCGGCGGCAGCGGGCCGACCTCGAAGCGGCACGGTCGCTCTACTCGGGCCCGGACGTCGGCGGTGGCGGCGGCGGCCAGCTGCGCGGTGTCGACCCGCGCGGCGCGCAGATCGGTGCGGCCCTGTCGCGAGTAGGCGAGCAGGTCGTCGATGAGCTGCAGGCCGCGGTCGGTGGCGCCGCGGATGCGCTCGACGATGCGCAGTTCGTCACGGTCGTCGCGCTCGAGCGCCTCGTCCTCGATGAGCTCGACGTAGCCGCGCATGGCCGCGATCGGGCCCCGCAGGTCGTGGGCGGCGACGGCGGCGAATTCGTCGAGGCTGCGGTTGAGCTCGTGCAGCGCGCGGTCGGCGCCGCGACGGTCGGCGACGTCACGCACGAGCGCGGTGTAGCTGCGGGTCCCGCCGTCGTCCTGGCTCCAGATCCGCGATTCGACCTCGGCCCTCGAGCCGTCCTTGCAGACGACGGTGTATTCGGCCGCCGGGCGTTGGCTGACCTGCTCGAGGAACCGGCCGTCGACCCGCGCGGCGACCCGTCGGCCGTCGGCGACGAAGACGGTGAGCAGCTCGTCGATACGCGCGCCGACCGCCTCCGCGGCGCTCCAGCCGTAGAGCCGCTCGGCGGCCGGATTCCATGACGTGATGCGGCCGTCGGAGTCGAGTCCGATGAAGGCGTCGAGAGCGGAGTGCAGGATCGCCTCGCGGTGGCGGTTGATGGCCTCGAGCTCGACCGCGAGGGCGGCCTGCCGGCTCTCGGCGGCCCGCACCCGGTGCAGGGCCGCGACCGTCCCGGCGCGCTGCACGTCGAGCTCGGACAGATTGCTCGCCTCGATCCAGACACCCACGGCGCCCAGCAGGCTCATGACGGTCGCCACCATCGCGAGCGCGAACGGGGCGTCGATCGTCTGCCGACCGAGCAACGTGATGGCGATCCAGCCGAGGGCCGGCGGCACCACGATGGCGATCGGCAGGAGCCTGCGGGCGAGCCGCCCGCCCGCGCTGTTGCCCGACACCACTGCCATGTGACCGCGGTCGGCGCGCAGCCCGAGCACCGCCAGGCCGGCGACGAGTAGCCCGAACCCCGTGTGCACGGCCATGCTCGCCGACCGCGCCACCGAGTAGAGCGACGAGACCCCGAAGAGGTAGCCGAGCACCGCGAAGAAGCCGAGCGCCGCCGGCACGACCGCGATGGCCTGCGCGAGCCCGACGCGCCCGGTCTTGTGGAGGGCCAGGCTCAGGCCGAGCAGCACGAAGCAGATGGCGGTCGACTGGGCCATCCGCCCCGGGGTCCCGCCGATGGTCGTGTCGAAGCCGAAGGGGTTGTCGTGCCCGATGTTCAGCCCGGTCGCGGCCTCGATGACGAAGGAGAGGCCCACCAGCGCGGTGAGGGCGGCGAGCACGCCGGCGGCGACCCGCGTGCGGCGCTCGTCGCGCGCGACCGGCAGGGCGATCGCGAGCCCGAGCGTGACGAAACACGTGGCGGTCCACCATTTCATCGTCACGGTGCCGGGCAGCAGCTGGACGATGGCGGGGATGTCGAGCAGCCAACCCACCCAGACGGTCACGCCCATGAGGGCGAGCGACAGTCCGCCGATTCCGGCGGCGCGCCGGATGGCCAGCACCCGCGCGGGATTGGCGCGCGCCGCGCGCTCCTCGGCGCTGATCCAGCGGGTGAGGTCGGGGTCGTCGATGCCCCATTCGCGGCGCAGCGCGTCGTCGGATTCGTGCTCCTCCTGGACGCCGGAGCCCACGAGATCGTCGGGTGCGGTCGGGCGCGAGGGGCGCGGCACGATCCGTCGAGCGCCCTGACGGCGTTCGCCGACGTGCCGGTGCAGCGCGTGGACGTCCTCGGTGGTCATCGCCTGGTCCGAAGACATCGGTCGGCGCGCGTGCTCCCGGCTCGGACGACAAGGTCCATATCGCCCTATCGGCGCAGGTGGACGGGTCTTCACTGGCACAGGGTTGTCAATGCGCACATCCAGGTCGGTGGGGTCCGCCAGGCTGGGGGCGCGAAGGAATGTCAACCGAAAGGTTGACATGAGTCGTCTGGTGGTTCTAGATTTTGTCAACCGAAAGGTTGAGGAGGCGCCGTGGTCGACAAGTTGTCGAAGGTTTTCGCAGCGCTCGCCGACCCCGTCCGGCGTGACCTCGTCGCCCGCCTGGCGGCCGGGGACTCGACGGTGAGCCGGCTCGCGGCGCCGCACGACATCACCGTCCAGGCCATCTCCAAGCACCTCAAGGTGCTCGAGGAGGCGGGGCTGGTCACCCGGGGCGAGCCGGCCGCTCGGCGTCCCGTGCATCTCGAGGCGCAGGTCTTCGACCTCGCCACGGCGTGGATCGAGCGCTACCGGCGAGAGGCCGAGTCGCGCTACCGGCGCCTGGACGACGTGCTCGCCGACCTCGCCGATCTCGATGATCTCGACGCCGAGACCGCCGTATCCGGCCCGACGCCACCGGAGGCCCGGCCCGAGGCCGCGCCAGGCCGACCGCCGGCCGACAGCCCAGCTACTCCCCGTCGTTCAGTCACTCCCCGTCATGAGGAAGGAACCGCATCATGAGCACGACACCTGGCACGACAGCACCCGCGGCGCGCATCGAGGCCGACCCCGATGTCCCGATCATCCGCATTACCCGCGACTTCGCGGCCTCGCCGGCGCAGCTGCTGCGCGCGCACACCGATCCCGACCTCTTCGCCCGCTGGGTGGGGCCGCGCAACGTGTCGACCCGCATCGACTACTGGGACGCCCGCGACGGCGGGAGCTGGAGGTTCGTCAACATCCGCAGCGGCGAGGCGGGCGATGAGGAGTACGCGTTCCGCGGCTGCTTCCACGAGGTGTCGCCGGAGCGCATCGTGCAGACGTTCTCGTGGGAGGGCATGCCCGAGAGCGTCTCGCTGGAGACACTGCGCTTCGAAGATCTTGGCGACGGGCACACGCGCCTGCACGCCCAGTCGCTCGTCGACTCCTTCGAGGGTCGCGACCAGTGGCTGGCCAGCGGCATGGAGACCGGTGTCGAGGAGGGCTACGCCGCGCTCGACGCC
>JBDIAP010000067.1:0-19237 GCA_039812485.1 Kineosphaera sp.
GACGGGCACGTTGTCGACGGGCAGGGGGCCGGCGTGCGAGGGTCCGGCGGGCTGCGGGTCGCGCTTGCCGACCACGACGCCGCCCCGGAGCAGACGGCGGCGTTGTGTGGCGACCACGACGTCGTCATCGCCCACCGCTGGCGCATCGACACCCCGTGGCCCGCCGATCGCGTCGCCGTCACGTCGCTGCTCGACGAGCCCTACGACGTCGCGCTGCCGGCCCACCATGCGCTGGCCCAGCGCACGCAGCTGACCCCGCAGGACCTGCACGGGGTCACCTGGATCGCCGGTCAGGAGGGCTGGGCGCCGGCGGGGATCATCACCGCGATCGGTGCCGTCGCGGGCCGCGAACCCGAGGTCAGACACCGCATCAACGACCTGGCCACGGCGGTCGCCCTCGTGCGCGAGGTGGGCGGGGTGACACTCGTGCCCCGCTTCGTCGGCGACTACCTCGTGCGCGACGGCGTCGTCACGAGACCGCTGTCCGGAGTCGAGTCGCGGCGCGAGGTCGCCGCGCTGAGCCGGCCCGACCGGGCGGTGTCGGCCGCGGTGGTCGGGGTCGTCGCGGCCCTCGGCGAGATCGCCGAGCAGCTGCGCGCCGGCCACCACTGGCGGCCTCCGGCGCTGTGAGTGCTGTGAGTGCCGTGAGCGTCGTGGGGCTGTGGGTACCGTGCGTGCCGGCAGTGCCCTGAGTGCCCTGAGTGCCCTGAGTGCGCTGAGCGCGCTGAGCGCACCGAGCGGGGGCCGACAGGCGTCGACCCCCGCTCGCTCAGCACGTGGAGCCTGGATGACGTGGAGCGCGGATCACGTGGAACCCGGCTCACGTGGTGCCCGGCTCAGACGGCCTCGACCTCCTGGGTGCGTGAGGCGGCCAGGCGCTGCTCCCATGCCGCGTGGACCTGCGGGTCGGTGGGGCGCGTCAGGAGCGAGACGACGACGAACGTCACCGCCGACAGCACGAGCCCGTAGTAGATCGGCTCGTTGGCGAGCACCCCGAAGATCCCCATCGCGACGAGCACGGCGGCGGTGCCGACGACCATCGACGCGACGGCCCCGGCGCCGGTGGCCCGCTTCCACAGCAGCCCGCCGAGGATCGGCACGAGCAGTCCGCCGACGAGAATGTCGTAGGCGATCGTCAGCGCCCGCGACGACGTCGTCGACGGCGAGCGTGATGAGGATCGCGGCGAGGCCGAGGCCGACGACGAAGAAGCGCTCGGTGTTCGACGCCGCATCGTCGTCGCGGGGCGCGCTGTCGCGCCGACCGACGAGCCCGGCGAGCAGGGGCACGATGTCGACGCGTGTCACGGTCGCGCAGGCGATGAGCGCGCCCGAGGCCGTCGACATCATCGCGGCGACGCCGGCCGCCATGACGAGCCCGCCGATGCCGACGGGCAGCGCCTTGTCGGCGAGAGCGACGAAGACCTCGTCACGCACCTCGATGCCGGGCAGGAGCACGGCCGCGGACATCCCGGCGACCGCCCCGGCGATGCCGTAGACGATCGTGTAGATGCCCGCCGCGACCCCGCCCCAGCGGGCGACCTCGTCGGAGCGCGCGGTGAAGACGCGCTGCCAGATGTCCTGCCCGATGAGCAGGCCGAACGTGAAGATGACGAACTGCGTGACGATCCAGTCGCCGCCGTGTGAGCCGAGGTCGAAGTAGGAGGCGTCGAGCCGCGACTGCAGGCCCGCCCAGCCGCCGGCCAGGGACAGCGAGAAGGGCAGCATGAGCATGATGATCCCGATCGTCATGAGGACGAACTGGACGAGGTCGGTGAGCGTGATCGACCACATGCCGCCGATGCTCGAATAGAGGAGCACGACGACGCCGCCGAGCAGCACGCCGACCCAGCGGTCGACGCCGAAGAGCACGGTGAAGATCGCGGCGTAGGCCGAGGTCGAGGTGACGGCGAGCATGAGCGTGTAGGCGGCCATGACGATCGAGGAGACCCGTGTCGCCTCGAATCCGTAGCGCAGCGTGAGCATCTGGGTGACGGTGAAGATCCTCAGGCGCTGGATGCGGCCCGCGAAGAGCAGGCTGAGCAGCACGACGCCGACGCCGATCGCGACGACGAGCCAGATGCCGCCGAGGCCGTACTGGTAGCCCAGACCGACACCTCCGACGGTCGACGCGCTGCCGAGCACGAGGGCCGACATCGTGCCGGTGTAGAAGACGGGGCCCAGCCGTCGGCCGGCCACGAGATAGTCGGCGGCCGTGGCGGTCCGGGTCCGCCCCCACCATCCGAAACCGAGCATGAGCAGAAGGTAGATCACGATGATCGCGACGTTCATGGGTAGCCCTTCGTGTGGAGCACTGCGTCGTTGCAGCGGTTGCTAGGCAACAAATGTTGCATCGGAGTAAACTTCGAGGCAAGAGCAGACCGGACGGTCGTTCAGGAGGAGGGACCATGAGACCGATCAAGCCGCTGCCCGTGCGCGACGCGGCCCCCGAGCTGGCGATCGGGGTCCGACTCCGGCTGGCGCGCCAGAACGCCCGGCTCACCGTCGAGGAGCTCGCGGAGACGACGGGGGTGTCGAAGGGCTACATCAGCCGCGTCGAGCGCGACCTGACGATGCCCTCGATCCCGAATCTGCTGCTCCTGTGCCGGGCCCTGCGGATCGACGTGGCCGAGGTTTTCGCCGCGACCCCCGTCGAACTCGTGCGCCTGGCCGACGCGCCCGCGGTCGACCTCGGCGGCACGGGCATCGAGGAGCGACTCGTGACCCCGGTGCACGAGCGGCGCCTGCAGATCCTGCACTCGACGATCGCGCCGGGCGGCAGCAGCGAAACGGACGCCTACGGTGTCGACTCCGACCTCGAGGCCGTGCACGTCGTCTCGGGGCGCTTCGTGCTCGAGGTCGACGGGCAGGACTACGAGCTCGCCGCCGGCGACACCCTCACCTTCCCGGGGCAGACGCCGCACCGCTGGCGCAACCCGGCCACCGAGCCGGCCGTGGTCCTGTGGACCTTGGCCGGCTGACCACCCACCCACGACCGATCGCAGTCACGACCACGAAGGAGTGCAGATGACGAATTCAGACCCGGGCGCCCGCCGTCCCGCCCCCGCGCACATCGTCGAAGGGGGGCACGTCGGGCCGATCGACGCCGCGCAGACCCCGCGGTGGGCGGGGCTGGGCACCTTCGCCCGGCTGCCGTGACTCGACGAGGTCGAGCGCGCCGACGTCGTCGTGGCCGGCATCGGGTGGGACTCGGGCGTCTCCTACCGTCCGGGAGCCCGATTCGGCCCCAACCACGTCCGCGAATCCTCCCGGCTCATCCGCCCGTTCAACCCGGCGCAGGGGGTCTCCCCCTTCGCGCAGGTGCAGGTGGCGGACGCCGGCGACATCGTCGCCAACCCCTTCGACATCGACGAGGCGATGGCGGCGGTCCACGCCGGGGCGCGGGCCCTCACCCAGGGCGGCACCCGCCTCGTGGCGATCGGTGGTGACCACACGATCGCCCTGCCGTTGCTGCGCAACGCCCACGACCAGCACGGACCCGTCGCGCTGCTGCACTTCGACGCCCACCTCGACACGTGGGACACCTACTTCGGCGCCGAATACACGCACGGCACGCCGTTCCGGCGCGCGTTCGAGGAGGGGCTCCTCGACACCGACGCGCTGAGCCACGTCGGCACCCGCGGACCCCTCTACGGCACGGCGGATCTCGAGACGACGAGCGCTTCGGCTTCGGGATCGTCACGAGCGCCGACATCTTCCGGCTCGGCGTCGACGCCGTCGTCGCGCTGCTGCGGACGCGGATCGGTGACCGGCCCCTCTACGTCTCCATCGACATCGACGTGCTCGACCCCGCGCACGCGCCCGGCACCGGCACGCCGGAGGCGGGCGGCATGACGAGCCGCGAGCTGCTGGAGATCCTGCGCGGGCTGCGCGGCCTGAACCTCATCGGCGCCGACGTCGTCGAGGTCGCCCCCGCCTACGACCACGCAGAAATCACCGGCATCGCCGCGGCCCACGTCGTCTACGACCTCGTGAGCCTGCTCGCGCTGGGCCCGGGCGCGCAGCCCGGCGGACCGGTCTACGGCGCGAGCCGGCCGACCTACGGGCAGGCGTGAGCATGCGGCGCAACGGTGGTGACCTCGTCGTCGAGACGCTGAGCGCCCTGGGCGCGCGGACCGTCTTCGGCATTCCCGGGCAGCACGCGCTCGGCCTCTTCGACGCACTGGCGCGCTCGGACCTGTCGTTCGTGTCGTCCCGGGTCGAGAACAACGCGGCGTTCGCCGCGGACGGCTTCTCTCGCGCGACGGGCGAGGTCGGGGTGCTCTTCCTCTCGACCGGCCCGGGGGCGCTCACCGCGCTCGCCGGGCTCGAGGAGGCGTATGCGACCGGCGTGCCGGTCGTCGTCGTCGCGAGCCAGATCCCCCGGGCGGGCCTCGGCGGGCGGCACAAGGGCATGCTCCATCAGCTCGACGAGCAGCGCGCGGCAGCGGCCCAGGTGACGAAATCACAAAGGACAGTGTTCGATGCCTCGGCCATCGCCCCGGCGATCGCCGACGCGTGGGCCGAGGCCGTCACGGCACCGGCCGGGCCGGTGTGGGTCGAGGTGCCGCAGGACGTGCTGCTCGGTGAGGTCGACGTGCCGGCCTCGACGCCGTCGCCGGTCGCGCGGCCCGTCGAGCCGGCGCCGCAGCTCGTCGACGAGGCCGCGCGGGCGCTCGACTCCGCCTCGCGCGTCGCGATCGTCGCCGGGGGAGGGGTCCGCCGCTCCGGCGCCGAGCAGGCGCTCGTCGAGGTCGCGCAGACCCTGGGAGCGCCGGTCGTGTGCGCGCCCGGCGGCCACGGCGCGTTCCCCTGGACCCATCCGCTGTCGCTGCAGTCCTGGGTCGAGGACGCCCACGTCACGCGGGTGCTGGAGGACGCGGACGTGCTTCTCGTGCTCGGCTCGTCCCTCGGCGAGGTGACGTCGAACTACTTCACGCTCGCGCCCCGCGGCCTGATCGTCCAGGTCGACGCGGACGCGCGGGTGCTCGGATCGAACCATCCGGTGCTCGGCATCCGCTCCGACGTCGGGGAGTTCCTGCGGGCGCTCCTCGGGCAGCTCGACGCGCACGCGACCGCCGGGGCCCCGGGCGGCGGCGAGCGGGCCGACCGGCGCCGCGCGGCCGAGACGCTCGTCGCCGACACCCTGGCGAGGGTCGGGGCGCGCCTCGACGCGCAGGACCTCGGCCACGAGCGCGGGTTCCTCGACGCGATCCGAGAGGCCGTGCCCGACGGTATGGAGACGTACTGGGACATGACGATCGCCGCCTACTGGGCCTGGAGCTGCTGGGACTCACGCGGCGGCGGCTTCCACTCGGGGCAGGGCGCGGGCGGCCTCGGGTTCGCCTACCCGGCGGCGATCGGGGGATCGCTCGGGCTGCGCGGCCAGGGACGCCCGGACCGGGTGCTGGCGGTGGCGGGCGACGGGTCGGCGATGTATTCGATCGCCGAGCTCGCCACGGCGCGGCAGCACGACGCGGCGGTCACCTGGCTCATCGTCGACGACGGAGGCTACGGCATCCTCCGTGAATACATGGAGGACGCCTTCGGTGCGGCCACGCACACCGAGCTCGCGCGCCCGGACTTCGCCGAGCTCGCGGCATCGTTCGGCGTGCCGGCCGTCACAGTGCCCCCGGAGGAGGTCGGCGACGCCCTGCGCCGGGCGCTCGCGGCGACCGGCCCGAACGTCGTCGTCGTGCCCACCCGACTGCGGATGTTCGCGCCGACGCACCTCGACCGCTAGCCACTGCGGGGCCGCCGTGGTGCCGGTGCGGCGCCGCTGCGGGGCGGCCGTGAAGCCTGGGCCGCGCGCGCCGTCGGGGCGGCGGGCCGTGGTGCGTGGCGGCCGCCCCGGGGTCGCCGACCGCGGGTGTGGGGCGCTGCCGCCGGCGGTGCGGGCAGGGGTAGGTTGCGGGACATGGCTGCCGTTCCCGATGACCTGGTGCACCTGCTCACCGACGCCAACTACGGCGTGCTCGCCACCGTGCGCCCCGACAGCGCGCCGCAGGCCGAGCCCATGTGGTTCCTCTACGACGCCGAGTCCAACACCGTGCGGTTCACGCACACCGTCAAGCGTGCCAAGTTCCGCAACCTGCAGCGCAATCCGGGCATGGCCCTGTGTGTCCTCGATCCTGACGACCCCTATGTGTTCATCGAGCTGCGGGGACGGCTCGTCGAGGTCGTTCCCGACCCGCAGGGTGCGTTCTACCCCGTGCTGGGAGCGCGCTACGGCAACCCCGACACGCCCGTGCCGCCCGACGCCGCCGACCGCGTCATCCTCGTCATGTCGATCGACGACATCGTGCGCAAGTAGGGCCCGCCGAGCGGGAATCCGCACGTGGGTGCTCCCGCCCACGCGCCCAACGTGACGTGCATCGTGCGCCCCGTCGTCGGCGGTCGGCGCGCCCGCGGGGGCCCGCTGTCCGGCTCGGCCGCGGCGGGCCAGCCTCCCACCGACCCGCCCCCGAGGCTGCCCCGACGCTGCGGGGCGTGGGCCGATTCCGCGGACGCCGCAGGCCGCCGGGTGCATGCTGGACGTCGTGACCGCCGCACCGCGCGCAGGCGTCGACCCGAGGCTCCCTTCCCAGGCCGACCGCGAGCTCGGCCCCCCCGAGGAGCACTCGACCGACGACTTGGGCGTGCTGCGCAACCGGACCTTCGACGAGCTGCAGATCGGCGAGACCGCGAGCCTCGAGCGCACGCTGACCCAGCAGGACATCCAGCTCTTCGCGATCCAGTCCGGCGACGTCAATCCCGCCCACCTCGACCCGCAGTTCGCGGCGTCGACGCGCTTCCACGGGGTGGTGGCGCACGGCATGTGGGGCGCGGCGCTCATCTCCGCGGTGTTGGGCACGCGGCTGCCGGGGCCGGGCACCATCTACCTGAGTCAGAGCCTGCACTTCCGGGCGCCCGTGCGGGTCGGCGACACCCTGCGGGTCAGCGTGACCGTCGCGAGCAAGGACCCGACCAATCACCATGTCGTCCTTGCCTGCTCGGCGATCGGTCCGGGTGGTTCGGCGGTCATCGACGGTGAGGCCCTCGTGCTCGCGCCCACCGAGCGGATCGTGCGGCCCCGCACGACGTTGCCCGGCGTGCACCTCGATGGGGAGGAACACGACCTACGCCTGCTGCTGACTCACGCCGCCGGGCTCGGGGCGGTGCGGGCGGCGATCGTGCCCCCGCATGACGCGGCGTCGCTGTCGGGCTGGCTCGCCGCCCGCGACCGGGGGCTCATCGACCCGGTCGTCGTGGCACCCCGTCCTCGACTCGCGGCCGTCGCCGCGGAGGCGTGCGTCGACCTCGCCGGCGTGGAGGTCGTCGACGTGCCGCACCGCCACGCCGCCGCCGCGCGGGCCGCCCGACTGGCGGCCGCCGGCGAGGTCGACGCCCTGCTCATGCACGGCAGCCGGCACGCCACCGAGCTGCTCGAGGCGGTCGTCGACCCCACCGTCGGTCTGCGCACCCACCGGCGCATCACGCACTGCTTCCTCGCGCAGACCGCGAGCTATCCGCGGCCGTTCATCATCACCGACGCCGCCCTCAACACCGCGCCCTCCCTGGAGCAGAAGGCGGACATCGTCCGCAACGCCATCGATCTGGCCCAGGCGATCGGGGTCGCGACCCCGCGGGTGGCCGTGCTCGCCGCCGTCGAGACCGTCAACCCCCGGATGCGCGCGACCCTCGACGCCGCGGCCCTGTGCAAGATGGCCGACCGCGGCCAGATCGTCGGCGGCCTCATCGACGGCCCGCTGGCCTTCGACACCGCGGTCTCGCTCGCGAGCGCCCGCTCATCCGGCATCACCTCCCCGGTAGCAGGTCAGGCCGACGTGCTCGTCGTGCCCGACCTCGAGAGCGGCAACATGCTCGTCAAGCAGCTGGAGTCCCTGGGCGACGCCGCCGTCGCGGGCGTCATCCTCGGCGCCCGGGTGCCGGTCGTCATCACCCATCGCACGGACTCGCAGGCCTCGCAGGTGGGCTCAGTCGCGCTCGCGGTGCTGCTCGCGCACCGCCGCAGAGCCGCTTCGGCGGGCGGCGACGCTCGGGGAGAGCAAGACTCGCGACTCTGACATCATCGTGCCTGGAGCCCGCCCGGGCCCCAGGCCGTGCGCGGCCGCGACCCGATAGGAGAGTCAGCATGCACCCGACGCTCGCCCCGCTTCGCCTCACCACCGGCGCCTTCATCCTCAACTCGGGCATCGGCAAGCTGAGCGCCGACGAGGCCACTGCGACGTGGCTGCACGACACGGCCTCGACGGCCTACCCGTTCCTGGCGGACATCAAGGCCAAGGACTTCGCCCGCGGGCTCGCGATCGCCGAGATCGCCGTCGGCGCTGCGCTCCTGCTGCCGACCGTGCCGTCGAGCGTCGCCGGGGCAGCGCTGACCGGCTTCGGGGGCGGGCTCGTCGGCCTCTACCTGCGCACACCCGGCATGACCGAGCCCGACGGCATCCGGCCCACGTCGCAGGGCACCGCGCTGGCCAAGGACACGTGGCTGCTGGGCGCGGGCCTGACGCTGCTGAGCCAGGGCGTCGTGTCGGGCGCCAAGTCGGGCGCGAAGAAGGTCGGTCGCCGCGTGCGCGAGGTGTCGCCCTTCTCCGAGTGATGACGCCGCCGGTCCGGCGTTCGGCGTCGGCCGGCTCGCGACCTGCCCAAGCCGCCGTTCGGTGCGAGACTGAGGCACCGGTGTCACCTGGCGATGCCGGGCGGGCGCGTCGGCGTCGGCGGGCCCGGAGCCGCAGCTGATGAAGGGTACGGTCATGAATCGGGTTCCTGACGACCTGCTGGTGTTGATCCCCGGTGGCACGCTGATCACCGAGACGCCCGAGGCCGGCCGAGCGCTGGCCATGAAGATCGCCCAGCACACCGTCCACAACATCCAGCCCGACCTCGACGTGCTCACAGGCGGTCGACCCAACTACTCGACCGCGCCGCAGGACCTCATCGCGGCGGCCCAGGTCGTCGCGCTGGAGTTCCAGACCATCGCCGCCGCCAACAACTACTGGCGGCCGTGAGCGCGGGAGGTGGCGTCTCATGAGCGCGCGTTTCCACGTCGGTGACCACGTGAGCTGGAACTCCGAGGCCGGCCGGGTGTCCGGCACGATCATCGAGATCCACACGTCGGACTTCGACTACAAGGGCCACACGCACCGCGCCAGCGCGGACGACCCGCAATACGAGATCGCCAGCGACAAGACCGATCACGTGGCCGCGCACAAAGGGTCGGCGCTGACGAAGATCTAGGCAGCCGCCGTGTCTAGGCAGCCGCCGTGGGCGGGTTCGGAGGCTCGGCAGCGACGCGGTGCGTCACAGCAGCGGTGACAACGTGCCGACCGCGTCCTGCACGAGCCGGGTGCGGAACGGCCAGCGCTCCACCGTCTCCGGCGGCACGCGCTTCGACACCGACAGGTAGGACTCCTGCCGGCGCCGCACCTGGGCCGTGACGTCGGGGTCGACGACGAGCAGGTTGTTCTCGAAGTTGAGCTGCAGGCTGCGCCGATCCATGTTGGCCGAGCCGACGAGCGCGATCTGCCCGTCGAGCGTGATCGACTTCGAGTGCAGCAGGCCGAGCGGGTACTCGTAGATCTCGACGCCCGACTCGAGCAGGTAGGGGTAGTCGCTGCGCGACGAGAGTCCGACGAGGGCCGAGTTGTTGCGGGCCGGCACGATCAAGCGCGTCCTGACCCCGCGGCGCGGCGCGGCGCACAGCGCCCGCAGGAGCGCCTCGTCGGGCACGAAGTAGGGAGTCGTGACGAGCAGGTCGTGCTGCGCGGCGAAGATCGTCGCGACGAACATGTCGGACATCGAGTTGCGCTTGCGGGTGGGTCCGGTGGCGAACATCTGCGCCAGCGACCCCTGCGCGAACTCCTCCGGCGTGGGCTCCGCGGTGGGGAGGTCCTCGATCTGCTCGCCGGTGCCGGCCGCCCACGCCCCGACGAAGATGTACTGCTCCTGCCGCACGACCGGTCCTTCGCACCGGAAGAGGAGGTCGACCCAGGGCGCGTACTTGGCCGCGACCCGAAACTGCGGGTCCGCGCAGTTCTGGCTGCCGCAGAAGGAGATCCGGTTGTCGATGACGACGATCTTGCGGTGATTGCGCAGGTCGACTCGTCCTACGGCCAGGTGACCCAGGCGCGGGATGTCGTTGAGGGTCGCGACGGTGTGCACGCCCGCGTCCTTGAGCTGAGCCCAACGCGCCGAGCGCGTGAACGCGCGCGACCCGAGCGCGTCGACCATGACACGGCAGGTCACGTCGCGCTTGGCGGCCGCGCACACCGCGTCGGTCATCTTGCCGCCGGTGTTGTCGTCGAGCCAGATGTAGAAGCTGATGTGCACGGTCTCGGTCGCCTGGTCGATGTCGGCGATCAGCGCGTCCATCGCGGCGTCGGAGTCGCGCATCGGTTCCCTTGCCGTGGCATCGGGGTCGCCGAGCAGTGTGATGCGGTTGCCGGTGGCGGGCGGGAGGTCGCTCACCGTGGTGCCCAGGTCGAAGAGCTGCGCGGCCCGGTCCGGCAGTTCGTCGGGCGGGCACGCGCCCGCTGTCGGGACCGGCATGGCGTCGATGGCGTCGTGCAGGCGCTTCTCGCGCTCGCGCCCGATGCTCGTCTCGCCGAGCAAGAAGTAGGCGATGACGCCGACCAGCGGCAGCGACATGATGACGGCCACCCAGGCCACGCGGGAGGCGGGTGAGCGTTCGGGGCGTGTGATCGCCCGGCAGACGACGAGGCCGTGCACGACGAAGAGCAGCACGGTGAGCAGGGCGCTCACGGGGTCGCGCTGCCAGACCACCAAGGAGCCCATGATGCCTCCTGAGCTGGGATGGGTGACTCGGAGCCTAACGTGTGCCGGATGCGCGGGAGCTCGTGTCGAAGCCCTCTTCAGGTCGTCGGCAGTGGCCGAGTGCGCGTGCCGGGCAGGCGTGCCCGGGGCAGCGGCACCGCGTCGGCCGCCCGCCTACACTTCGCCCGTGCCAGATTCACGCCCCGACCCGAGCGGACGCGCGGGCCCGCGGACCGGGGCGATGCGCCTCGTCGACGCCGCCCGCTCCCGGTCGGTCCTGCTCGATCACGTCGTCGCCGCGGTGCTGCACTACCGCGCGCGGCAGGGGTCGACGCTCGCGGCGGCGGTCACCTACTACGCGTTCTTGTCGCTCTTCCCCGTGCTCGCGCTGAGCTTCGCGGCGGTCGGCATGATCAGCGCGTACGCCCCGGGCGCCCGGACGGCGTTGGAGCAGGGCCTCCAGGCCGTGCTCCCCGGGATGATCGGCGACGCGCCCGGGCAGCTGTCGCTGGCCGCGCTGGAGGCGAGCGCCGCACTGGTCGCCGGCATCGGCGGGCTCGCGGTGCTCTATTCGGGCCTGAGCTGGATCTCGAGCATGCGCTCGGCGCTGCAATCGATGTTCGACACCCCCGCGGCGGACCGCCCCGGCTTCGTCGCCGGCTACCTGCGTGACCTGGTCGCGCTGTGCGTCATCGGGCTCGTCCTCGTGCTCAGCGTCGTCGTCACGACGTTCGTCACCGGCTTCTCCGAGCGGATCGCCGCCTATCTCGGCCTGCAGTCGGGGTCGGCGTGGCTGCTCACCGGGCTGTCGGTGGCGTTGGCGCTGGCCGCCAACACCGTGCTCTTCGTCGCGATGTTCCGCCTGCTCGCCGAGCCGCCGGTCACCCGCGCGGCCGTGCGGTCCGGTGCGGTGCTCGGCGGCGCGGGCTTCGAGCTGCTCAAGCAGGCCTCGACCTGGCTGCTCGCCTCGACGACCCGACAGCCGGCGTTCCAGGCGTTCGGGATCGCGCTGATCCTGCTCGTGTGGATCTACTACTTCTCGCGCATCGTCATGTTCGCCGCCGCCTGGTCGCGCACGTCCCGCTGACCGGTCGCAGCGACGGCTCGGGCCACGGCACGAGGTGTCGCCCCGGTTGTGCGTCTCCTCACCCGGTCAGCGCCCGAAGCGTGCGGCCGGCGGTAGGACTCGTGCTGCGCGATCGGGGTAGCCCACGTCGGGGCGCCCGCGCGGCTGCTGAGCCGGCGCACTGTGGCCGCGAGTGGCGCGCTGCGGCGGCCAGAGTCCAGATCGCCAGCGCTAGACCGAGGCCAGCGTCAGGACGGCGGCGGTGACCGAGGCCGCGGCACACAGCGTTCCACCGAGCGCGAGGCGCCACAGTCGCCACCGCACCCCGGCCGCCCGACAGCGCTGCAGCCACAACAGGGTGGCCAGCGAGGCCCAGGGGGTGATGAGCGGGCCGGCGTTCGCGCCGATGAGGATCGCCATGAGCCGGTGCGGGTCGCCGTGCGCGGCCGGCTCGAGGGCGAGGTAGGCGGGCAGGTTGTTGACGGCGTTCGCGCCGAGGGAGGTCGTCGCGGCGAGGCGCAGCAGCTCGCCCGCGCAGGTGCCGCGCCCGGCGAGGTCGATGAGCCAGGTCAGGAGCCCGCTGTCGTGGGCTGCGGTGACGACGACGGTCAGCGCCGCAAAGCCCGCCGCCATCGCCCACGGGATCGGCAGGTGCCGCAGCAGCGCGGGCGCGCGCACGGCGGCGGCACCGGCCAGCGCGAGGGCCGCCACTGCGGCGACGGCCCACGGTGGCAGGCCGGCGGCGAAGGCCGGACCGACGAGCAGGCAGACCGCCCCGGCGACCCGGAGCATCACCGGGTCGTGCGGGTCTGCGGGCGGGTCGACGGCATACCGCCGGGCCAGCGGCGCTCGATGCAGCGCGGCGATGACGAGCAGCGTCGCGACGATGGCGGCGCACGCCGGCGCGGCGGCCAGCCGCACGTAGCCCGCGTGATCCACCCCCATCGCCGCGAAGCGCTGCAGGGCGAGGAGGTTCGTGAGGTTCGAGACCGGCAGCAGGAGTGATCCGGTGTTGGCGATCCACAGCGTCGTCAGCGCGAATGGTCGTGGTGCGGCACCGACCTGGCGGGCGATCGCGAGCGCCACCGGGGTGAGCAACACCGCCGTCGTGTCGAGCGAGAGCACGATCGTGCAGGCGATCGCCAGGCCGCAGAAGAGCAGCCACAGCCGCAGCATCCGGTGACCTCCGTGCCGCGCGAGCCAGTGGCCCGCGACATCGAAGACCCCCGCCCGGTCGCTCAGCTCGGCGACGACCGTGATCGCCAGGAGGAACGCGATGACCGGCGCGACGCGCGCGAGGGAATCCAGCAGCGGTGAGTCGGCCACCCGCCTATCGTCCGCTACGGCGGCATCACCCGCCGGGCCGCCCGTGGCGGGCGAGGCCCTCCCACAGCGCACGACCGGGCCGGGTCCGGGACCCGCACCGGGCTCGTCAGCCACGATCCGTCAGGACGAGGCACTAACGCCATACATCAACCGGACTCGAGGGTCAGGGACAGTCGGGAAACCGCAGGTCACGGCCTTCAGGCAGCCCTCGACCCGAGGTTGATGTACGACGTTAGGGTCTCGTCGAGCGGAGGGTGCGGGCGTGCGCCCCGGGTCGGTGTCGGTGAGCCGCCCGGCCACGTGCTCGCGGCGACGCCGTGCGAGCCCGGGCCCCGGCGGACCGGCCGGTGGTCAGTGGGCCGCCACGGCCGGACTCGGCGATCGGTCCGAGGTCGCCCGTCGGCGAGCCCAGTCCGGCGCCCGCTCGGGGCGGACGCCGACGCCGACGCCGAAAGCCGGGACCGCCGCCAAGGCAGGCATCCGGCGCATGACGTCCGGCAGCCGCGACGGGAATTCGCTGAGGCGCCCGTCGAGCACGCGCTCGATGAACTGGGCGTGCAGCACGCGCTGCATCGCCTGGGTGAGGACCGTGGGCATGAGGCGGCGGCGGCGCACGCGGGGGAGCACTCGGTCTACCTGCGTGGGGTCGATGCCCGAGACGAGCGGACCGGCGAGCAGGCGCGCCGTGGCAACGGCGTCCTGCACGGCGAGGTTGATGCCGACGCCGCCGACCGGCGACATCGCGTGTGCGGCGTCGCCGAGGCACAGGACGCCGGGTGCGTGCCAGCGGCGCAGGCGGTCGACGCGCACGTCGAGGTGCTTGACCTCGTCCATCGTGGCGACGCCCGCGACGTCGTCGGCGAGTTCGGGCAGGGCAGAAGCAATCTCGGCGCGGAAGGCCTCGATCCCGCGGGCTCGCAGCTGCGCGTCGGTGCCCTTGCGCCCGATGTAGGCGACCTGCACGTAGCCCTCGCGCGGGATCGCGATGACCGCGGCCCGGGCGCCGACCCGCGGCAGTAGCGCCTCGGGTAGAGCCCGCTGTGTCGGCACCCGGAACCACCAGACATCCATGCGCACCGGCAGCTCATGGATCGGCAGCCCGACGTCGCATCGCACCACCGACCACCGCCCGTCGCACGCGACGACGAGGTCGGCGAGCAGCCTGCCGGGCCCGTCGGGCGAGGTGTGGTCGACGCCGACGACGCGGCCACTCTCGCGCACGACCCCGGTCACCTCGTGCCGCATGCGCAGGTCGAACGCGGCCTCCTCCCGGCCGGCGTCGGCGAGCAGGTCGAGCAGGTCCCACTGCGGCACCATCGCGATGTAGGGGTGGCGCAGCGGCAGCCGCGTGAAGTCGGCGACCGCGACCAGGCCGCCGTCGGCCGCCGGCACCTGGACCCGCCGGATCTTGCTCTGCGGCAGCGCGTCGAACCGCTCGAAGAGCCCGAGGTCGTCGAGCAGTGCCAGCGTCGTCGGGTGCACCGTGTCGCCGCGGAAGTCGCGCAGGAAGTCGCCGTGCTTCTCCAGCACCGTCACTGTCACGCCGGCTCGCGCGAGCAGCAGGCCGAGGATCATGCCCGCGGGGCCGCCGCCGACGACGGCGCAGGTCGTGCGCGTCACGGGGCGATCGGTCGCCGTGGGGCGGGTGTCGGTGGTCATGTCAGCTCCTCGCGAGCAACTCGTCAGGGTCGGTCGGCCCTGATATCTACGACTGTAGAACTCCACATTTGTAGAAGTCAACAGGTGAAGAGTTAACCTGGTTCGTAGAGTGCCCGTCACGAGGCGTGACGAGCGGTGTCGAGGAAGCCCGGCCGCGGGCACGACGCAGCGACCGGCGGCAGACCAGGAGTGAGGCGATGGCGAACGACACCGGACGCACCGGCCGCAGGCCGGGCCCCGGCTCCACCCGCGAGGCGATCCTGGCCGCGGCGCGCGAGCAGTTCACCGAGCACGGCTACAAGGGCGCGACGCTGCGCGCGATCGCGGGTCAGGCGGGTGTGGACCCCGGTCTCATCAGGCACTTCTTCGGCGACAAGGACGGGCTCTTCTCGGCCGCGCTCGAGCTGCCCGCCGAGGCGCGGGCGGTGGTGCTCGGCACCTTCGCGACGCCGATCGAGCACTGGGGGGAGCGGCTGACACGCTCCTACCTCTCGCTGTGGGAGGACCCGGTCACCGCGGGCGCGATGCGCGCGACGGTGGTGTCGGCCTTCGCCAACGACGAGGCGCTGAGCCGAATGCGCAACTTCCTGACCTCGTCAATCATCGAGCGTGCCGCGCCGCATCTGCCCCAGGACGACCCCGGCCTGCGCCTGGCGGTGGCGATGACGCACCTTGTGGGGGTGGCCCTGGGCCGCTACCTGCTCACGGTGGCCCCGCTCGAGGCGCCGAGCCTGGACGACCTCGTCGCCCTCATCGCGCCGACGATCCAGGGCTACCTCACCGGCCCGTTGCCCCGAGCGGACGCGACGCCCTGACGCTGCACGAGTCCATGTGGTGCGGCACGGAAACACGACGCGGCCCGGTCGATCCGCAGGGATCGACCGGGCCGCCGTCGACGGGTGCCGCGCTCAGGCAGGCACGCCCTTGACGGTGACGTCGATGTTGCCGCGCGTCGCCTTGGAGTAGGGGCAGAACTCGTGGGCCTTCTCGGCGAGCTCCTGCGCCTTGGCGGCGTCGACGCCGGGGATCGTCGAGGTCAGTGCGACGGCGAGCCCGAAGCCGGTGTCGGTCTTGCCGAAGGTGACGTCGGCGGTCGTCGTCGACTCGCTCGTGTCGAGGCCCTCCTGCGAGGCCATGAAGTTGAGCGCGCCGTTGAAGCAGGCCGCGTAGCCGGCGGCGAAGAGCGTCTCGGGGTTCGCCTTGGGGTTGCTCTTGCTCCCCGGCTTGCCGAGCGGCACGTCGATGACGCCGTCCTCGCTGGTCGTCCGCCCTTCCCGGCCGCCGTGGGCGCTGGCGGCGATGGTGTACAGCGTCTCGTTGATGGACTCGTGCGGCATGCGAACCACTCCTTCTCGGTGATGCGGATGATCGTGGCAACACGGCGAGGCCGGCCTTCGATTCCGGCGGATCGAGCCCATGACGGGCTCACGTGCGCGTCCCCGAGGCGTGCGACCGGTCCGGGCGCCGAGGCCGAAGGCCTGAACGTCGTACATCAACCTGGGGTTGAGGCTTCTCATCGATCGCTGACCAGCGCTTTTGTGACCGAGTCGTCGGCTTCGGGCGTTTGATGTACGACGTTGCGGCCTCTGCCTCTACCTCTACCTCGGCCTCGGCGCGCCACCCGTCGCCCGCACCGGCCGGTCGCTGCGATCATGCGAGGCATGAAGGTCCTCGTGGTCGACGGTGCGAACGTCGTCGGGTCGGTGCCGGACGGCTGGTGGCGCGACCGCGCAGGCGCGGCGGCTCGCCTGCGCGACAAGCTGGTTCGTGCGCGGCTGCCCTACGACGACGTCGTGCTCGTGCTCGAGGGCAAGGCGCGCGCGGGCGTGCCGGCGGGCGCCGCCGACGGCGTCACGACCGTGCATGCGCCCGGGGAGGGCGACGACGAGATCGTCGACCGGTGCCGGGAGGCGGCGGCGACCGCCGCGGTGACCCTCGCGTCGGCCGACCGAGGACTGCTCGCGCGCGTGGCGCCGTTCGGTGTTGCCGTGCTCGGCCCAGGCACCCTCCTGGCGCAGCTCGAGGGCGCCTGAGCCGGGCCGGCTACGCCCGCGCGGCCTTGAGCTGCGCGCGGTGCCGGTGCAGCAGCGGCTCGGTGTAGCCCGCCGGCTGCTCCAGCCCCTCGAAGACGAGATCCCGTGCGGCGCTGAAGGCCTCGCCGTCGAGGCCGGGGGCCATCGGCAGATAGCCCGGGTCGCCGGCGTTCTGCTCGTCGACCTTCGCGGCCATCCGGGCGAAGGAGTCCTCGACGAGCTCGCGTGTCACGACGCCGTGGCGCAGCCAGTTCGCGACGTGCTGGGAACTGATGCGGCACGTCGCGCGGTCCTCCATGAGGGCGGTGCCCGTGATGTCGGGGACCTTCGAGCAGCCGACACCGGCGTCGACCCAGCGCACGACATACCCGAGGATGCCCTGCACGTTGTTGTCGACCTCGTCGCGACGGTCCTGCTCCGACCAGTCGTCGGGTGAGCCGAGCGGGATCGTCAGCAGCTCCCGCTGCGTCGAGCGACGCCCGCCGGCGAGTTCGTCCTGCACCGCGAAGACGTCGACGTCGTGGTAGTGCAGCGCGTGCAGCGTCGCGGCGGTCGGCGACGGCACCCAGGCCGTGTTCGCGCCGGCCCTGGGATGGCCGATCTTCTGCTCGAGCATGGCGGCCATGTTGTCCGGGGCCGCCCACATGCCCTTGCCGATCTGGGCCCGGCCGCGCAGCCCGCACTCCAGGCCGATATCGACGTTCTGGTCCTCGTAGGCCGCGATCCACGCGGAGTTCTTCATGTCGGCCTTGCGGACCATCGGCCCGGCGCACATCGAGGTGTGCATCTCGTCGCCGGTGCGGTCGAGGAAGCCGGTGTTGATGAAGACGAGGCGCGAGGTCGCCTGCGCGATGCACGCCTTGAGGTTCGCCGACGTGCGGCGTTCCTCGTCCATGATCCCGACCTTGATCGTGTCGGGCGCCAGGCCGAGGGCGCGCTCGGCCGCGGCGAAGAGGTCGACGGTCAGCGCGACCTCGTCGGGACCGTGCATCTTCGGCTTGACGACATACATCGAGCCGGCGCGGGAGTTGACGCCCGGCCGCTCACCGCGCAGGTCGTGGACGCTCCCGAGGCCGGTGACCATCGCATCGAGGAAGCCCTCGGAGATCGGGTTGCCGTCGCGGTCGAGCACCGCGTCGGTGTCCATGAGGTGGCCGACCTGGCGGATGAAGAGGAGGGCGCGCCCCGGGAGCACGAGCCGCGACCCGTCGAGGCGGGTGTAGGTGCGGTCCTCGTTGAGCGTCCGCGTGAAGGTGCGCCCGCCCTTGGTGACCTCCTCGGCGAGGGTGCCCTGCATGAGCCGCAGCCAGTTGCGGTAGCCGAGCACCTTGTCGGCCGCGTCGACGGCCGCGACCGAGTCCTCCATGTCCATGATCGTCGTCGTCGCCGACTCCAGGAGCAGGTCCTTGACGCCGGCGGAGTCGGTCGCGCCGATCCGGTCGTCGCGGTCGATCTGGATCTCGACGTGCAGGCCGTGGTGGACGAGCAGGATCGCGCGGGGGGCGTCGCGCTCGCCCTGGTAGCCGGCGAACTGCGCCGGGTCCGCCAGCCGCGTCGCCCCTTCGGCGAGGCTGACGAGCAACCCCTCGTCGTCCACCGTGTAGGAGGTGGCGTCGGCGTGCGAGCCCGTGGCCAGGCCGAAGTGCGCGTCGAGGAACGCCCGGGCACGGCGGATCACCTCGGCCGCGCGAGTCGTGTTGAACTCCCGGCCGATCGCCAGCTCCCCCTCCTGGCTGATCGCGTCGGTGCCGTAGAGCGCGTCGTAGAGCGACCCCCACCGGGCGTTCGCGGCGTTCGTCGCGAAGCGGGCGTTCGAGATCGGCACGACGAGCTGCGGGCCGGGCTGCGCGGCGATCTCCGGGTCGACGTTCTCGGTCGTGACGGTGACCTCGGCGGGCTCGGGCAGCAGGTAGCCGATGGAGCGCAGGAACTCTTCGTAGTCGTCCTGATCGACCCGCCCTGGGCGCTCGCCGTGGTAGGCGTCGATCCGCTGTTGCAGTTCGTCGCGCGTGGCGAGCAGCTCGCGGCGTCGGGGGCCGAGCTCATCGACGATGGCCTCCAGGCCCGACCAGAACGCGGCCTCCTCGACCCCGGACCCCGGCAGGGCCTCGTCTCGCACGAAGTCGCGCAGCTCCTGCGCGACGCTGAGATGGCCCACCTGCACCCGTGAAGACATGTTCTTCCTCTCGATTCCACATCGTGAAACTCATCACGCGAATTCTGGAAACAAGACTAGGCGCGAAGTATCTCGCTGTCACCCCGGGTGCGCGTCGGGCCACCGGCGGTGAGACGTCAGGCCTCAGCCCCGGCCGGACCGTCGACCTCGCGTCATGTCGTGCCGGGGGGCGGGTCCGTATTCGGCGTCGAGCCGCGCCAGCAG
>JBDIAP010000068.1:0-19150 GCA_039812485.1 Kineosphaera sp.
TCAATCGACGCCGATGGCGAAGGCGGTCAATCGACGCCGATCGCGAAGGCCGCCTCGAGGTCGTGCTTGCTGTAGGTGCGGAACGAGATGTGCGTGCGCGTCGCCGTGATGCCCGGCGTCTTGTTGATGCGGTCGGCGATGACGTCGGCCAACTCGTCGTGGTGGCGCACGCGGACCATCGCGATGAGGTCGCAGTCGCCGGTCACCGAATAGACCTCGCTCACGCGGTCGAGCTCGGCGACTCTCTGTGCCACCTCGGGGATGCGGGCGACATCGGCGGTGATGAGGACGATGGCGGAGATCACCCGGCCACTGTAGCCCTCGACCAGGTCAGGTCGACGCCCTTGCGGGATGTCGGCAGGCTCGCCGCGGCGCCGCCGATCGGGCAGGTCCAGGCGCCGTCGAGCTCGACGAGGCGCACGCCGTCGCTCTCCAACCACCGCAGCAGCAGCTCGGTCTCGTCGGTGAGGGCCGCACCGCCGGGGACGGCGGGCGGTGGCACGACCTCGGCGGCGGCCGTGCACGCCGCGATGCTGGGCATGGGGTCGGCGCCGCGTGGGGTGCGGGTGGCCCCCGCGAGCCGGCCGCTGCGGATGCACGCGACCTCCCAGCCGCCCGCAGGGTGGCGTCGGGCTGCCACGAGATGCGGCACGTCGGCCAGAGCCCGCACGCGTTGCCTGCGGTCGATGCCGCGGACGAGCGCGTGGAGGCGATCGCGGACGATGCCGGCGTCCTCGTAGCGCTCGTCGGACGCCAGGGCGGCCATGCGCTCCTCGAGCAGGGCCATGACGTCGCGGGACTGGCCGAGCAGTGTGGCCCGGAGCCGATCGACGAGAACCGCGTAGCGCGTGCTCGCCGGGGCGAGCAGGCACGGGGCGAGGCACCGCTGGAGTTCGGCGAGCATGCAGGCGGGGGAGGCCCGGGTGGGCGAGAGCCGCCGCGTGCACTGCCGCAGCGGCACGACGTCGAGCACGGCGTCGATGGCCTGCTGGGCGGCCTGCGCCGAGGGGAACGGCCCGGCGTAGCAGGCGCCGTCGGCGCGCACGTCGCGCACGACGGACAGCCGGGGAAAGGCCTCGACGGTGAGCTTGATCCACGGTCGCCGGCGTGCGCGCTTGGTGCGTCGGTTGTAGCGCGGCTCGTGTTCGACGATGAGGCGCAGCTCGCGGACGGCCGCCTCCAGCGGTGTGGCGCAGACGATCGGCGTCACGGAGTGCGCCACGGACACCATCTCGGCCATCCGCGACCGCTGCTCGGATGCGGTGAAGTAGGTCGACACGCGGCGGCGGATGTCGACGGACGTGCCGACATAGAGCACGTGGCCCTGGTGGTCCTTGAAGAGGTAGACCCCGGGGGCATGCGGCAGGTCGCGGGCGAGATGACGTTTGCGCCGTTGCGCCTCGCTGACCCGGCCGGAATAGGCGCGCAGCTCCTCGAGGGTGTGCACGCCGAGGCTGCCGACCCGCCCGATGAGGCCGTGCAGCACGTCGACCGTGGCCCGGGCGTCGTGCAGCGCCCGGTGATCGGGGGTCTGCTCGGCGCCGAAGACGACTGCGAGACTGGCCAGCTTGTGGTTCGGCGACTCGTCGCGGCTCACGAGCTGGCGGGCCAGCCGCACTGTGTCGATGACCGCGTTGCCCGGCCACGGGCAGCCCGTCGCGGCCGCCGCCGCCCGCAGGAACCCGATGTCGAACGGCGCGTTGTGCGCCACGAGCACGGCGTCGCCCGCGAACTCGAGGAAGCTGGGGAGCACCGCAGCGATGCGCGGCGCCCCCGCGACCATCGAGTCGGTGATGCCCGTGAGCACCGCGATGAAGGCGGGGATCGGCTCGCCGGGGTTGACCAGGCTCTGGAACTCGCCGAGGACGACGCCACCGCGCACCTTCACGGCGCCGATCTCGGTGATGTGGCAGTCCTGCGCGCTGCCCCCGGTCGTCTCGAGGTCGACGACGACGAAGGTCACGTCCGACAAAGGGGTGCCCAGGTCGTCGAAGCTCGCCTGGACCGCCCG
Organism: Kineosphaera sp.; assembly: GCA_039812485.1. Lineage (GTDB taxonomy): Bacteria > Actinomycetota > Actinomycetes > Actinomycetales > Dermatophilaceae > Kineosphaera. The sequence continues at coordinate 2,012 of JBDIAP010000068.1, forward strand.
GCCCGCGGGCTTCGGGCCCGGCGCCGGGTCGGGGACCGGGTGCGTGCCCGGTCGGTGGACGGGCGGTGACGTGAGCGTCTGCGACATGGCCCAGACCGTAGGTGCGACCACCGACAAGCTTCGCCGGGTCGGGCCGGTCCCGGCTCGTCGGCCCGCTCGAAGGCGGGTCCCGCGACGCGACCGCGGCGACGGTCGGCGAATCTTGTCGGTGGTCGCCCCTAGCGTCGTCTCGACGTCGTCACCATGACCGCGTCCGGCTCGGCCTGTCCCTCGCGGATGCCACCGCCCTCGGTGGGCCCGTGCGGCCCCGATCGAGCCGGACCTCGACACCAGGAGACCACCATGTTGATGGACTGCGCCGGATGCCCGGCCCGCGAGCGGCACTGCGACGATTGCATCGTGCCGGTCCTCTTCGACGCCCGCCCGGGTCTGCCGCTCGACGCCGACGAGCGGCGCGCGGTCGACGTGTTCGTCGGGGCCGGGCTGCTCGATGTGCGTGAGGCGGTGCGGCTTCGAGCTCTCACCGAGCCGTGGGAGCGAGCTCGTGTGGGGTGAGCGCCGGCACGTGATGAGCGCGCCGCCGCGGTGGGCGCGGCTCGGCAGCACGCTCGCCCTGACTCTCGGGTGTGCCGGGGCGGTGGGTCTGGCCGGCTGCTCGGCCCCCGCGGGTCAAGGCCCGCCCGCGACGGCCTCGCTCCCGGTCGGCTCGCCCCCGACCACGTCAGCGGTGCCGGACGGCGGCACCGTGGAGGCCCACGCCCCGGCGTGGGTCGCCGCGGCGCTCCCGACCGCGGTGTGGGGGCTGCCGGGGGTGCGTGTCGAGCGCGGCGCCACGGCGATGGCGCGGCCCGGCGGTCCCGATGGCGATGTCGTCGTCGTCGGCACCGTCTCCCGGCAGGTGTCGGCGCAACTGGGCGACATCGGGCGCGAGGCGGTCCGGGTCGCGCGCCGCGCCTGGCAACCCTCGTGGGACGGCCGCCTGCTCGTCGTCGCGCCCGTCGATCGCCGGCAGTGGGCGGTCGTCGCCGGGCCTGCCGCGCAGAGCGTGGGGCCCGCGATGACCGTCTCGGGTCGCGAAGGGCCGGCCTACGTCGTGCTCGACCCACTGGCGTGGGAGTCGGCGACCATAGATGGGCGGCGCGCGTTGGTCATCCATGAGGCGGTGCATGTCGCCGTGGCGGCGGGCGGCGGGAGGGACGCATCACGGGCGAAGGACACGACCCGACCTGGGCAGCCGGGATCGGCGCCACCCGAGTCCTTGTCGGCAGGGCCATCAGGGGCATCAGGGCCATCAGGGTCGTCACGGTCAGGGGCATCAGGGGCATCAGGGGCGCCAGGGGCATCAGGGGCATCACCGTCATCAGGAGCGATGTCGCCGGGGCCCGGTCCGACCGCCGCACCCCCCGCCTCGGTGCCGCTGTGGCTCTCGGAGGGCTTCGCGCAGCTGGTCGCCTACGACGCGGTGGGGGCCGAGATCCCGCTCATCGCGGGGGACCTCCTCGAGCGGGTGCGGCGCGACGGTCCGCCGGCTCGGCTGCCTGACGACGAGGCCTTCGCGGCGGAGCCGACGCGACGCCTCGAGGCGTATGCCGAGGCGTGGCTCGCCTGCCGCACCCTCGAGCGGCTCGGCGGCGCCTCGGCCCCGCGCCGGGCACTGGCAGGCGGCGGCCCGCAGGCGGTCGGCATCGACGTCTCCGTCCTGACGGCCGCGTGGCGGGCCGACCTCCGGCGTTGGGCCGCCACGACGACCGACGCGCGAGGTGCCGGCTGACGGCACGCGTGACGCCCACCGACCGCCGGCGACGCACGCGTCGATGCCGACTCGCGCTCCCGGAGTCGATGCCGACTCGCACTCCCGGGGCGGAAGCCTAGTGGTGCGCGTTCTTGCGCCCGTCGGCGTAGAGGGACTCGATCTCGTCGGCGAAGTCGCGGTAGATGACGTGTCGCTTGAGCTTCAGCGACGGCGTGAGGTAGCCGTCGGCCTCAGTGAAGTCGGTGCGCAGCACGCGGAACGCCCGGATCGACTCGGCCCGCGAGACCGACGAGTTGGCCCTGTCGATGGCCTGCTGCAGGTGCTCGCGCACGCCCTCGTCGTCATAGGCCTGCTCGAGCGTGAGGTCGGGCCGCCCGTGCGCCTTGGCCCATGCCGGCAGCATCTCGGCGTCGAGGGTGATGAGGGCCGCGATGTAGGGCCGTTGGTCGCCGACGACGAGGCATTGCGACACGAGCGGATGCGCGCGCACGACGTCTTCGAGCATCGTCGGCGCCACGTTCTTGCCGCCTGCGGTGACGAGGATCTCCTTCTTGCGACCGGTGATCTTGAGGAAGCCGTCACGGTCGAGCTCGCCGAGGTCGCCGGTGCGCAGCCACCCGTCGTCGGTGAAGACCTCGCGCGTCGCCTCCTCGTTGCCGTGGTACCCGCGGAAGATGCCCACCCCGCTCGCCAGCACCTCACCGTCGTCGGCGATGCGGATGCCCACCCCGGGCAGCGGTCGTCCTACCGTGCCGATGCGCACCGCCGACGGCGTGCCCACGTTGGTCGGGGCGGTCGTCTCCGTCAGCCCGTAGCCCTCGAGCACGAGGATGCCCACGCCGCGGAAGAAGTGGCCCAGCCGCGGCCCCAGCGGAGCCCCGCCGCACACCGCATACCGCACCTGGCCGCCCATGACCGCGCGCAGTTTGCCGTAGACGAGCAGGTCGAACAGCCTGTGCTGGGCGCGCAGCGCGAGCGGCACCCGCCCCTCGTCGAGCGCCCGGCTGTAGGTGATCGCGGTCTTGGCGGCCAGGCGGAAGAGCCGCCCCTTGCCCTCTGCCGCGAGCCGCTGGTCGGTCGCGTTGTAGATCTTCTCGAACACCCGCGGCACGCACAGCAGGAACGTCGGGCGGAAGCTCTGCAGGTCACCCATGAGATTGGAGATGTCCGGCGAGTGCCCGATGCGCACCCGCGCGAAGAAGGCCAACACCTGGATGAGCCGGGCCAGCACATGCGCCAGGGGGAGGAAGAGGATCGTCGATGCGCCGGTCGCGACGACGTCCCCGACGGCGGGCATCGTGTTTTCGGACAGGTCGAGGAAGTTGCCGTGGGTGATCTCGCAGCCCTTGGGACGACCCGTCGTGCCCGAGGTGTAGATGATCGTCGCGAGGTCGGCCCGCGTGATGCCCTCCGTGCGCGCGACGAGGGCGGCGTCGTCCACCTCGGCGCCCGCGGACGCGAGCTCGTCGAGGTGGTCGCCCTCGATGCTCCACACGTGCTGCAGGGCGGGCAGCCCATCGCGCACCTGCGCGACCCGGCCGGCGTGCTCGGCCGACTCGACGACGACCGCCACCGCGCCACAGTCCTGCAGGATCCACGAGATCTGGTCGGCCGACGAGGTCTCGTAGATGGGCACGGGCACCGCCCCGCACGTCCAGATCGCGAAGTCGAGCAACGTCCATTCGAAGCGGGTGCGGCTCATGATCGCGACGCGGTCGCCGACCTCGATCCCGGCCGCGACGAGCCCCTTGGCCAGCGCGTCGACGCGATCGGCGAAGTCGGCGTAGGTGACGTCCTGCCAGTCCTCGCCCGAGCGCACGCCGAAGGCCACCCCGTCGGGACCGGACGCCGCGTGCCGGCGCGCCAGCTGCCCGAGATTCGCCAGCTGCGTCGGCGTGGCGATGGGCTCGACGATGATCTCCTTCATGGGCACACTCCGTGTGTCGGGGCCAGGCAAGGGCCGGCGTCGCTGCCGGCGGGAGCGGCCGCGGATGCCCCCGACCGTTCGTCCTCGACCGTAACCGACCCTTCGGCCAAAGCTTCGCGACGACCAGGTTTTCGACGGCCGGACCCTCGTGAGCCGCCGAGCCCGGGGTGAGGGAGGCGGGCGGGTAGCGTTCGGGTCATGGCCGACCAGACCGAATCCTCCGTCTATGTCGACGCGCCCGCAGACCAGGTGCTCGACGTCATCGCCGACCTCGAGGCCTATCCCCAGTGGACCCGCCAGCTGACCTCCGTCACGGTGCTCAGCGAGGACGAGGGCTGGGCCGACGAGGCTGAGTTCGTGCTCGACGCAGGGGTGCTCAAGGACGACTACGTGCTGCGCTACACGTGGGACGTCGACGCGGACAGCACCGGCGTCGTCTCCTGGGAACTCGTGCGCGCGCACACGTTGTCGGCCATGGACGGCTCCTACACGCTGGCGACCGAGGGCGCGGGGACCCGGCTCACCTACCGGCTCGCGGTCGATCTTGCGATCCCGATGCCGGGCATGCTGCGACGCAAGGCCGAACGCGCGATCGTCGGCTCCGCGCTCGAAGAGCTCAAGGCCCGGGTCGAGCGCGCCGGACGATGAGCACGCCCCAGGGCCGGCCTCACGGCGCGGGCGGCGCGGACGATGCGGATGACGCGGACGACGCCCGCGAGAGTCCCCTCATCCGGGAGCGGCGGCTGCTCGTCGCGGCCTTGACGGAGGCGTTCGCGGCCTCGTCGGCGACGCGGGCCGCGACCGGCGCAGGCGAGAGCGACATCCCGGATCCGGCCTTCGAGGAGCCGGCCGGGGGCGCCGGCGCGGGCGCGCCGGGTGCCGCCGAGGCAGAGGCGTCAGAGCGCCACGCTCGCACTCCGGGCCCTGCACCCGGGGAGGCCACCGGCGCCGCATCGGAGGAGGCCACCGACGCGGCATCGGAGGAGGCCACCAGCGCAGCATCGGAGGAGCCTGCCGACGCTCATCCCGGAGTAGGGTGCGCATGTTGCGGCTGCGGGTCGCCCCGCGCCTGCGCGGTGTGCCCGATCTGCCGGGGTGCGGCTGCCGCGCTGGACCCCTATCTGCTGGAGCGCGTCGCGGATGTCGCCGTGCTCCTGGCCGACGGTCTGCGGGCCGCGGCGCGACGGTTGGCGGCCATGGACGAGTCGGGCAGGCGTGCGACCGGCACCGACGACGAAGGGAGCGGAACATGACCGTGACGGTCGGAATCGATATCGGCGGCACGAAGATCAGCGCAGGTGCCGTCGACCAGGACGGGCGCCTGCTGCAGTCGGAGCGTTCGGACACCCCGGCCGCCGAGCCCGATGCGATCGTCGCGACGGCCAGCTCGCTCGTGCGGCGCCTCTCGCACGGCTTCGACGTCGAGGCCGTCGGGGTGGCGTGCGCGGGCATGGTCGACGCCGAGCGCTCGATGGTCCGCTTCGCCCCCAACATCGCCTGGCGGGACGCCCCGCTGCGCGCCATGCTCGAGGAGCAGCTCAGCCTGCCGGTCGTCATCGAGAACGACGCGAACGCGGCCGCGTGGGGCGAGTTCCTCTACGGGCCGGCGCGCGAGCTCCAGGACATGGTGCTCATCACGATCGGCACCGGCGTCGGCGGGGGCGTCGTGCTCGACGGGCAGCTCATGCGCGGCGCCTTCGGCATCGGCGGCGAGCTCGGGCACATGCGGGTCGTCCCTGGCGGTTTCCTCTGCGGCTGCGGCAATCGCGGCTGCTGGGAGCAGTACGCCTCCGGCAACGCACTCGTGCGCGACGCCCGCGAGCTCATGTCGACCGCGCCCGGCCTGGCCTCGGGCCTGCGGCAGCGCGCCGAGGGCGATGTCGAGAGGCTGCACGGGCCGGACATCACCGAGGCCGCGATGGCCGGCGACCCGGCGAGCATCGAGCTGCTCAGCGACCTGGGTCGCTGGATCGGGGAGGGCGCGGCCTCGATCGCGGCGATCCTCGATCCCAGCATGTTCGTGCTCGGCGGCGGCGTCGCGGCGGCCGGCGACCTGCTGCTCAATCCGGCCGTGGCCAGCTTCCGCCGCAACCTCTCGGGCCGCGGTTATCGGCCCGAGGCCGCGTGGGCGCTCGCGGATCTCGGCAACGACGCCGGTGTCATCGGGGCTGCCGCCCTGGCGCGGGCGGACGCTCGGTGACCGCAGCGATCGACTACGCGGTCGGCATCGACATCGGCGGCACCAAGGTCTCCGGCGGCGTCGTCGACGAGCGCGGCCGCATCCTGTGGCGGGCGCGCCGGGACACCCCGGAGCGCTCCACGTCGCCCCGGGTCGTCGAGGACACGATCGTCGACGTCTTCACCGAGCTCCTCGCGGCCGTCGACGCCGGGCAGCTCGAGTCCGGCCCCGGCCACGTGAGCGCCGTCGGCATCGGCGCGGCCGGGTTCGTGGGCGCCGACGGTGCCACGGTGGTCTTCGCGCCGCACCTGTCGTGGCGCAACGAGCCGCTGCGGCACGCGCTTTCGGAGCGGGTGGGCCGACCCATCTACGTCGAGAACGACGCGAACGCCGCGGCCTGGGCCGAGTGGCGCTTCGGGGCGGCCCGCGGCGAGTCACACCTCGTGATGATCACGCTCGGCACGGGCATCGGCGGCGGGCTCATCATCGACGGCCAACTGCAGCGCGGCAAGTGGGGTATCGCGGCCGAATACGGCCACATGCAGGTCATGCCCGACGGGCAGCGCTGCGAGTGCGGCAACCGCGGCTGCTGGGAGCAGTACGCCTCGGGCAACGCGCTCGTGCGGGAGGCCCGCGCGATGATCCTCGCGCAGTCGCCCGTCGCCCAGGACCTCGCGGCCCGCGTCGACGGCGAGCCCGGCGGTCTGACCGGACCCCTCATCACGGAGGCGGCCAAGGCGGGCGACCCCACGGCGCGCGAGCTGCTCGCCGAGGTCGGGCACTGGCTGGGAGTGGGGTTGGCCAACATCGCGGCGGCGCTGGACCCGGGGCGGTTCGTCATCGGTGGAGGCGTCAGCGCCGCCGGTGACCTGCTCATCGCGCCGGCGCGGGACACGTTTCGGCGCAAGCTGACCGGGCGTGGTTATCGCCCGGAGGCCCAGATCGTCGCCGCCGCGCTGGGCAATGACGCCGGCCTCATCGGTGCGGCCGACCTGGCGCGGGTGCAGGCCGCGGACAGCCCGGGGTCCGGGTTGGTGGGTGGCGCGGTGAACGCGTCGTAGGCGAGCCGGGCGTCGAGCGCGATCTGCGCCGAGGCAGCCAGCGGCGGCGTCGACCGCCCAGCGGCGTCGACCGGCCTCGCGATGCGGGCGTCAGGGTCGGCGAGCCCGGCTTCTGGGAGCAGGCTCCTGGTGAGCACGGTCCGGCTTCTGAGAGCAGGCTCCTGGTGAGCACGGTCCTGGGAGAACGGTCCTGGGAGCAGGTGCGCATCCGCCCGCCCGCGGGCGCCGCGCGGAGGCGGTCGCCCACGCTCAGACGACGGCCCCGTCGTCGTCGTCATCATCGTCGTCGTCGCGACGGCCGCGGGGTAGCCGGGCCACGACGATGGCGAACCCGCCGACCGTGAGGGCGAGCGCGAGGCCTACGGCGAGCCGCGACCCGCCCGGGTCGGCGACGGCGATGTAGATGAGCCACAGCGGCCCGGCGACGAGCCCGAACAGCGCCGCCCAGAAGCCGAGGTCACCGCTCGTCGGCAACGGGCGCGGCGGGGGCGGCACGTAGTCCTCGTCGTCGGGGTCGGGGGGCGGCGTGTGCACTCGCCACGGCGTCGGCTCCGGCAGCGCCGTCGGCGGCCGGATGGGGTCTGGGCCGCCGGGGTCGGTCGGCGCATCGCGTTGCGCGGGGGTGATCTCGCCGACCGGCTCGCCCCCGCCGGGGGCCTGCGGATCGACCCGGACGTCCGGGAGCCCGTCGCGATGCCACTGGGCGACGATGTCGGCGAAGCGGTGTTCGAAGTCACGGTCGGAGAGCGGCGGATTCGGTTCGCGGCGTGCGCCCTGCTGCGCAGGCTCGTGCTGGGGCGGCGCCTCGTGCTCGGCGGGACTCTTGGGCTCGGGTCCGGATCGTTCGGGTCCGGATCGGTCGGGTCGTCCGGATCGCTCGGAGGCGTCGGGGGCGGACCGGTCGGGGCAGGACCGGTCGGCGGCGGGGCGTTCGGGCGGCTCGGCGGGCGTGTCGTCTCGGCGGTCGGTCATCGCGGCCTCGCGGCGGGGTCGTCGGCACCCGCGGCCACCCGGGTCACGAAGGCGATGGTCTCACGGGCCAGCAGGTCGGCGTCGTGGTCGAGGGTCGCTACGTGGTAGGAGTCGCGCAGTTCGAGCAGGGTGACCTGCGCGTTGGTGGCGTGATCGCGCACGAGGCGCCAGCTGGAGGCGGGCACGACGTGGTCGTGCGTCGAGTGCGCGAGGAGCACCGGGATCCGCAGCCGGGGCAGATCCGCGACCGTGCGCCGCCACAGCTGGGTCTGGGAAGCGAGCGCCCGCAACGGGATGCGGTCGTAGCACCATTCGGCGTCGCCGTCGGTGCGGTGCACGTCGTTGCCGATGCCGGGCAGTGACGGGAGCACCCGGTGCAGCAGCGGCAGCGCGAGCATGCGCGGGTCGTCGACGCGCAGCGCGGGGTTGACGAGCACGAGGCCGTGCACGCCCTGGGGATGCACCTGGGCGAGCCGGGTGACGAGCGCCCCGCCCATCGACAGGCCCGCGGCGACGACCACCCGGCAGCGCGCGTGCAGGTCGGCGAAGTCGCGCTCGAGGGCGGCATACCAGCTACGCCACGTCGTCGTGTTGAGGTCCTGCCAGGTGGTGCCGTGCCCCGGGAGCAGCGGCAGCCGCACCGTGAAACCGGCGTCGGCGAGCGCGCGGGCCAGCGGACGGACTCCTTGGGGCGACCCGGTGAAGCCGTGGCTGACGAGCACGCCGACGTCGGAGCCGTCGTGCCGGAACTCCTCGCGGTCGGCGGGATCGCCGTGCGCCTGCGTCATGCCCCTCCTTGCAGCGGTGCGGGAGCTGGGAGGGCTCGATTCTGTCACGGTGAGTCGCGGTGGGGCGTGAGGCCCCGAGCTTGTCACCCCACGCCAGTAGAGTGCCGCCAGTTGTCGCGCCAGAACGACCTGCGAGGTTCACATGCTCTATTGGGTGCTCAAGAACGTCCTGCTCGGGCCGTTGTTGCGAGTGCTCTTCCGCCCGCGCGTCGACGGAGCCCGACACGTGCCGCCCTACGGTCCGGCGATTCTCGCGAGCAACCACCTCTCGTTCTCCGACTCGATCTTCCTGCCGCTCGTGCTCGATCGGCGCATCACCTTCCCGGCGAAGATGGAATACTTCACCGACCGTTCCCTCAAGGGTCGGCTCAAAGCGTTCTTCTTCCGCGGCACCGGGCAGATCCCCATCGATCGCACGGGGGGGCCGGCGTCGCGGGCCGCGATCGACGCGGGCCTGCAGGTGCTCGCCCACGGCGGCCTCTTCGGCATCTATCCCGAGGGCACGCGTTCGCCCGACGGGCGGCTCTATCGCGGCAAGACGGGCATCGCGCGCATGGCGGTCGAGGCCGGCGTGCCGATCATCCCGGTCGCGATGATCGGCACCGACAAGGCGCAGCCCACGGGCCAGAAGATCCCGACGATCACCCGGGTCGGCGTGCGGTTCGGGCGGCCGATCGACGTGTCCCCCTACGTCGGCCGGCAGGACGACCGCGGGGCGCTGCGCGAGCTCACGGACCAGGTGATGGCGGCGCTCGCCGAGCTCTCGGGGCAGGAGTATGTCGATGAGTACGCCGCCTCGCGCAAGGCCGCCCTCGCGGCCCGTGCCGAGGAGCTCGTGGCTGCCGCCAAGGCCGAGTCCGCCCAGGCCAGGGCCCGCGCGGAGGAGCTCGTGGCCGCAGCCAAGGTCGAGACCGCGCAGGCCCGCGCCAAGGCGGAGGAGCTCATGGCGTCGGCCCGGGCGGAGTCGGAGAAGGCCCGCGTTCGGGCGGAGGAGTTCGTGGCGTCGGCGCGCGCGGAGTCGGAGAAGGCCCGCGGTCGCGCCGAGGAGATCGTCACGGGGGCGCTGGACCGGGCCCGGTCGCGGCCCGCCCGAGACAAGGACGGCGCCCCGGACGGCGCCGACACGCCGGTCGCGGCCGGGTCCGACGCGGGCGAACAACAGGAGCCGGGGGAGTGGCACGAGGCCGGCGAGCGGATCGCCGGGTCGGGGTGAGTCATGGATCGCCATGTCGTGCGCTCCCTGCTGCCACCGGCCTACGAGCCGGGCACCGACTATCCGTCGGTCGGGGCGTTCTGGGATGCGGTCGACGTGTATCGGCTCTTCGCGCTGCTCTATGCCTGCTACGAGTTCGGCACGCGCCAGCCCCAGGTGCAGCGCCCGTGGCTCGGGTGGTGTGTCCTCGCGGTGCTCGCGGCCTGGACCGTGGCGATGCTCGTGCATCGGCGGCGCACGACCCGGCAGCTGTGGATCGAGCTGTGCCTCAGCACCGCCGCGATCCTCGCGACGATCTGGGTCGACGCGCCGCAGGTGCGGCAGACGGGGGTCTCGACGGTGCCGGGCATCTGGGCGGGGGCCATCGTGCTCGCCGCCGGCGTGCACCGCGGGCCGGTCGCCGCCATCGGGGCCTGGGCGGTCATCGTCACCGCCGACCTCGTCGAGATCGGCACGGCGACGCAGGGCACGATGCACAACGTCTTCCTGCTCTTCATCATGGCGGGCTGCGCCGGTCTCGCGGCGCAGGCCGCGCGCCGGGGTGACGACTCGCTGCGCGCGGGCCTGCGGCTGCGCGCCCAGGTCAGCGAGCGGGAGCGCCTCGCCCGCACCGTGCACGACGGGGTGCTGCAGGCCCTCGCCTTCATCCACCGTCGCGGCGAGGAGATCGGCGGCCCCAGCCGGGAGCTCGGCGAGCTCGCCGCGCGGCAGGAGCGCCGCCTACGCGACCTCATCACGACCCCGCCGGTGCCGCTGGGCGCCGAGCCGGACGACTCGACCGGGTGGTCAGCGGGGTCGCGTCACGCCTCCTCGGTGGGCACGGTCGACCTCACCGCCGCGGTCCGCCTGGTGGCTGCCGCCCAGGGGGATCGCGTGCAGGTCGCGGCGCCCGCGGAGCCGGTGTCCCTTCGGGCCGATCGGGCCGACGGGCTCGTCGCGGCCGTGAGCGCGGCCCTCGACAACGTCGCCGCCCACGCGGGCCCGCAGGCCAACACGTGGATCCTCGTCGAGGACGACGACGGCGACGTCGTCGTCACGGTGCGCGACGACGGGGTCGGCATGGAGCCGGGCGTGGCGCAGCGGGCGGCCAGGTCCGGGCGGCTGGGCATCGCGAGCAGCATCGTCGGTCGCCTGCGCGATCTGGGCGGCTCCGCCGAGTGCCACAGCGCGCCCGGTGCCGGCACCAGCTGGGAGCTTCGGCTGCCGAGCGGCGGCCGCGGACAGGAGCCCCGGATGCAGGAACCCCGGATGCAGGAGCCCCGGATGCAGGAACCCCGGATGCAGGCGCCCCGGACGCAAGAGCCCCGGATGCAGGAGGATCGATGACGGACTCGCCGCAGGCACGTGCGGCCGACGCACACTCCGGCGTCCGGGTCGTCGTCGCCGACGACCATCCCATGTGGCGAGACGCGGTCGCCCGCGACCTCGTCGACGCCGGCTACGACGTCGTCGCCACCGCGCCCGACGGGCAGCGGGCCCTGCGCCGCACCCTCGACCTGAGGCCCGACGTGCTCGTGCTCGACCTCAACCTGCCCGAGCTCGACGGCGTCGCGGTCTGTCGCGGACTGCGCGACGCCGGCTGTGAGACCCACGTGCTCATCCTCTCGGCGAGCGCCGAGCACAGCGACGTGCTGGAGGCGGTGCGGGAGGGGGCCACCGGCTACCTCGTGAAGTCGGCGCGCCGCGAGGAGTTCGTCGCGGCGGTCGCGGCCACGGCGGCGGGGCGGGCCGTCTACACGCCGGGGCTGGCGGGGCTCGTCCTCGGCGAATACCGGCGCATGGCACGGCGAGAGGACTCCGCACCGGCGGGGGACGCGCCCCCGGTGCCGCGCCTGACCCCCCGCGAGACACAGATCTTGCGGCTCGTGGCGACCGGGCTGTCGGCGCGCCAGATCGCCGAGCAGCTCGTGCTCTCGCACCGCACGGTGCAGAACCACGTGCAGAACACCCTCGGCAAGCTGCAGCTGCACAACCGCGTCGAGCTCGTGCGCTACGCCATCGCTCAAGGGCTCGACACCGATGCCGTCGGCGACACCGAGCCCGTCGCCGGCCCGCGGACGCGAAGCGTCGGCCCGCCCGCCATGCGACCGTCCGACGGTGGGTGACGCAGCATTGCCTACCCTTGTCGGGTGACTTCTGTATCTCATCCGCTGACTTGGCCGGATCTGCCAGCCAAGCAGCAACCCACGTGGCCCGACCCTCAGGCGCTGGCGGAGGTCAGCTCGACGCTGTCGATGCTGCCGCCGCTGGTCTTCGCGGGCGAGTGCGACATCCTGCGGCAGCGCCTGGCGGACGCGGCCCGCGGCGAGGCGTTCGTGCTCATGGGCGGCGACTGTGCCGAGACCTTCGCGGCGGCCACCGCCGACAACATCCGCGACCGCATCAAGACGATCCTGCAGATGGCGGCCGTGCTCACCTATGGGGCGAGCACGCCGGTCGTCAAGGTGGGGCGTATCGCGGGGCAGTTCGCCAAGCCCCGCAGCAAGGACACCGAGACCCGGGGCGAGGTCACGCTGCCCGCCTACCGCGGCGACCTCGTCAACGACTTCGACTTCACCTCCGGTGCGCGGGTGCCCGACCCGCAGCGGCTGCTGCAGGCCTACCACACGAGCTCGGCGACGTTGAACCTCGTGCGCGCCTTCACCCAGGGGGGCTTCGCCGACCTGCGGTTCGTGCACGAGTGGAACCGCGGCTTCATCGCCAACTCCGCCAACGCCCGCTACGAGCGCATGGCGCACGACATCGACAAGGCGATGCGCTTCATGGCGGCGTGCGGCGTCGACTTCGAGGAGATGCGCCGCGTCGACGTCTGGGCGAGCCACGAGGCGCTCGTGCTCGACTACGAGCGGCCGCTCACGCGGATCGACTCGCGCACGGGGCTGCCCTACGCGACGTCCGGTCACTTCGTGTGGGTGGGGGAGCGCACGCGTGATCTCGACGGGGCGCACATCGACTTCGTGTCGCGCGTGACCAACCCGGTCGGCATCAAGGTCGGTCCGACCGCCGACCCGGACGGCATCATCGAGCTGGCCCGCGCCGTCAATCCCGAGGGGCTGCCGGGGCGGCTCACGCTCATCACGCGCATGGGCGCCGAGACGATCCGGCAGGCGCTGCCTCCCATCGTCAAGGCCGTCACCGACGCGGGCGTCGACGTCACGTGGGTGTGCGACCCGATGCACGGCAACACGTTCGAGTCGGCCAGCGGTTACAAGACGCGCCGCTTCGACGACATCGTGCACGAGGTGCGGGGCTTCTTCGAGGTGCACCAGGCGCTCGGCACGATCCCCGGCGGCATCCACGTCGAACTCACCGGCAACGACGTCACGGAGTGTCTCGGCGGAGCGATGCACGTCGAGGACGGCGACCTCGAGCTGCGCTACGAGACCGTCTGCGACCCGCGCCTGAACCACCAGCAGAGCCTGGAGTTGGCCTTCGTCGTCGCCGAGATGCTCGCGGCCCGCTGAGCGGTCTGCCGCCACGGCACCAGGGGCGGTGGTGGCACATCCGGCGGCAGCGCCTAGCCTGGACGTGTGGTGGATCACGGCGAACGGCGTGACGAGGACGGCGACCTCGGGGACCCGCACGGGCCCCGAGGCGCCGCCGCCACGGGCCTGCCGCCGGGGCAGCGTCCGGTCGATGAGCTGCGTCCCACCCACTACGGGCGGGTGCCGACGATCGACTTCGCGTCCTGGTCGCTGACCGTTTCGGGCGCCACCGCCGACGGCCTCGACCACACACTGTTGTGGGCGGATCTGGAGGCCATGGCCCACGTGGAGGTCGTCGCCGACCACCACTGCGTCTCACGGCGCAGCGTCGCCGACGTGCGCTGGGGCGGGGTGCCGGGCGCCGCGCTGCTGGCCGCCGTGCCGCCCGCGCGGGAGGCCCGCTACGTGCTGGCCTACGGGACGTACGGCTATCACAGCAACATCACCGTCGACGACCTGCGGGCCGACGGCGCGCTGCTCGCGACGCACCTCGACGGGGCGCCGCTGCCGCCGGAGCACGGGTGGCCACTGCGGCTCGTGCTGCCGCACCTCTACGGGTGGAAGGGCCCGAAGTGGCTCGTGGCCCTCGAATACCACGTGCGCCCGCGGCGCGGCTTCTGGGAGCAGCGCGGCTATCACTTCACCGGCGGGGTCTGGCGCGAGGAACGTTACGCCCACCAGGAGTGAACTCCACCGGCCGGCCGCCGGGCCGGTTCGGGCAGGCGGGCTCAGGCCCCGCCGTGATGCAGCAGCTCGTCGGGCGGGTCCTGCTCGGCGGTGGCGGCGGGGTCGCGGCCGCTGAGTTCGACGACATACATCGCGACGAGCACGAGCCCACCGCCGATCACCATCCGTGCCGTGAGATGTTCGCCGCCGAACCAGATGGCGAAGGCGGCCGCGAAGACCGGCTCGGCGGTCATGATGATCGCCGCCCGGGTCGCGGGCAGCCGGGACTGCGCCCACGTCTGCGCCCACATCGCGATCGCGCCGCTGACGAAGGCCATGTAGAGCAGGCTGCCCCACAGGGCCGGCGTCGGCGGCAGCACGATGCCGCCGGGCGCGGCCGCGACGAGGCTGCCGACGCCGAGCACGCCGATCTGCACGGCGGCCATGCCGAGCGCCGCCTCGGGGCGCCCCGCGCGGGAGAGCCAGACGATGTGCCCGGCATACCAGATCGCCCCGAGCAGGGTGAGCGTCTCGCCGAAGCCCCAGCCGACGTCCGAGAGACTGAGCACCGCGAGCCCGACGACGGCGAGCACGACCGCTGCCCACGTCGCCCCCGGCAGCCGGTCTCGCAGGAGGAGCCACCCGAGGATCGGCGTGATGACGACGTAAAGGCCGGTGATGAAGCCGGACCGACTCGCGCTCGTGTGCTCCAGGCCGATCGTCTGCAGGAGCTGGGCGACGGTGTAGACGGCCCCGAGCCCGACCGCGTGACGCAGCAACGGTCGCGGGAGGGCCAGGATCTGCCGGTGCAGCAGCGGCACCATGACCAGGGCCGCGATCGCGAAGCGGACCCCGAGGTAGTCGGGCGCCGGGACGGTCTGGACGAGGTCGCGCGTCAGAGGGAACGTCGACCCCCAGACCGCGGTGACGACGAGCAGGACGAGGGTGGCGAGGCGGGTCACGGGCTGTCGAGCTGGTCGGCGCAGGCCGGGTCAGACGATGCGCAGCGTGATCGTCGACCCGCGCGGCGCCTTCTTGCCGCCGCCGGGGTCGGTGGAGTGCGCGGTGCCGAACAGGCCGCCCGCGATCGTGTCGACCTTGACCTTGAAGCCCGCCGCCTCGAGGATCTGGGTCGCCTCGCGCTCGCCCTTGCCGCGCACGTTGGGCACGGTGACGACATCGGGCCCCTTCGACACGACGAACGTCACCGTGTCCCCCCGGTAGAGGGTGCCGGGGCCGGGGGTCTGCGAGATCACCGCGCCCGCGTCGACGCTGTCGCTGAACTCCTCACCGGCGATCGTCACCTTGAGCCCCTCGTCGCGCAGGGCTGCGGCGGCGTCGTCGGCGGGCTTGTCGGTCCAGTCCGCGAGCTCGATGGGCTGGCGTCCGCGGCTCACCGTGATCGAGACGGCGGCGTCGGGGCGCAGCCGGGTGCCGATCTTGGGCGTCGTGCCGATGACCCGCCCGGCCTCGACACTCTCGTGGTAGGCGGTGCGGGTCGCCCCGACCCGCAGGTGGGCCGCCGTGATCATGCGGGCCGCCTCCTGCGGGGTCTGCCGGGTCACGTCGGGCACCGCGTACCGCTCCGGGCCGCGCGAGACCGTGAGCGTGACCGTCGACCAGTGCCAGACGAGGTCGCCGGCGGGCGGGCTCGAGGAGATGACGTCGCCGGCGGGCACCGTCTCGGAGTAGGACTCGGTGACGTCCGCGCGCAGGCCGGCGCTGTCCAGCGCGCCGACGGCGGCCGTCTGCTCGATGCCCGCGACCGTCGGCACGGGACGTTCCGAGCCCGGGCCGGCCACGACATACCACCCGGCGACGAGGGCCGCGAGGAGCAGCGCGCCGAGGACCCACAGGAGCCGCCGGGCGCCGGGAGTGCGAGGGGCCCAGCGGGAGCGTGTGCGCTCGGGCCGGGTGGCCGCGGTGGCGCCGAGCCCGCCGTGGACCGGTGTGTGCGCGGCCGTCGGCGTCGCACCGCCGACCGGGCCTCTGCCTGCGGTCGCGCTGCCTGCGGTCGCGCTGCCCGCGGTCGCGCTCGCCGCGCCGCGCGAGGCGGGAAAGACCGCCGTGGCGCGGGCGAGGACGCCGGTGTCGCGGGTGGCCGTGGGCGCTCCGCTGCGGTCGGGTCGGCGGTCGAGCTGCGCGTCGGTGAGCGCGGCGCGGCACTCCTGCACGGCCGACAGCCAGTGCGCGGCGTCCGCGGGTCGCTCGTCGGGGTCGCGGCGCGTCGCGACCCCGACGAGGTCGTCGAGGACGGCCGGCAGGCCGGGGTCCTGATCCGAGGGTGCCGGGAGCCGACCGTGGACGTGCTGGAACGCCACGTGGAAGGGTGAGTCGCCCTCGATCGCCGGGCGCCCGGTGAGCATCTCGTGGAGCATGAGCCCGGCGGCGTAGACGTCGCTGCGGG
This sequence comes from Kineosphaera sp., assembly GCA_039812485.1. Taxonomy (GTDB): domain Bacteria; phylum Actinomycetota; class Actinomycetes; order Actinomycetales; family Dermatophilaceae; genus Kineosphaera. The sequence goes on from JBDIAP010000068.1 coordinate 18,463, forward strand.
CGTCGGCGACGCCGCGCTCGACCTGCTCGGGCGCCAGGTAGGCGACGGTGCCGAGGATGCGACCCGACAGCGCGCTCGACGTCGTGCCCGCGCCCGTCATCGCGCGGGCCAGGCCGAAGTCGGCGACCTTGACGACGCCGTCGGTGGAGATGAGCACGTTTTCCGGCTTGATGTCGCGGTGCACGATGCCCGCCCGGTGGGCCGCGGCGAGGGCGGAGAGCACCTCGCTCATCGTGCCGAGCGCCTCCCTCGGCGTCAGCGCGCCCGCCTCGCGCAGCCACGAGCGCAGCGTGATGCCCTCGACGAGCTCCATGGTGAGGAAGACGATGCCGGAGTCCTCGCCCTGGTCGTGGACGGCGACGACGTGCGGATGCGAGAGCCGCGCGGCGGAGCGGGCCTCCTTGCGGAAACGCTCGACGAAGTCGGGGTCTCGGGCGAGATCTTCGCGCATGACCTTGAGCGCGACGTCGCGGTCGAGCCGCAGATCGACGGCGACGTAGACCGAACCCATGCCACCGTCCGCAAGGTGACGCACGACGCGGTATCGACCGTCGATGACACGGTCGATGAGTGCGGTGCGCTCGGCGAGGGCCATTTTGGCAGTGTAGGCGGGCGCGCACGCCCTCCCGTGCTGCGACCCGCTGGGCGCGGGGCCGCCCTCGGCGCGGGTCGGCGCACCGGTGAGGCG
>JBDIAP010000069.1:0-19123 GCA_039812485.1 Kineosphaera sp.
CGGCGCGAGCACGTCCATGAGGTCCTGCAGAAGACACCGCTGCGGGCGCGGGTGTGACACGCCAGGTGCCTCGCCCGGCGCAACGTGTCGCCTGCGGAGCCGACCAGACCGATCGAAGCGAGCGTCGCACCTGTGCCCAGCCCCGCAGCGTCATCGTCATCGACGCCGGCGCGGACGCTGGCGCGGGCGCGTCGCTGTCGTCCTCGGACACCTCCGCACGTGGCCGACGGGCCGCCGCCGTGCCAGGGTGGGCGCCATGACATCCACGAGCACCGAACCCACAGTGTCACGCGAGACCGATCCCGACCGCTTCGAGGTGAGCGTCGACGGTCAGGTCGCCGGCTTCACCCAGTTCGTCGACGTCGGCGGCCAGCGCATCTTCTTCCACACCGAGATCGGCGAGGAGTTCGGCGGCCGCGGGCTCGCCGCCGTCGTTGTCGAGCAGGCACTCACGGCGACCCGCGGCGACGGGCTGCGCATCGTGCCGGTCTGCCCCTACGTCAAGAAGTACGTGCAGAAGCACCACGACTTCGACGACATCGTCGACAAGGTGACCCCCGAGGCGCTCCAGGCGATCCCGCGCTGATCCCGGCGAGGTCGCTTCGCCATCTCCTGTCCACCGCCAGTCGTGGGCAGGAGATGGCGCGCCCCGCGGCACGGCGGCCGCCGACTCCGGCCGTGCTCGTCTCGTGGATCGGGTGCGCGGTGCGGCGGTCGCGGGCGTGGCGACGGGTCAGCTCAACGCCCACACGATCCAGCTGAGCAGGCACATGAGCAGCGCACACACCGGGGCGACGAGGGCGGTCGCGAGGCGGGCGCCGCGAGCCGACCCGAGAGTGGCCCCCGACGGGCTCTCGACGAGGTCGGTGGGCGTGCGCAGCCCGATGATCGTCGACGCCGCCAGTGCGGCCACCGAGCCCAGTAGGACCACGACCACGGGCAGCGCGGCCACGGGCTGACGCCACAGCAGGAACACCGCGACGAAGGTCGCGACGAGGATCGGCCCCGCGAGGAAGGGGGCCGCCTTGTGGTCGAGCAGGAACCGCAGCACCGCCTCGGACCTGAGCACGACGAGCGCGGTCAGGGCGGCGAGCAGGCCTGCGCCGACGAGATCGCCGCTGGTCACCGTGACCGAGGTCGCCTCCAGCCCGGCCGTCAACGCCCGCGGCAGCAGCACGATGCCGACGAGCCCGCAGACCGCCGACAGCATCGCCGAGCCCACCCCCGGGCCGCCCGGTGTGCGGCCCTCCTCGGACTCGGCGAGAGAACGGGCGTAGTCCTGCGCCGGGCCGAAGGCCTCCTGCGCCTCCTCGCCCGTCTCGGCCAGGTGCCCCTCGACCGTCGCGAGCGCATCGCCGATCCGCGGGCCGGGCACGCCGAGCAGCCGCTGCTCCACGACGAAGGCGTCCACCCACCCCGGTTCGGCGTGCGGCGCGAGCTCCCGCAGGGTCGTCTCGGGCTTCTTGCTCATCGTGCTTCCCCTGTCGTGACGGCGCCCTCGATGAGGCCGCGAGTGAGTTCGGTGAACGCGGACCAGCGTCTGGCCTGATCGGCCAGATGCCGGCGTCCCTGCGAGGTGAGGGCGTAGACCTTGCGGCCCGGCCCCCCGGACCCCGGCTGCCAGTGGGCCTCGACGTGCCCGGCGGTCTCGAGCCGCCCGAGCAGCGGGTAGAGGGTGCCCCCCTTGACCGACCCGAGGCCGGCGTCAGCGAGGTCGGCCGCGATCGCGTAGCCGTGGGCCTGCCCCTCGGCGAGGACGGCCAGCACCGCGACGCCGAGCACGCCGCGCATCCAGTCGCTGGGCCAGTCGTAGTCAGTGGGCATATCTAGATAGTTTCACTGAGTAGTCAGCGTGTCAACCTACTCGGAATGCGGCACGACGAGGGGCCGAGGTGGCGCCGGACTCGGCGAGCACCTGTCTGGGCCGCCTCAGGTTCGCGGGCCGGACCGAGGGGCGGCACGGAGCGCGACGGGTCGGGAATGTCCGACGTGCCCCCGGGCGTGTGGCGCTGCGCAAGCGCCGTCGGCGGCGTGCCTGGCCTGCTCACAGCAGCTGCGCGGCGAGAGTCTCGCCCAGCCAGCGCTCATACCGACCCGCGGGCCAGCCGCGCTCGACGACGAGCATCCGGTAGACCTCCGGCGACATGAGGGCGTGGGCGATGTCGGCGGCCTCGCGGGCTGTGAGGCCGGGCCGCAGGGCGTCGCCGAGCGACCGGATGACGACCCCCTGGCCCTGCGCGCGCTGCCGGTCGATGTCGTCGAGCAGGCCGCGGGCCGCCGGGTCGGCGCCGGCCGCCGCCGCCAGCACGCCGTAGAGGGGGTGGATGCGCCCGTTGATCGCGGCGGTCACCGCCGCGAATCCGGCCAGCCGGCGCGCCGGCTCGGCGTCGGCCAGCGCGTCCCGCACGACGGGCCGCTCGCTGACGGCGACCGCCGTGTCGTCCCCGGCGATCGAGGTGTCGACGACGGCTTTGAGGATGCCGAGCTTGGAGGAGAACAGTCGATAGACGGTCGCCGCCGGCACGTCGGATGCGGCGCTGATCGCCTCGACGGTCGTCGCGCCGTAGCCGCGCTCGACGAACTCGCGCCGCGCCGCGTCGATGACGGCCGCCCTGGCCAGGCGGGTCCGCGCCTGCCGGGGCCGACGCGTCGCAATCGGGTTCGGTGGGTCTTCCCTCGCCATGGCGTCGATGCTACTGTCCCTCTCATATTGAGAGTCTCACTCTCAAATCTTCAAGGAGGCACGATGAAGACCATGACCTGCCGCCAGCTCGGCGGCCCCTGCGACCTGGCTCACCGCGGCGAGAGCGCCGACGCCGTCATCCACGCCCAGGACCAGCACCTCAAGGACGCGGTCGCCGCCGGCGACACCACCCACGAGGCCGCCAACGCGCAGATGCGCGGCCGCTGGAAGCACCCGAAGAAGTCGCTGGGGTGGTACATGGACGCGAAGAAGGCCTTCGCCGCGCTGCCGGAGGACTGAGTCTCGGTCGGTGCGGCCGGCTGCGTCAGCGGGAGAGAATCCGCCGGCCTACCGACGAGTGAAGGTCAGGTGCGTCACGCCGCTGGGTGACGAGACGGCCTCGATGTCGTAGGCGTCCTCGAGGGCCTCGAGCCCGTCCCACAGCCGCACCCCCCGGCCGAGCACGATCGGCACCTGGACGACGTGCAGGTGGTCGACGAGTCCGGCCGCGAGGAAGTCCCGCACGACGGTCGGGCCGCCCCCGATCCGCACGTCCTGGCCGTCGGCCGCCGCGCGCGCCACCTCCAGCGCCTGGGCCGGGGAGGCTTCGATGAAGTGGAAGATGGTGCCGCCGTCCAGCTCGATCGGCGGCCGCGGGTGGTGGGTCAAGACAAAGGTCGGTGTGTGGAATGGGGGGTTCGAGCCCCACCAGCCCCGCCAGTCGGGGTCGTCGTGCCAGCCGGGCGGTCCGAACTTGTTGGCGCCCATGATCTCCGCGCCGAAGCCCAGCCCGTGGCGTTCGGCGAAGGCGTTGTCGACGCCGGCGGATCCGCTCGGGCCGCCATCCGTCCGCTCCGCGCCGGACTGGACTGCCCAGAACTGTGTGGCGAACATCCAGTCGTGCAGGCGATGACCCGCATGGCCGAAGGGTGCCTCGAGAGACTGCGACTCTCCCGTCGCGAAGCCGTCGAGAGAGATGGCGAGGTTGTGGATTCGCGTGCGTGACATTCGAACTCCTCGATCGGCACGACGTCGAGGCGTGCGCTGGCCCCGGCTTGCCCGCCGCCCGGGGAGGTCCGTGGCGGACCTCTCGACGCTACCGCCGGGGGCCGGATGCTGCCGGGTCGGACGTCATGCGCGCCGGGCTGCGGGCGTATTTTCGTTGGCCTCGCCGGGATTCGCGCGCGACGATGCCTGAGTGACCATGCGTACTCTGATCGGCTCCGGCGTCGTCGAGGGACGGGCCGAGCATGGGCTCGCCGTCTTCCGTGGCATCCCGTATGCCGAGGTGCCCGTCCGCTTCGGCGCACCCGCACCGGTCCGCGCGTGGGACGGGGTCCGTGACGCGAGCGTCTTCGGTCCGCCGCCGCCCCAGTCCGGGGCCTTCGGCATGGACGCCAGGACCGAGCGAGGCGACGACTGGCTGACGCTCAACGTCTGGTCGCCCGATCCTGCCGGCGCCCTCCCGGTCATGGTGTGGATCCAGGGCGGCGCCTACCTCTTCGGCGCCTCCGGCCTGCCCGAATACGACGGCAGCGTCCTGGCCCGCGCCGGGGTCGTCGTGGTCACCTTCAACTACCGGGTCGGCATCGAGGGCTTCGCCCAGATCGACGGATGCCCTCCGAACCGCGGCCTGCTCGACCAGGTCGCCGCCCTGGAGTGGGTCCGGGACAACATCGCGGCCTTCGGCGGCGACCCGCGGCGCGTCACGGTCTTCGGGCAGTCGGCCGGCGGCGGCTGCGTCGCGGCGCTGCTGGCGATGCCGCGAGCCGCGGGGCTCTTCGCCCGGGCCGTCGCCCAGAGTGTGCCCGGCGCGTTCTTCACGCCGGCCCTCGCCGCCGACATCGCTCGCGCCTGCGCCACCGAACTCGGGTGCCGTCCGGCCGAGCTGGCGGAGCAGGACCCGTGGCTCCTGCCCGCCGCCGCGGATGCGGTGCTGGGGACGATGGAGCGTCACGCCGACCGCTGGGGCCTCGCCGCGCGCGCTCAGGTGCCGTTCGCCCCCGTCGTCGACGGCGACGTGCTGCCGACGACGCCGTGGGACGCTCGCCGGGCGGGCGTCGACCTCCTCGTCGGTCACACCCGCCACGAACAGCGGCTCCTCACCGCCCTGTCCGGGAGGCTCGGTCAGATCACCCGCGCCGAGGCCGAGGAGACCGCTCGGCACTTCGCTCCGGACCCGTCGCGCTACCTCGATGCCTTCGACGACCCCGAGGAGCTCTACGAGGTGGTGCGATCGGACTGGCTCTTTCGCATGCCCTCGCTCGCCCTCGCGCAGGCGCACCTCGCCTGCGGGGGCGGCACTCATGTCTACGAGCTGACCTGGCCGGCACCGGGCCTGGGCGGGGTCCTCGGCGCGTGTCACGGCCTCGACGTGCCGCTCGTGTTCGGCAACCTCACGACCGGCCAGACCGCGATGCTCATCGGCGAGCCCACCCCGCAGGCGTATGCCGTCTCCGAGCAGATGCGCAACGCGTGGGTGGCCTTCGCTCGCGACGGGGACCCTGGCTGGCCCAGCTTCGACGACGACTCGACGTGCCTCTTCGACGTCCGGCCCCAGGTCAGCGCCTACCCCGAACAGCTGTCGCGCAGCATCTGGAGCCAGCCACCCCCCGTGCTCGACCTGGTCTGACCTCGCCCGACGCCCGGTGCCGGGCGTTTCACGAGCGAGGAGGCGCGTCGGGGGCGCCGTCGGGCACAGTGACAGCCATGACGCGCATGACGAACGCTGCCGACGACGCCGACCCCCAGAGCCCCGGCGTCGCCGATGCCCTGGCCGCGCCGGTGGCGCCCGCCGCGCCGGGGGCGCCCGCCGCGCCGGGGGCGCCCGCCGCGCCGGTGGCGCCCGCCGCGCCGGGGGCGCCCGCCGCGCCGGTGGCGATCCGCGACATCACGGCCCGGCGGCCGATCGAGCGCGGCTGGGTCGATGCCGCGGTCCAGGCCCTGCGCGCCGACGCCAACCGCAGCGCCGACACCCACCTCCTGCGCCTGCCGTTGCCCGGGCAGCGCGACGCGGCGGTGACGATCTACCTCAAGGACGAGTCGACGCACCCGACGGGCAGCCTCAAGCACCGGCTCGCGCGCAGCCTCTTCCTCTACGGCATCTGCAACGGCCACATCGGGCCGGGCACGACGATCGTCGAGGCGAGCAGCGGCTCGACGGCGATCAGCGAGGCCCACGTGGCGGCGCTGCTGGGGCTGCCGTTCGTCGCCGTCATGGCGCGGTCGACGAGCCCGGAGAAGGTCGCGCTCATCGAGCGCGAGGGCGGCCGGGCCCACCTCGTCGACGATCCGGGCGAGGTCTACGACGTCGCACGCCGGCTCGCGCAGGAGTGCGACGGGCACTACCTCGACCAGTTCACGAACGCCGCCCGCGCCACCGACTGGCGCGGCAACAACAACATCGCCGAGTCGATCTTCACCCAGCTCGCGCTCGAGCCGCACCCGGTGCCGGAGTGGATCGTCGTCGGCGCGGGCACCGGCGGCACGAGCGCGACGATCGGGCGCTACCTGCGCTATCGCGGCTACGACACGCGGCTGGCCGTCGTCGATCCCGAGGGCTCGGCGTTCCTGCCCGCGTTCGCCGGGCAGGAGCGCGGGAGCGCGCGCGGCTCGCGGATCGAGGGCATCGGCCGTCCCCGGGTCGAACCGAGCTTCGAGGCCGGTGTCGTCGACCGGATGCTCGGCATCCCCGACGCGGCGTCGATCGCGGCGATGCGCTATCTGGCCGAGCGGATCGGCCGCCGCACCGGCCCCTCGACGGGCACGAACCTCTACGGCGCCCTCTACCTCGCCTGCGAGCTCGTCGCCGCCGGGCGCTCGGGCAGCATCGTCAGTCTCGTCTGCGACGGCAGCGAACGCTACGACGCGACCGTCAACGACGACGCGTGGCTCGCGGCCCAGGGCATCGACCCCGCGCCCTACGCCGACGTCCTCGAGCGCGCCTGGTCGACGGGCGTCTGGACGGGGTAGGGCGCAGGGACCTGATCACCACGGAGGCATGGTCCGTAGATGTACGCCTCATGCCCACCCGAGCCCGGCCAAGCGATAGAGCTGCCGTGATGCTCGCGTCAGAGCACGACGATCGTGGCTGTCACAGCCGGTGCGAGCCGTGGCAGTGGCGTCACCCTCGCGCTGTCGCCGTGGCACGGCGCACGGCCCGACAGCCGGACTCGAGGCGCTCGACGACGCCGTGCAGGACCACTACTCGCTGGCAGTCCGCGCCGCCTTGCACCTGGAGCTGGGCGAGTCGGCGGTGGCTCGAGACCTGTTCGAGCAGGCGGAGACGTTGGCGACCAACGACGCCCGAGCGTGCTCATCTGCGGAGCCGCTCGGGCGAGCCCGGCTCGGATCTCGGCATCGGGCGCCGCTGAGGTCGAACTGCGAGACTCGAGCGATGACTGCTAGAGGCGACATGGGCGACATCGGCGACATCGAGTTGAGCGTCGAGGAGTTGCGAGCCGTGACCGCCTACGCGGTGGCCTGCGCGACTCCGACGCTGGGCATCGCAGCCAAGGCCATGCCCGACGACCCCCGCCCGGTGGCGGCGATCGAGGCCGCCAGGGCCTTCGCCGACGGCGCCGCCCGCTCGAAGCTCCAGCGCCTCGCCGCCGCCGACGCCCACCGGGCGGGGCGAGAGGCGCCGACCGAGGCGGCCGGGCATGCCGCGACCGCGGCGGGTGACGCGGCGGCCTCGGCCTACCTGCACCCGCTCGCGAAGGCGACGCAGGTCCGGCACATCCTCGGCGCCGCGGCACACGCCGCCCGCGCGGCGGAGGTGGCGCGCGGCGACGACCCGGTGGTGGCCGAATACATGCTCTACGGCGCCGCACAGCGCGTCACGCCCACGGTCCGGACGGTGCTCGAGCGCTATCCCCGCGCGCCGGGCGGGGGCACCCGCGTCGCGGCCCTGCTGCAGCGCCTCGACGGCCTCATCCGCGACCCCGCGCCGCCGCCCTCGCCCGCGGACGACGAGGGGCCCTTCTTCCACGGCACCAAGGCCGACCTGCGGCCCGGTGACCTGCTGACTCCCGGGTGGGGCACCAACTACGGCTCCGGCAAGCGGTCGCGGCACATCTACCTCACCGCCTCCGGGTTCGGCGCCCCGCTGGCCGCCGCGTTGGCCCTCGGCGACGGCCCACCGCGGGTCTACCGCGTCGAGCCGACCGGCCCGATCTACGACGACCCGAACGTCACCGACAAGAAGTTCCCCGGCAACCCGACCCGCTCCTACCGCACGACACTTCCGCTGCGGGTCGTCGAGGAGGTCGTCGGGTTCGAGCCGCCCGATCCGGCCATCGTCGAGCGGATGCGCGCCAACGCCGCCCAGTTGCGGGAACTGGGCATCGAGGCGATGGACGACTGAGCGCCCGCCGCTCTGGTGGCCCGACGCGGGGCGGCGGCGGGGCGCATCCACGGTCTGCTCAGGGGATTGTGGCCCCCAGGCTCACGAACCGTCAGATCGCCCGCCACTGACGTAGGGCTGTGATGGCGTTCGCCAGGCCCGACTCCTGCCTCACCGCGACACCGATCTCCTTGGCGGTCCGCCGGTAGTCCGCCGCTTCGGATGACGAGACGAGGGATTCGATGAGTCTTGCGAGACGCGACCTGGTGAGGCGCCGCTTCGAGAAGGCCAGCGGCCCCACCCCCAACTCGGAGGTCCGCCTGGCGTGGAACGGTTGGTCGAGGTTGTGCCAGATCACGCTGCTGGGCACGCCGGCTGCCAGGGCCGCGACGGTCGTGCCGGCGCCCCCGTGGTGGATCACCGCTGCCGTGCGCGGCAACAGCGCGTCGTGCGGCACGGTGTCGACGACGTAGGCGTGCGGGCCCAGCACGCTGACGTCTCCGACCGACCAGTCGCTGCGCCGTGCGACAACCCGAACTCCCGCGTCTCGAGCGGCCGCGGCGAAGAGGGTCAGGTCGCCGATCGGATCCCTCGACACGGCACTGCCGAATCCGATGTAGACGGGTGGGGTCCCCGCTGCCAGGAAGTCCTCGAGACCGTGATCCACGGTCGGTGGTGGCTCGAGCGCCGCTCTCATCCACGGACCGGTCACCGTGACCCGCCCCGGCCACTCGTCGGCAGGGGGCGCCAGGAGCGGGCTCGTGCCGATCAGGGTCGGCCCGGACGTGAGCTCCCGGTCGACGTGCGCCACGGTCAGCGCGCGGCCATGCCGACGGGCGTATTCGCGCCCAGGTGCCATGGTCAGGCCCAGGAACGCGCGCTGCATCACGGCGGACGCCGACCTGTTCACGGTCGAGACCCGCGTCGGCAACGGCGCGCAGATGTAGGAGCCGCCGCACGCCGTCGGCACCGTCGCCGCAAAGGTGACATGGACGACGCCGCAACCGCGGACCTGCCGCAACGCCGCCGCGAGGGAGGTGCCGAGCACTCCGGTGACGAGGACATCGTCGGAGCCGACCAGCTCGTCCATGACACCGGCGAGCGGATCGGCGAGCGATCGCATGATGCTGCGGAGCGCGATCATCGTGCCGATCGGAGTCTCGAAACGAGCCCGGCGCGACTCGTCGGACACCTCGCTGCTGGCGGCGAAGTGCATGCCGGGGGCGATCGACACGAACGGGACCTCGGCCGCCCGCACCTCGCCCTCGTAGTCGTCCGAGGTCACGACCGTCGCCTCGTGCCCTTCGCGTCGAAGGGCGCACGCCAGCCGGACGAGTGGCAGGACGTCGCCGCGAGACCCGAGAGCCAACAAGACGACCCGACGCATAGCACGCCCTCCTCCCGCCGATGTTCCACGTGGAACAATTGCTAGTGTTCCACGTGGAACAGGGGAGGTTCAACCGTCCTGGGAAGATGGGCGCGTGCCGTTGAACCGCGAGGAACTGCTTGAGGCCGCCATCGAATACGCGGCCCGCGAGGGGTTGGCCGACTTCTCGATGCGCGCGTGCGCGGCGGCGATCGGCACGAGCCATCGGATGCTCGGCTACCACTTCGGGACCAAGGACCAGTTCCTGACGACGATCATCGACGCCGCGGCCGCCCGGCAGCGCGCCATCATCGACGCCTTCATCGAGGCGCGCAGCGCCGCGGTGACGCCGCCGACGGCCGAGGACATCGATCGCGGGCTCGCCGCGCTGCTCCTGGAGCAGGACAACCTGCGCTACGCGCCGCTCATGGCCGAGGCCACCTACCGCATCGCTCGACACCCGGGCCGACATCAGGGTGACGCGCCGACCTACGCCGACATCGTCGACCTGTGGACCCCGCAGCTCGTCGCGCTGATGCAGCTCGAGCGGCTACCGGCCGATCGGCGCCGCGCCCGCGTGCGCCTGGCCGTCGCCGTGCTCGTGGGCCTGAGCGTCGACTATCTCGGGTCGCGGGACGCCGCCGCCTACGTCAGCGCCTATCGGGAGTGGATCCGCCTGACGCTGGACTGTTGACTCTCTGGGGTGCCGACGCAGGGCCGGTTGTCAGCGGCGGTCCGCGGCGGGCTCAGGCAGCGCGCACGAGCCGTCGGCGCACACGCCGTCGGCGGTGTCGGTGCCGATGAGCTGGACCGGGTGTTGCTTGGCCCAGACCTCGTCGAGGGCGGAACGGAAGGCCGCGACGGGCTGTGCCCCGGAGAGGCCGTAGGTGCCGTCGATGAGGAAGAACGGCACCCCGCTGATCCCGAGCGTGCGGGCCCGGGACTCGTCGCTGCGGACGTCGTCGGCGTAGTCGGTGCCCGACAGCACCGCACGCACGCGCGCCTCGTCGAGACCCACCTGCGTCGCGACCGCGACGAGCGCCTCGTGGTCGCCGACGCGCAGACCGTGGGCGAAGTAGCCGCGCATGAGGGCGGCGAGCAGTTCGCGGTCCAGGCCGGCCTCGCGGGCCAGGTGGACGAGTCGGTGGGCGTCGAACGTGTTCGAGACGCTCGCTGTGCTCGTGTCGAACTCGAGCCCGACGGCGTGGGCCTTGTCGGCGATGCCGCGCTGCATGGCGCTCACCTGGGCGGGGGTGGTGCCGAACTTCGCGGCGAGCGCGTCGGCCATCGGCCGGTGCTCGCCGGGGGCCGCGGTGGGGTCGAGCTCGAAGGCGCGGGGCACGATCTCGACGTCGTCCCGGTGGTCGAAGGACTCCAGGGCGAGCTCGAGGTGACGCTCTCCGATGTAGCAGAAGGGGCAGGCGATGTCTGACCAGATCTCGATCTTCATAGCCGCTTCAAGTGCTTCACTGAAGAAACTATTCCTGGATGCCGTCCGACGAGGGCCAGTGTCCGCGCGCGCTGCACCGCTTCTGCCCGAGATCGAGCGCCGAGCTTGCGATAGATGATCTTGAGGTGGAACTTCACAGTGTTCTGTGAGATGGCGAGGTGGTCGGCGATCTCACGCTGCGTCAACCGGCTGGGCAATAACCGCAGCACAGCGAGTTCGCGGGCGGTCAGTCCTTCCCTCGGCTCGCCGGGGCCGTCCGGATCACCGCCCCGCCCGGGCACGGGCGACAGCCGTAGCGTCGCGAGCCACGCAGGTGTGGTGCGCCAGGCCTCGCGCTCGACGGCATCGACGACCTGTGGCCCTTCGGATGCCACGGTCTGCACGAGCCCCCGGCGTCCGGCGACCTCGATCGCAGAGGTCAGGTGGCTGCCGTCCCGACCGCCGGCCCGCCAGCACACGAGATGACGCACGACGGCGTGCCGCGGACACCGGGGCTCGGCGGCCGTCGCCACGTCCAGTGCCGCGTCGTGCTCGCCGTTCCTGAGCATGACGCGAGCCACGAGGATGCCGCGCCAGAAGGGGTCGGACGCCGCCTCGGCCCAGGCAGCAGCCTGCTCTGCGTCGCCCGCGGCGATCGCCAGCCTCGTCCCGGTTCGCGCGACCCAGTCCGCCCCGCCGGGTCCGGTGAACTCGTGCTCCGTCTGGCTCACCGCTGCATCGAACGCCCGCCGCGCTGCTGGCAGCTCGTCGTGATCCAGCCAGCTCTCGGCGAGTTCGAGATGCGCCAGCACCTGTGCGTAGTGCAGGGGAGTCACGGGTGCCTGCGCGATGTGCTGCAGCTCGCCGAGTGCCTGGCGAGCGTGTCCGGACTCGCGGTGCGCGATGGCCTCGGCGAGTTGCAGCTCCGTGCGCAGGATCGTCTTGCGCGCCGCGCTCGCCGTTCGCAGGCGCGCGACACGGTCAAGGGCCGCGACCGGGTGCCCGGCCAGCGCCAGCCCGAGCGCGGCCGTGCCCTGTGCGGCGAGGAAACGATCGGGATCGAGCGCGAGCGCGCGCGTGGTGTCGCGCACCTCCGTGCCGGCGTCGTCCCACCGTTCGGAGAGGGCGATCTCGCGGGCGATCATGTTCCACGCGAAGCGACCCAGCGGGTCGGTCCACCAGTCGGGCGGCAGGTCGTCGACCACCGACTGAGCGAGGGAGCCGCCGGCCGTCCAGTCGCCACTGACTGCTGCGGCGATGGACTGGAGCAGCCGCAGGCGTGCCGTGGAGCCCTCGCCGCCGCCCTGCAGCGCCACCCACTCCGGCAGTTGGCTGACGAGGCGGATGAAGCGTGTGCGATCGACGAGCACGTGGCACCACGCATACTCCATGAGGGCGCCCGAGTCGGCGCAGGCGATGCGCATGGGGATCGCGCGGATCGCCCGGTGGATCGTCGCTTCGCAGCCGGAGTCGTAGAGCCGACCCGCGTTCGACGCCAGCGCCCGCAACAGGTCACGCTGGCGCCCGCTGGCGATCCACTGCTCGATCGCCGCGACGCAATCACCCTGGCTCTCGTACCAATCGGCCGCTGCGACCCGCAGCTCCTCCAGGCGTGCGGGGCTCCTGCGCCCCAGCTGGGCCAGCAGGGCGGCCCGCACGAGGGCGTGGATCTCGTAGGAGTCGGTGTCGCCGATGCGATGGACGAAGAGTCCTTGCGCTTCGGCCTCGGCCAAGAGGTCGTGCGCGTCGGGTCGCCCCGACAGTGCTGCGGCCAGGCCGACATGCACCCGCGGCACGACGGCGGCGGCGGCAAGGAGATCCACGACCTCGGGACGCCCGGCGGCGAGGATCTCCCTCCAGGCGTAGTGGCCCACGGCTTGATCTGCAACTCCCGCCGCGAACTCGTCGGGGCGGGCGCGACGGGCTCGCTCGGCCAACGCCGTCAACCCGAGGCCGGCAGCCCAGCCCTCGGCCCTGGTGACGATCTGCTCGGTCTGCGCCGGGGCCAGATCCGGCAGCAGGAGGGTCAGCATGTCACGTGACTCCTGCGCCGAGAACCGCAGCTCGGAGAAGTGCAGCTCACGTAGCCGGCCCTGGCCACGTAGCCGGGCCAGCGGCATGGGCGGCAGGCGGCGCGTCAACAGCACCACCGACAGCCAGGACGGAAGGTGCTCGGTGAACGACGACACCAGATCCACCAGCGCCGGCTCCCCATCGACCAGGTGGAAGTTGTCGAGCACCAGCACGGCCGGCTCCCCGGGGAGGGACTCCAGCTCGTCGAGGAGCGCGTCGACGGCCGCCCGGCGCGGGCCGGGCTGCCGCAGTAGTGCCAAGGTCGCCTCGCCGCAGTGCGGGCGCAGGCGCTGCAGCGCGGCCACGATGCCCGCCCAGAACGCGGCGGGCTCCCGATCGGCCTCGTCGAGCGTCAGCCACGCGCTCGGGCATGCCGTGTCGGCCGCCCAGCAGGCCAGCAGCGACGTCTTGCCCGACCCCGCCGGAGCCAACACAAGCGTCAACGGGGTGCCGGTGCAGTCCTCGATGAGTGAGTGCAGCCGCGGCCTGCGGAGCAGGCCCGACGGCGACGGCGCAGGGCGCAACTTGGCGCGGACCACCCGCAGCGGTCGCCCTCCGGGTCGGGTGGCTGTCGCGCCGCTCGGCGTGGCCGCCGGAGGGGTGTCGATCGCTGCCGCGGGCGGGCGCGTCGATGGCGAAGTGCTGGTCACCGGTGCCTCCCTGAGGATGAGCCTGACGTTACCCGTCCGACGGCGGGCCGGTGTACGGGGCGGATCGGGCACTCCCCACCCGTCGGCGGGTGGTGTGCGCCCACCCGCCTGCCACCTAGCGTTCGACGCGAATCCTGTGCAGCCACGTCCCGCTCGAGGGACATCGGCCCATCCGCAGGACCCGTTCGTGACGAAAGGCGATGTCGTGGGTTTTTGGGACAGCTTCTGGGACGTTCTGCTCTGGAGCTTCTGGCTCTTCTTCTGGATCACGGCGATCCTCGCGTGGTTCAGGTGCATCTTCGACCTGTTCAGCGACCACACGCTGTCGGGCTGGGCGAAGGCCGGATGGACTGTCCTCCTCATCTTCCTGCCGTGGCTCGGCGCCCTCATCTACCTCATCGCCCGTGGCCGCAGCATGGCCGAGCGCCAGCTGGAGGCCATGAAGGCACGCGAGGCCGCGCAGGCTGCCTACATCAAGAATGTCGCCGGAAGCACCTCCGCCGCGGAGCAGATCTCGCACGCCAAGTCGCTCCTCGACTCCGGGGCGATTTCGCAGGCGGAGTTCGAGACTCTCAAGGCCAAGGCGCTGCGCTGACGGCGTGACGCGCCGACTCGTCGGCCGTTGCCGGCCCCCACGGTCACTCTGAGACGTCCTCCGATACGCATTCTGAGACTCAGCGCCGCACGAACCCGCCACGTTGGGACAGGCCTGGCGCGTGCGCCTGAGGTTGCGCTGGCTCACGGGGGGTTTGTCCAAGTTCAGTGCCGACGCAGTGTGGCCTTCAGATATGTCCCGGTGTGGGTGGGTGAGTTGATGAGGTCCTCGACAGTGCCTGTGAACTGGATCGTGCCGCCGTCGTGCCCTCCTTCGGGGCCGAGGTCGATGACGTAGTCGGCGACGCTGATGACGTCGAGGTCGTGTTCGATGACGATCACGGTGCGTCCGTCGTCGACGAGGTGGTGCAGGAGGTCGAGGAGCCGACTGGTGTCTTTGCCGTGTAGGCCGGTGGTGGGTTCGTCGAGAACGATGATCGGGGCGTCGCCGGTGAGTTCGCGCGCGAGTTTGAGCCGTTGGGCTTCTCCGCCGGACAGGGTTGCCAGGTTCTGTCCGAGGGCGAGGTAGCCGAGCCCGACGCGCGAGATGCGCTCGAGCAGGGTAAGGACCTTCGTGTCGGTGAAGTACTCGAGGGCTTGGTCGACCGAGAGGTCGAAGACGTCCGCGATGGAGAGTCCAGCGACGGTGTGACGGAGCGCTCCGGGTCGGAAGCGGCGGCCTTGGCAGGCTTCGCAGGTGGTGGTGACGGGGTCGGTGAAGCCGAGGTCGACGAAGGTGACGCCGGTGCCTTCGCAGGCGCGGCAGCCGCCGTCGGAGTTCGGCGAGAACAGCCCTACTGGTTGGCGGGTGCTCTTGGCGAAGATGCGCCGGATCTCGTCGAGGAGCCCGGTCCAGGAGGCGGGGGTGGATCGTCGTGACCCGCGGATGGGGCTCTGGTCGATGAAGATCGCGTCCGAGGCGACTGTGGGGAGGTGGCCGTGGATGAGGCTGGTCTTGCCCGAGCCGGCAACGCCGGTGACTGCGGTGAGGACCCCGAGCGGGATGTCGACCGTGAGGTCGTGGAGGTTGTGGCTGTTGGCGCCAGTGATGGTGAGCCAGCCGGTCGGCCGGCGTACTGTCCGCCGGGGCGTGGAGTGGTGGATGAGTGCGTGTCCGGTCGGGGTGTCGGCCCCGAGCAGGTTCGCGTAAGAGCCTTGGTAGATGAGGTGTCCTCCGGCGGAGCCGGCTCCGGGTCCGATCTCGATGATCTCGTCGGCGATGGCCATGATGGCGGGGTCGTGTTCGACGACGATGACGGTGTTCCCCTTGTCGCGCAGGCGTTGCAGCATGGTGCCGAGGCGGTCGACGTCCCGGGCGTGGAGGCCGATTGTCGGTTCGTCGAAGACGTAGATCATGTCGTTGAGGGTGCTGCCGAGGTGGCGGACCATCTTGACTCGTTGGGCCTCTCCGCCGGACAGGGAGGCGGTGGCGCGGTCGAGGCTGAGGTAGCCCAGGCCGAGATCGACGAGGCGGTCGAGTTGGGTGGTGATCTCGGTGACGAGCGGTGATAGAGGGCCTGGTGTCCACGTGCGGAGGCGGTCGGCGAGGTCGCCGGCCTGACTGGCGTAGGCCGCGGGCAGCGTGAGCCCTTCGATGTGCGCGGTGCGGGCGGCGGCGTTGAGCCGTGCTCCGCGGCACTCGCTGCAGGTGTCGTGTGTGACGAGACGCCCGTACGCGGCCTTGGCCTCGCCTGCGAGATCAGAGGGGTCTTTGGCGAGATGGAGGCGCCGGAATCGGTAGGCGGCGCCCTCGTAGGTCCCGGGCAGTGCGTGCTCGCCGGCGGGTTCCACCTCGCCGGGCTCGGCCTCGAGCAGGAGGTGGCGTTCGCGTGCCGAGTACTGGCCGATGGGGACGTCCAGGTCGAACAGTCCGCTGTCGGCGTAGCGGCGCCACGCGAGCCCGCGGGGCTTGTAGTCGGGGTGGTTGAACGGTCCCTCACGCAGGGAGCGCGATGCGTCGACGAAGGCGTCGAGGTCGAGGACGCGTTCGACGCCGATGCCATGGCAGCGAGGACACATGCCGGCGGGGTCGTTGAACGAGAAGGCGTTGGAGTAGCCGATGTGAGGTTCGGAGCCGCGCGAATACAGCATCCGCAGCCAGTCGCCGATGTCGGTGATGGTGGCGACTGTGGAGCGGGGCCCGCCACGCAGGCGTGCTTGGGTGACGACGATCGCGGCGGACAGGTTCTCGATCCGGTCGGCGTCGGGGCGGCCGTAGGAAGGGAGGAAGTTCTGTGCGAAGGCGCTGTAGGTGGCATTGACGTGGCGTTGGGCCTCGGCGGCGATGGTGTCGAAGACCAGTGAGGATTTGCCGGAGCCGGAGACCCCGACGACGACGATGAGGGACCGTTTGTCGAGGTCGAGGTCGAGGGCGCGCAGGTTGTTCTGTCGGACGCCACGCAGGGTGATGGTGTCAAGACTCAAGGGCGTTGCCTCCGATCTCGGTTCAGTCGGTCGTGCGTCGGTAGGCCGTTGTGGCCAGGGGAGCGAAGACGACGACCATGACGGCGGGGATCACGATGGCGAGCAGCTGGGCGTGCACGCTGGGGAAGGCCGTGCTGACGAAGCTGGGTGAGTCGGTGATCTGACGGATCGCGGTGGTCGTCATCGACAAGGGGTTCCACTCGGCGATCAGGCCGAGCCAGGGGGGCATGGTGGTCGGATCGACGAAGACGGCGGAGAGCAGACTGACCGGCCAGACCAGGATCTGTGCAGCTACGACGGCGTCCGGGCTCGTGGCCTTGAGCCCGGCCCAGAGTCCGAACCAGAGCAGCCCGAACCGGAGCCAGAGCAGCAGTGCCACGGTCGCCAGGAGCGCGGTCGCGCTGCCGGGGCGCCAGCCGAGCGCAAGCCCGGCGGTGATCGTGACGACAAGGCCGAGGGCCGATGCGGCCATGTCCGCGGCACATCGTCCGGCCAGGATCGAGCCAGCGTGGATCGGCAGGGAGCGGAACCGGTCGGTGATGGTGCGTGCGGCATCGGTCGTGACGGCCATCATCGTGGACTCGATGCCGAAAAGCATGGCGATCACGAGAACCCCAGGGACGGCATACGCGAAGTAGTTGCCCACATCGCCGGCCAGGGCGCCGCCCAGGAGGCCACCCATCATGACGAGCACGAGGACGGGGAAGCACAGGTTGACCAGGAACGGAGCGGGTGCCGCGCGCCAGTGGGCGAAGGTGCGTCCAGCGAGAATGCCGGTGTGACGGATCAGGGCTGGCGCACTCATGCGGAGGCTCCCGTCGAAGCTTCGGGGTCGGCTTCGGGGTCGGCTTCGGGGTCGGAGTGGAGTCGGAGGTAGACCTCTTCGAGGGTCGGCTCCAGCGTCACCGTCCGCGGCGGGCCCGCCAGACGCTTGAGGTCGGCGCTGGTTCCGGAGGCGATGACGACCCCGTCCCGGAGGATGACGATGTCGTCAGCGAGTGCGTCGGCTTCCTCGAGGTACTGCGTGGTCAGCACGACCGATCGGCCGCCGACGACGAGCTGGCGCACCAGGTCCCACAGAGCACGGCGGGCGATCGGGTCCAACCCGGTGGTCGGTTCATCGACGAAGAGCACCTCCGGATCCGTCACCAAGGCCACGGCCAGATCGAGCTTGCGTCGCATGCCTCCGGAGTAATCCTTGACGGCCTGGTCGGCGGCCCCTGTCAGGTCCATGCGTTCGAGCAGATCGGTCGCGCGCTCCTCGGCCGCTCGACGCCTCAGGCCTCGCAAGCGCCCGAACAGCACCAGGTTGGCCCGACCCGAGAGGACCTCGTCGACGGCCGCGAACTGACCGACAAGCGCGATGCGTTCTCGCACCTGATCGCCGTGAGTTGTGACATCGAAGCCGCACACCGTTGCGGTGCCGCTGGTGGGTTTGCTCAGCGTGGTGAGCAGTCGCACCAAGGTCGTCTTGCCGGCCCCGTTGGATCCCAGGATGCCCAGCACACGGCCTTCGTGGAGGTCTACGTCCACTCCCTTGAGAGCTGACTCCTGGCGCCCGGCGTACCGCTTGGCCAGGCCTGTGGCGTGGATGACGGCCATCCATCCTCCCTTGATACGTCCGTTGTACGGTACAACGTACGGTACATTAATCTGGGCAGGACGGAAAGGTTCCCCCATGCCGCGTTCCTCGAAGAGAACTGCCGACCAGCTGTCGCTGCTGCAGCTGATGTGGGCGCCCGCGACCAAGGTTGGACGCAGCGGGCTGACGGTCGCGAGGTTGATCGAGTCCGCGGTTTCCCTCGCCGACGAACGGGGGTTGGAGTCGTTGACCATGCGGGCGGTTGCCGAACGGGTGGGGATCGGCGCCATGACGCTGTATGGCTACGTCCCGGGAAAGCCGGAGCTCATTGAGCTCATGCTCGACTCTGTGGCGGGGACCACGTACGGCGCAGATGATCGGCCCGCTGATCAGCCCGACTGGCAGGACGCGTTGCGGCATATGGCTGAGCGCAACTTCGCTCACGCGGTCGAGCATGGATGGAGCGTCGAGGTGCCCCCCGGCCGACCCATCCTGGGCCCGGGCATCTGTCAGAAGTACGAGTGGGAGCTGGCTCCCCTCGATGGGATCGGCCTCTCGGACGAGGCCATGGACCATGTCGTCACGACGGTTGTGAACATGGCAACCGGCGCGGCCCGATGGCAGTTGGGGCTTGACCGGGTGCGCGCGGACTCTCAGCTGTCCGACGAGAACTGGTGGGCGCTCTCCCAGCCCGTCCTCGGCTCGGCCATGGCGGGCATGGAGTTGCCGATCTCGGCTCGGGTGGGCACCACGGTCGCCTCCGCGGGCAATCCACGCGCCAGCCTCCAGGCGGGCATCGAACTGCTGATAGCTGGAGTGAGCCCGGCCGACAGAAGGTGTTCTGCAGCGACTGCTGTCCCGTGACCTACACCCGCACCCGACATCGTCTCAGCGACCTCATCACCGCCAAGCCGCCCACGTCTCAGAATCCCCGGCCGAGTCTTCGATTCACTCGCGCCGGACAGTTGACAGTCGCGC
>JBDIAP010000070.1:0-19023 GCA_039812485.1 Kineosphaera sp.
GCTACGCCTGCACCTCGGGGAGCTTCGTGCGCGGCCGGGCCGGCGAGCGGGCCTTGCGCGACGCGCTGCTGCGGGCCGGTGCCCGGCGGGCCGTGACGACGAGCGGGGCGCTCGCGCAGGCGCTGAGCACCCTGGGGCTGCGCCGGGTCGTGGCCGCCACCCCCTACGGGCCGGACGTCGACGCGGCGCTCGTGGGCTTCCTCGCCGAGCACGCGGTCGAGGTCGTCGGGCTGCACGGCCTGGGGCTGACCAGCCACATCTGGCGGGTGCCCGCCGACGCGACCGAGGCGCTCGTGCGGGCCGCCGTCGCCGACGCGCGCCGACGCGGCGCCAGGCCCGACGGGGTCGTCGTCTCGTGCACCAACCTCACCGCCTACGACGTCATCACCGCACTGGAGGAGGACCTCGACATGCCTGTCGTGACCGCCAATCAGGTGACGATCTGGGGCGCCCTGCGCGCCCTGGAGATCGCCGCCGTCGGACCGGGCCAGCGCCTCCTGCAGGCCGCGGCACCGCGAGTGGCTCCCCGGGTGACCGCGTGAGCGCCCCCAGTGTGCTGCCCGCCGCGTTCGGCGCCGCCGAGCACGAGCGGCGAGTGGCCGCCGTGCAGGCCGCGATGGCGCGCCGCGACCTCGCGGCGCTCGTCGTCAGCGACCCGGCCAACCTCTATTACCTGGTCGGCTACAACGCGTGGTCGTTCTATGTGCCGCAGTGCCTCGTCCTGCCCGCCGCGGGGCCCCCGCACCTCTTCGGGCGGCCGATGGACATGCAGGGCGCGCACTACACCGCGCACATCGACCCCGACCGCGTGCACGCCTATCCCGAGGACCTCATCCATCGCCCGGACGCCCATCCGTATGCATGGATCACCGCGCGCGCCAAGGAGATCGGCGTGCTGCCCGACGAGGCCGGGGCGCTCGTCGCGGCCGAGACCGACGCACACTTCTTCAGCCCCCGCGGCTATCTGGCGCTCGTCGCCGGGCTCGAGCGGGCCCGCGTCGTCGACGCCCACGAGCTCGTCAACTGGGTGCGGCTCGTCAAGTCGCCGGCCGAGCAGGACTACCTACGCGTCGCGGGTCGCATCGCGGACACCGTCATGGCGACCGCGATCGAGGCCATGGCCCCGGGGCGGCGGCAGTGCGACGTCGTCGCCCAGATCCTCGCCGCGCAGACGGTCGGCACCGACGGTCCCGACAGCCCCCGCGATGCCGGTCCGCCTGGCGAGCCGGATCGGCAGGACGGCCGGGAGTGGCATCGCAGGCACGGCGGCGACTATCCGGCGATCGTGCCCATGCTGCCCACCGGCCGACGCGCCGGCACACCCCACCTGACCTGGAGCGACGAGCCGTTCGTGCGCGGCGAGGCGACGACGCTGGAGCTCGCGGGCGCCTACCGGCGCTACCACGCACCGCTGGCCCGCACGGTGAGCCTCGGCCCGCCCGACCCGCAGCTCGCCCGGTGCGCCGACATCGTCGCCGAGGGCATGGCCGCCGCGCTCGCGGCGATGACGCCCGGCGCGCCGGCGCGCGACGCCCACGCCGCCTTCACGGCGATCATCGCGCGGCACGGCCTGACGAAGGACTCGCGCATCGGCTACTCCATCGGCATCGGCTATCCCCCCGACTGGGGCGAGCGCACCGTGAGCCTGCGCGCGCAGGAGCCCACCGTGCTCGCGCCCGGCATGGCCTTCCACGTGATCCTCGGGATGTGGCTGGCCGACTGGGGGTACGAGCTGTCCGAGCCCGTCCTCATCACCCCCACCGGCGTCGAGCGACTCACCGACCGACCGCAGGAGCTGACCGTCATCACCTGACGCCGGCACGACCCCACCGCTGGGGCACCACCCCACCGCACGGGCACCACCCCATCACGGGGCACGACCCCGACGACGCGCTCGACGAGAGGACCTCATGAAGACCGCGACCCTCCCCCTGGCCCACCGCACCGACTACCTCGTGGGGTCGGTGATCGACTCCAGCACAGCGCTGCTCGCGAGCCAACGGCACGACATCGTGAGGTTCGCGATGGGCAGCCCCGCGCCCGAGGCGATCCCCACCCACGCCCTGGCCGAGGTCGGCGTCGCCGAGATCGGCGCCGAGGCGCCCGACGCCTTCGACTACGCGGCGACCCACGGGGACCCCGCGCTCATCGCCGCCCTCTTGTCGCAGCTCGACGGCACCAGTGACGCGACGACCCGGGAGCGCCTGACGATCACGTCCGGCGGCATGCAGGGGCTCGACCTCGCCTACAAGCTCTTCGTCGACCCGGGCGACCTCGTCGCCGTCGAGTCGCCCACCTACACGAACGGCACCGCGACCGCGCTGTCCTACCAGGCGCGGCTGCTGGAGGTGCCCGTCGACGAGCACGGCATGGACCTCGACGCCCTCGTCGCCGCGACCGACCGCGAAGGCCGGCGCCCGAAGGTCATCTACACGATCCCGACGTTCCAGAACCCCTCGGGCGTGACGATGTCGGTGGCCCGGCGGCATCGCCTGCTCGAGCTCGCGCGGGAGTGGGGCAGCGTCGTCATCGACGACGACCCCTACGGCATGCTCGCGTTCGGCGACGAGGTCGTGCCCACGCTGCACGAGCTCGCGGCCGGCGACCCGCTCGTCTTCTCGGTCCGCACGTTCAGCAAGATCGTCGCCCCCGGGCTGCGGGTCGGCTGGGTCGACACCGACCCGAGCCTGCAGCCGCTGCTCATCAACGCCAAGCAGGCGATGGACACGTGCACCAACCTGCCGGCACAACGCCTGCTCGCCGCGTTCCTGCGCCAAGGGCGCCTCGACGAGCACCTCGCCACGCAGCGGGCGCGCTATGCCGAGCGCAAGGCCGCGATGCAGGAGGCCCTGGCGCGGCACTTCGCCGGCGAGGCGCACTGGACCGATCCGGCGGGCGGCTTCTTCCTGTGGTTGACGTTCGCCGATCGCGCGGTGGACACCCAGCGGCTCTTCGAGATCGCGCTGGCGGAGGGGGTCGCGTTCATCCCGGGCAACGCATTCTCGCCGGCCGGGGCGTTCCCCGACGCGCTGCGGCTGTGCTTCGCCTCGACGAGCCCGGAGCGGATCGCCGAGGGCGTCGCGCGCCTGCGCCGCGCCGTCGACGTGCTCGCGAGCCAGGCGTGAACGCCCCCGGGCCGGCCGGCGCGGCCGCCGACTCCCCGCCGCCGGTCTCGCCGCACCCGCCCTCCTCGCCCCTGGCCGGCGACGTGCTCGCGCACCTCGACACCGACGACGTCGTCGCCCTCACGGCCCGCCTCGTGCGTTGCGCGGGCACCAACCCCCCGGGCCAGGAGGAGGCGACCGCCCGCGAGCTCGCCGCGATCGCCGGCGAGCTGGGTCTGCCGGCAGAGCTCGTCGAGGTCGCGCCCGGCCGCCCCAACGTCGTCGTCACGCTCCCCGGCGGCGACGGACCGGCGCTGCTGCTGCTCGGGCACACCGACGTCGTGCCGGTCGGTCAGGGGTGGACCCGCGACCCGTTCGGCGCGGTGGTGCAGGACGGCCGCCTCTACGGTCGCGGGGCCACGGACATGAAGGGCGGGCTGGCCGCCGCCCTCACGGCCATGGCGGCGCTGCGGCGCGCCGGAGCGGCGCTGAGCGGTCCGGTCGTGCTCGTCGCCGCGGTGGACGAGGAGGAGAACGGCCTCGGCGCGCGGGCCTGGGTCGCCGGCCACCTACCGCGCCTCGCCGGCTGCATCGTCGCCGAGCCCACCGACCTGCAGCCGATCATCGCGGCCCGCGGCGACGCCTACCTGCGCATCACCGTCGAGGGTCGCGCCGCCCACTCCGGTGACCCCTCCGACGGGCGCAATGCGATCGGCGGCGCCGCGGCCGTAGTGCGCGCCCTCGAGACCTGGCACGCCGACCTCGGCGCCGCTCCCCCGGTGCTCGGGGGCCTCGTCGGGCCGGCGACCGTCAGCGTCGGCACGATCCGCGGCGGCGTCTCGACTACCACCGTGCCCGCGCAGTGCGTCGTCGAGGTCGATCGGCGCCTCCTGCCCGGCGAGGATCCGGAGCAGATGCTCGCCGACGTGCAGGCCCGCGTCGCCGCGCTGCGGCTGGAGCAGCGGGAGCTGGCGGTGCACGTCGAGCTGACGATGGACATGCCCGGCTTCGCGACCGCCGCCGACGACCCCTTCGTGCGAGCGACGATGCGCGCCCTCGACGCGGCCGGCGGACCCGGCTTGGCGCCGGCCGGGTGGACCGCCGCGTGCGACGGGGGGTTCGTGGCCCGCGCCACCGGGGCACCGGTCGTCGTGCTCGGCGCCGGCTCGGTCACCGACCAGGCGCATCGACCCGACGAGTCCGTGGGCGTCGGGGAGTTGGCGATCGCGTCACGTTGTTATGCCTTGCTGGCGCTCGAAGTCCTGTCGACGGCCCGCACCTAGCTAGGATTGTCGACAATCGCGGCAGGGCGCGGGCAGGGAAGGGTGCGGGGATGCCGACGAGGAGCGCGTTGGAGCCGGTCGTGCAGGAGTCGACGCCGAGCCTCGTGGCCCGGCGGGTGCGGGAGGCGATCGCCGCCGGCGAGTTCCCACCCGGCAGCCAGGTGTCCGAGGCCGCGCTCGCCGCGCGGCTCGGGGTGAGCCGCGGTCCGCTGCGCGAGGGACTCCAGCGCCTCACCGCCGAGGGACTGCTCATCGGCATCCGCAACCGCGGCCTCTACGTCATCGAGATGACCCCCGAGAACGTCATCGACATGTATGTCGCCCGCGAGGCCGTCGAACGCGCCGCCGCGGCGCGCATCCACCTCGCCGACCCCGGCCCCGCGGGCGCCACGCTGCTCGCGATCTGCGACGACATGGCCGCCGCCGCGGCCGACGGGCGCGCCGCGGACGTCGGGCACGCCGACATCGCCTTCCACGAGGCGCTCGTCGCCGCGTCGCACAGCGCCCGGCTCATGCGGATGCACAAGACACTGCTCACCGAGACCCGGCTGTGCATCCAGGCGCTCGAGTCGACCTACGCCTCGCCGCAGGAGCGGGTCGGCGAGCACCGCGCCATCGGCGCGTCGTTCGTCGCCGGCGACGCGGCCCTCACCGACCGCCTGCTCATCGACCACATGCGCGACGCCGTCCTGCGCCTCACCGCCGACGCCCCCGCCGGGGTCTGACTCCGCGCCCGGGCAACCGCTCGACCCCCGCCCCGACCACACCCCGACAGAGGCCTGATGCCGCAACTCGTCCTCATCCGCCACGCCAAGTCCGACTGGTCCGGCGACGACTCCGATCGGGCACGGCCCCTGGCCCCCCGAGGTCGGCGCCAAGCACCGGCGATCGGGCGCTGGCTCGCCGCGCAAGACCGCGCGCCCGACCTCGTGCTGCTCTCGCCGGCTCGCCGGGCCCGGCAGACCTGGCAGCTCGTCGCCGACGCGATGCCCGAGTCCGACGGCGAGGTCGTCGTCGCAGAGGCGGCCTACACCTTCGACGGTCGCGACCTGCTCGCTCTCGTGCGCGGACTGCCCGCGGGCCTCGGCACGATCGTCCTCGTCGGGCACAACCCCGCCATGGAGGAGCTCGTCGCTGTGTTGACCGGCGCCGACGTGCATCTGCCGACCTCGGCGATCGCGATGGTCGACCTGCCCGACCCGGCGACGGCCGGAGACGGCCGGGCCCGGCTCCTCACGACCGGCCGACCCGCCGACGGTCTGCCGCCGCTGGACTGACCGAGGCTCGCCCCGCGGCCGAGCCCGACGACGTGTCGCGCCCCGCGGGTGGGCACCTAGACTGGACCCAGCGCTCGGAAGGGGGATGCGCAATGACCGGCACCGCCAGGACTCTGCTCGCGCCCCTGCTCGCCCTGCTGGGGTGCCTCGTCGTCGCGTTCCCCCTCGTGTCGGCTCAGCAGAGCGCCGCGAGCGTGCTCGTGCTCGTCGTCCTCGCCGTCGCGGCCGCCGTGGCGCTGCGACCGCGCCCACTGCCCGGCGCCATCACCGCCGCCGCCCACGGCGAGCACCGCCCCGATCTCCTGCCGCCCTGGCTGGCGGTCGATCTCCCCCGCACTCCACGCTGCCCCCGGGCACCAGGTCGGCGCTGACGCCTCCGTCAGCCCACCGTCCTTTGCGATGCCCCGACCCCGGGGCGAGGAGTGCACCATGCCCGACCTGTTCCTGCCCTTCACCCACCTCGTCTCCGCCGGCCTGGCCGGCGCCCACCACACCCTGACCGCCGCCGGGCTCGACCCGCACGGAGGGCTCACCTGGGCCCTGGCCATCGCCGGTCTCGTCGTCGCCGTGCGCCTGGCGCTGCTGCCGCTCGTCGTGCACGGCGTGCGGCTGGGCCGCACCTCGGCGGCGGCCCGCCCGGCCCTCGCCGAGCTGCGCGGCCGCTACGCGGACCGCACCGACCTCGAGAGCCTGCGCGCCCTGCGCGCCGAGCAACGCCGCATCCAGGGCGAACACGGCGTCCCCGCCCTCGGCTGCCTGCCGCTGCTGCTGCAGCTGCCGATCCTCTTCGCCCTCTATCGGGTGCTCTCCGACGTCGCCGGCGGACACACGGTCGGCGCCATGGACGCCGCGCTCGTCGCCTCCGCGGGGTCGGCTTCGCTGCTCGGGGTGCACCTCGCCGAGCGCCTCGGCGGCGCGTCGCCCGGGCATCTGGCGCTCATCGCAGCGACGGCGACCGTGGCCGCCCTGCTCGCCTACGTGACGCAGCGGTGCTTCGCGCTGCCCAACACCGTGCTCGACGGGCTGCCGGAGCAGGTCGCCGACGTGCAGCGGCTCATGCCGGCGGTCTCGGCCCTCGGGGTGCTGCTCGCGGCCGGCGCCGTGCCGTTCGGGCTCCTCGTCTACTGGGTCGCGTCCAACGCCTGGGCCCTCGGGCAGCAGGCGGTCATCACGGCGTGGTTCCCCACGCCGGGCAGCGCCGCGCACGCGGCCCGGGCCGCCCGACGCGCCTGCTGAGGCATCCGGCCGGCCGCTCCGACCGCCCCGACCGCAGCGGCCGGCGGTCGGGGCGGCGGACGCGGGCCACGGTGCCGGCAGCGAAGGCACCAACGTCGTACATCAACCCGAGGTTTAGTCTTCGTCGAGGGCTCTGAGCTGCGGTTTTCTCAGACGAGGCGCGCCGTGAGCTCGTTGATGTACGACGTTCGGGCCTCTGCCCATGACCGCGAGGCACCAGCCTGCCGACCCAGGCCCGGCGAGGCGCCGGAGCGGCGCGGTCGACCCCGCTGTCCGAGCCGCCGCCCACCCGGCGCGACTATGCTGCGCCCGTGCCCACGACAACCCACCTGACCAGCGAGATCGGCCGCACCGATTCTGTGGTCGAGCGTGACCTGGCCGGCGGGCTCGCGCCGGGCGAGGTCGTCGCCGACGTGGAGTTCGACGGCTGCACCTTCACCGGCAACCAGTGGGAGCGGGCGCGCCTGACGCGCTGCACCTTCACCGAGTGCGTCTTCGTCGGCGTCAACGCCTCGATGGTCGACCTCACCGACACTCGCCTCGTCGGGGCACGCTTCGAGCGCTGCAAGCTGCTCGCGGTCAACTTCGCGGCCCTCGGCGCGCGGGCCCTCGCAGCCGACCCGCTGCGCTTCGTCGACTGCCGGCTCGACCTCGCGGGCTTCCAGGGCGTCGACCTCGAAGGCGTCGTGTTCGAGCGCTGCTCGCTGCGCGAGGCCGACTTCGCCGAGGCCGTGCTGCGGGGCGCATCGTTCGAGGGCAGCGACCTGGCGGGGGCGACCTTCGGGCGCACCGACCTGCGCGGCGCCGACCTGTCGGGGGCCACCGCCTACGCCTTCGACGTGCGCGACAACCGGGTCGGCGGCCTGCGCGTCGAGCCGACCGAGGCGGCGCGGCTGCTGCAGGTGCTGGGCCTGCGCGTCGAATAGCGCCCGACCTACCAAGCGGCGACGCCCGTGGGCTCCGCCGGGTGCCCTCCGATGACGGCTGTCCGCGGCCGAACGTGTCCCCCGGTCGCTGGGCCGGACCTACCTGGCGATGGGGGTCGGCGGCGATCGTTCACGCGGTCCCCGGCCGGCAGGCCGTCGCCGCTGCAGCGGCGGCCTCGACGACCCGGCGCTACCGTGCAGGAATGAGCGCACCCCGCATCGACGAGCACGGACGCCCCGAGCCACCCCTCGCCGGTGACGAGGCGGACACGCTCCGCGGCTTCCTCGACTACCAGCGGGCGACGCTGGAGTGGAAGTGCCGCGGCCTGAGCGACGAGCAGCTGCGGGTGGCGCTGCCCCCGACGTCGATGACGCTCGGCGGCATGCTCAAACACCTCGCCTATGTCGAGGACTACTGGTTCGTCGAGACCGTGCGCGGCGAGGCCGCGCCCGAGCCCTGGGGCAGCGCCGACTGGGCCGCGGACCGGGACTGGGAGTGGCACAGCGCGACCGGCGACGCCGGGGACGAGCTGCGCGCGCTGTGGGCGCGGCGGGTGGCCAACTCGCGGGCCATCGTCGCGCGCGAGCTGGCCGGCGACAGGGGGCTCGGCACCACCTACCCCGCCTGGAAGGGCCGCGCCCGGGTGTCCCTGCGCTGGGTGCTGACGCACATGATCGAGGAGTACGCGCGGCACAACGGCCACGCCGATCTGCTGCGCGAGAGCCTCGACGGCGAACGCGGGGAGTGAGGCCCCGCCCGAGCGCGCAGGGAGCGGGGATCGGGCGGACAGAGATCTCTGTGTGATCCGGTGAATGCGACCCCGCCGAGGTCCCGCTTGGAGCACAATTCCGAGTACGGGATACCACGCGGGAGGCTGTCATGACTCAGCTGGTTCATGGTCACGGGACGTCGGCCATCGCGCCCATCGCGGCGCCCGCCGCGCGGCTGGCGGGGCGGGTCACCTGCTACCTGGCGGGGGCGGGGGCCCTGGCCGCGGCGAGCTACCTCTTCGCGGTCGGCAATCCCTCGCTCGGCACCGTGGCGCTCGGGCTCGGCGCCGCGTTCGTCGTCGCGCTCGTGCTGCTGACCTGGGGCATGCCCGGAAGGGAGCGGCTGCTGCCGGCCGCCGTGCACCTCTACTGCCTCGGGGTGCCCGCCCTCGTCGTCGGGGCCCAGGCCCACGAGCCGCTCGACGTCGCGTTCGTCGCCATCACGGTGGCGGGACTGGTCACGTGGGTCGTCGGCATGTTCCTGGTGCCCCGCCGTTCGCGCCGGCGCTTCGACGACGCCTGAGCCGGGCGCCAAACCATCGAAGGCTGGGGTTCGGGCCGAGGGCCGGTGCCGCAGCACGGTCCGTCGGCCAGAACCCCAGCCCTCGGCCTGGGTGCCGGTCCCCCTACATCTGGATGCCGACGTATTTGACCTCGAGGAACTCGTCGATGCCGATGCTGCCGCCCTCGCGACCCAGGCCCGACTCCTTGACGCCGCCGAAGGGGGCGGCGGGGTTGGACACGACGCCCTGGTTGAGGCCGACCATGCCCGACTCGATGGCCTCGGCGACGCGCAGGGCGCGGCGCAGGTCGTTGGTGAAGACGTAGGCGACGAGACCGAATTCGGTGTCGTTGGCCTTGGCGATCGCCTCGGCCTCGGTCGAGAACGGCGTGAGCGGCGCGACCGGCCCGAAGATCTCCTCGCGGGCCATCTTGGCCTCCGGGCTCACGCCCGTGAGCACCGTGGGGGTGAAGAAGTAGCCCGGCGTCTGCGGCGCCGAACCTCCCGTCAGCACCGTCGCGCCCTTGCCGACGGCGTCGTCGACGAGCTCGGTCACCTTGTCCTGCGCCGCCTCGTCGATGAGCGGGCCGACCTTCGTCGCCGGGTCGAGACCGTCGCCGACGGTGAGGGCGCCCATCTGCTCGGCGAGCTTGCGCCCGAACTCCTCGATGACCGACTCGTGCACGTAGATGCGGTTCGCGGCCGTGCAGGCCTCGCCCATGTTGCGCATCTTGGCGGCCATCGCGCCGGCGACCGCCTCGTCGAGGTCCGCGTCCTCGAAGACGACGAAGGGCGCGTTGCCGCCGAGCTCCATCGACGTGCGCAGCACCTTGTCGGCGCACTGCTCGAGGAGGATCTTGCCGACCCGCGTCGAGCCCGTGAACGACAGCTTGCGCGCGAGCCCGGAACGGATGAGCGGCTCCATCGTCTCGCCCGACCGCGTCGCCGTGACGCAGTTGACGACCCCCGCGGGCAGCCCCGCCTCGGCGAGGATCTCCATGAGGGCGAGCATCGACAGCGGCGTCTGGTGGGCGGGCTTGACGACGCTCGTGCAGCCCGCCGCGATCGCCGGTCCGAGCTTGCGGGTGCCCATCGCCATGGGGAAGTTCCACGGGGTGATGAGGAGGCACGGCCCGACCGGCTGCTTCGTGATGAGGAAGCGGGCGTTGCCGGCCGGCGATGTCGCGAAGCCGCCCTCGATGCGCAGCGCCTCGGCCGCGAAGTGCCGGAAGAACTCCGCCGCGTAGGTGATCTCACCCTTGGCCTCGGCCAGCGGCTTGCCCATCTCGAGCGTCATGAGCTCGGCGAGGGAGTCGGCGCGCTGCGTGAGCAGCTCGAACGCGCGGGTGAGGATGTCGGACCGCTCCCGCGGGCTCGTCGCGGCGAAGTCGGCCTGCGCGGCCACGGCCGCATCCAGAGCCCGGCGGGCGTCGGCCGGCGAGGCGTCCGCGACCGCGCACAGCACGTCGCCCGTCGCCGGGTTGAGCACGTCGAAGGTGGCCTCACCCTCGGCGTCGCCCCACTCACCGCCGATGAAGAGCTGCTTGCTCACCGCGTCGACCACTGCCTTGCTCATGCTCACTCCCGAATGTCGTCACTGCCCGAGGCCGGCACCGCACGCCGTCACGGCCCGAGGTCGTCACCAGCGCATCGCGCACCGGCGAGCGCACCCCACCAGCGATCCTGCCAGACGCCTGCGGACGCGTCCGCAGCCTCCGACCCGTGCTCAGCCGCGGTGCGCCGCGTCGCCGGAGACGACGGGAATCGGTCCGGTGCCCGGCACGTCGGTGCCGCGCAGGGACACGCCCTTGGTCTCGACCATCGTGAAGGCGCCGACGAGCCCGATGACGCACGCGCCGGCCATGTAATAGGCGGGCCACATGGCGTTGCCCGTCTCGGTGATGAGGGCCTCGTTGACGAGGCCGGCGGTGCCGCCGAACGCCGATGTCGCGATGTTATAGCCCAGCGCCAGGCCCGCATAGCGCACGTGCGTCGGGAACATCGCGGGGAACGTCGCTGAGATCGTCGCGAGTTGCGGGGTGTAGAGCAGACCGAGAATCGCGAACGCGATCATCGCCTGCGTGAAGCCCATGGCCATGAGGTGATAAAGCGGCACGACGAGGATGAGCAGGGCCACGAGCGAGGCGATCCACATCGGCTTGCGCCCGACGCGGTCCGACAGCGCCCCGACAAAGGGCAGCACGGCCATCATCGCGAACTGCCCGACGATCGGCACGATGAGCGCGCTGGCGTCGGAGAGTTTGATCGTGCCCTGCAGATAGGTCGGCATGTAGGACAGCAGCGTGTAGTTGACGACGTTGAGCGCGATGACGAGCGCCATGAGCCGCATCATGATCGGCAGGTAGGTCGTGAAGAGTTCCTTGAGCTTGTTGCCGACGTGCTCGTCGACGACCCCCTCCTGCTTGGCCTCCAGCTCGCGGAAGACGGGCGTGTCCTCCATGCGGTTGCGCAGATACATGCCGATGAGCCCGAGCGGCCCGGCCACGAAGAAGGGAATGCGCCAGCCCCACGAGTGCATCGCCGACTCGTCGAGCAGGCTGATCGCCGCGAGCATGATGAGCGCGCCGAGATTGAATCCCGCGAGCGTGCCGAACTCGAGGAAGCTGCCGTAGAAGCCGCGCTTCTTGTCCGGGGCGTATTCGGCCATGAACGTCGCGGCCCCGCCGTATTCACCGCCGGTCGAGAAGCCCTGCACCATGCGCAGCGTGTAGAGCAGGATCGGCGCGGCGATCCCGATCGAGGCGTAGGAGGGCACGAGCCCGATGCAGAATGTCGCGGCCGCCATGAGGATGATCGTCATCGCGAGCACCTTCTTGCGGCCGATCTTGTCGCCCATCGGCCCCCAGACGAGGCCGCCGATGGGCCGCATGATGAACGACACGGCAAACGCGAGCAGCGTGAAGATCATCGCGTTCGTCGCGTCCTCAGGAAAGAGCGCTTTCGAGATGTAGACGGTGCCATAGGCGAAGACGCCGTAATCGAACCATTCGACGGCGTTGCCGATCGCGGATGCGCCGATCGCGCGGTGCAGGGTCGCCTTGTCGGCGTCGGGAGCCGGCCCGTGCGGCGGGCTGGCGGTGGATGATGCGGCCATCGGAACTCCTCGCATGAGACGCCGTGCTCGACGGCGGTTCGCTGGGACTGCTGGGTGGCCGGCGCGGCACGCGCGACCCGGGGGACGTGAGTCGGCCCTCCCACCGACCGTCTGATTGTCGACAATCGGAGCGTAACGACATCCCCGGCGCTGTCAAGCGGAGCCGTCACGAGCGCCTGGCCACACAGCGCGCGGGTTGCCCCGTCGTTTCCGACAGGACAACCCGCGCGCCGAGGTGTCGCGGTCAGCTCACGACAGGCCGGCTCACTCCACGTCGAAGGTGGCCGGGTCGGGGCCGGTGCGCTCGTCCTTGTTGAGCCCGCTGATCGCCGCGATGTCCTCGTCGTCGAGCGTGACGTCGAGCGCCGCGAAGTTCTCGACGATCCGCGAGGGCGTCACCGACTTGGGGATGACGACGTTGCCGAGCGCGAGGTGCCACGCCAGCACGACCTGGCCGGGGGTCGCGCCGTGCTTCGTCGCGATGCGGGCCAGCGTCGGATCGTCGAGCAGTCCCTTGCCGGAACCCAGCGGCGACCAGGCCTGCGTGAGGATCTCGTGCTCGGCGTCGACCGCCCGCAGCCGCTCCTGCGTCAGGTAGGGCGACAGCTCGATCTGGTGGATGACCGGCGTGACACCGGAGGCCTCGATGAGCTCGGTGAGCTGGGCCTCGGGGAAGTTCGAGACGCCGATCGAGCGGATGCGGCCCTGCTTCTGGAGCTCGATGAACGCCTTCCACGTGTCGAGGAAGCGGCCCTTGGCAGGCATCGCCCAGTGGATGAGGTAGAGGTCGAGCACGTCGATGCCGAGCTTGGCCATCGAGGCGTCGAAGGCCCGCAGGGTCGAGTCGTAGCCCTGGTCGGTGTTCCACAGCTTGGTCGTCACGAAGACGTCGTCGCGGTCGACGTCGGAGTCGGCGAGGGCTCGCCCGACGCCCGCCTCGTTGCCGTAGATCGCGGCCGTGTCGATGTGCCGGTAGCCGGCCGCGAGCGCCTGGCCGACGACGCGCTCGGCGACGTCGTCCTCGACCTGCCAGACCCCGTACCCGAGCTGCGGGATGGTGTGACCGTCGTGAAAGGACAGGATCGGTGAGGTAGCCATACGGGTGCCAATCGAGCCGAACACGCGGCTATTCCCCGCCGGTCCGGACCGCCAAACTCCGCCGCCCCGACAGCGGCGCCGCCACGATCGCTCAGCGCGAGCGCTTCTCCGCCCACACCATGCGGCCCTGCGGCGCGAGCCGGCGCAGGCCGCTGACCGTCGGGAATCGGTAGCCGCGCGAACGCAGCTCGTCGACGAGTGCGCCGGTCAGGGCGCCGCGGTCGAAGGTCGGCCGAGCCTTGGGCGTGGCGGGCTCGGCCGCGCCCGGGCCGGCGGCCCCTCCCCCGACGCCGGTGGAGGCGTCGTGCAGCAGCATGATGCCGCCGGGATGGGCCGCGTCGATCGCGCGCCGCGTCAGCACGTCGGTGGGCTCGTCGCTCCAGTCGCGCGCCCACGCGCTCCACAGCACGACGTCGAGCCCCAGGGCGCGCGTCGCGATCCCCTGGGCCAGGCTCTGCGCCCCGTAGGCGGGCCGGAACAGCCGCACCGGGACCCCGCCGATGTCCTGGACGACCGCCCGCGCCCGCCGGATCGAGCGCAGCGCCCGGGCCAGCGGCATCGCGGTGAGCCGGGTGTGGTCCCACCCGTGCAGACCCAGCTCGTGCCCGTCGGCGACGATGCGGCGCAGCAGGTCGGGATGGGCGAGGGCCTGCTCGGCGAGCACGAAGAACGTGGCCCGCACCCCTCGCCGCGCGAGCGCGTCGAGCACCGGCAGCGTCGTCTCCGGGTCGGGCCCGTCGTCGTAGGTGAGCGCCAGCACCGGCTCGTCGGTCACCGCGCAGGCGAGCACGGTCGCGGGCGCGAGCACGGGCCGGGCCAGGCGCAGCGGGAGCGGCGTCGGTGGCAGCGCCCGCGGGCCCTCTTCGTAGGCGCAGGCGTAGCGCTGCCGCACGAGCACGCTCACAGCAGTTCCACGGTCTCGCCGGCCTGCGCCCGGCCGCGGGTGTCGAAGAGCAGCGGGGTGGTCGCCGCGAGGTGCGCAAGGTCGTAGCTGCGGTGCGGTTGCAGCACGACCGTGAGGTCGGCGGCGGCCAACGCGGCGTCGAGGTCCTCGACCCGCTCCAGGTCGTGCTCGGGCAGCCGCCACGTCTGCACGAACGGGTCGTGGAAGACGACGCGGGCGCCGCGGGCCTCGAACATCTTGGCGATGTCGACCGCGGGCGACTCGCGCTGGTCGGCGATGTCGGGCTTGTAGGTGACGCCGAGCAGCAGCACGGTCGACCCCCGCAGCGGCTTGGCGTGCTCGTTGAGCAGGTCCGCGGCGCGCAGCACGACATAGTTGGGCATCTTGGCGTTGATGTCCTGCGCGAGCTCGACGAAGCGGAAGCTCGTCTTGAGCTTGGCGCGCACCCGGTGGGAGAGGTAGTTGGGGTCGATGGGGATGCAGTGCCCGCCGACACCCGGCCCGGGATAGAACGCCTGGAAGCCGAACGGCTTGGTCGAGGCCGCCCGGATCGACTCCCACAGGTCGATGTCGAGCTCGTGGCAGAACATCGCCATCTCGTTGACGAGCGCGATGTTGACGTGCCGGTAGGTGTTTTCGAGCAGCTTGGCCATCTCGGCCTCGCGAGTGCCCTTGACGGTGACGACCGTGTCGACGA
This sequence comes from Kineosphaera sp., assembly GCA_039812485.1. Taxonomy (GTDB): domain Bacteria; phylum Actinomycetota; class Actinomycetes; order Actinomycetales; family Dermatophilaceae; genus Kineosphaera. The sequence goes on from JBDIAP010000070.1 coordinate 14,914, forward strand.
ACCGCCCGTAGAAGGCCGCAGCCGCCTGCGTGCACGCCGGCGTGCACCCGCCGACGACCTTGGGGGTGTTCTTGGCGCCGAAGTCGGCCCGCCCCGGGTCGATGCGCTCGGGGCTGAACGCGAGGTGCACGTCCTGCCCGACGACGAGCCCGGTGGCCTCGATGACGGGTCGCACGACCTCTTCCGTCGTGCCCGGGTAGGTCGTCGACTCCAGCACGATCGTCATGCCCGGATGCGCCGCGGCCGCGACGGTCGCCACGGCCGCCTCGACCGCGCGCAGGTCGGGGCCGCCCTCGTCGCTCAGCGGCGTCGGCACGCAGATGACGGCGACGTCCGCGTCGGCGACCCGGGCCAGGTCGGTAGTCGCCTCGAAGCCCGCCGACCGCATCTCGTCGATGTCCGCGTCGGACAGGTCGTCGACGTGGGAGCGGCCTTCGTTGAGGGCCGCGACGACGCCGGCGTTGACATCGACCCCCAGCACCCGCAACCCGGCGCGGGCGGCCTCCTGCGCCAGCGGCAATCCGACGTATCCCAGGCCGATGACGGCCACGTCGACACTCATGCTCCTGCTTCCCCCCACACTGGTGTGACTGTTGCTGACCGGCCCGTTCCCGGGCCGGACCCCCGTCGCCGCTCAGGCGGCCTGACGGTGGGCCGCGGGCAGCTGCGCGGCGCGGGCGACCCCGCGCTTGCCGACGCGGTGCCCGATGTGCCACGCGGTGTGCCACAGCACCCCGCCGAGCCCCAGGTCGGCGGCCTTGCGCACCCGCGCGCGCACGGCCGCCAGCGGCCCCGACGCTTCCGGGGACGCCTGCGGCGCCGGCTCCTCGCCGGTGCCGTAGCGGCCCTCGAGCTGGGCGAACGAGCGCCCGTAGAGGTAGCCCTGCCGGACCATGCCCTGCAGCGTGCTGCGCAGGCGGGTGTGGATGAGCATGGCGGGCACGAAGTCGAGCGGCGTGCCGGCCAGCTGCATCCGCCAGCACAGGTCGCTGTCCTGCAGGCAGCGCAGCGACTCGTCGAAGCCGTCGACGGCCTCGAAGCCGGCCCGGCGGAACGCCATGTTGCCGGCGCCGGCGTGCGTGAGCCCGACCCCCACGGCCGACCGTTGCAGGCCCTCCTGCTGCTCGGTGCTGCGACTGCGCCGGATCGCCTCGGAGTTGAGCTTCTCGACGTCGAAGCGGCCCGCGACGAACTGGAGCCCGCCGTCCAGCGCCGCGTAGGCGCTCGCGAGCCAGTCGTCGGCCACCTCGTCGTCGGCGTCGCAGAAGGCGATGTAGTCCGATCGCGCGGCGGCGACCCCCACGTTGCGGGCGTGCCCGGGCCCCTTCACGGCGCTCGCGTCGACGACGCGCACGTCGAGCCGGTCGGCATACGAGCGGGCCAGCGCGGCGCTGCCGTCGGTCGAGTTGTTGTCGGCGACGACGACCTCGAAGGGCGGGGCGTCGACCTGTCGCGCGAGCGCGTCGAGCTGCATGCCCAGGGTGGACTCGCCGTTGTAGCAGGCGATGACGACGCTCATCGCGACGTCGCCGGACGCGGGGCGCGATGCCCCCGATCGTTCGGCCGTCGACGCCGGCGGTGTGCCGTCGTGCGCTGAAGTGTTCACGTCGCCTCCCAGTGGCGCCCACAGGGCCGCCGCGAACTCGCGCGTGACCCCCAAGATCCCCATCGTCGAAACCCCGACGTCGTTGCGGCTCAACGCGATCCGAGACGGCAACCGACGCATCCCGGGGGGCTCCGGCGGACCCGTCCCCTGCGCCGAGCCCGCACACACTCTATGACACGGCGTGACCACACAGACACCCATGAGGACCGAAGGTGGCGATTCGCCCGAATGGCACTGCCGGGTCACGGCGTTCGCGAGGCGCCGCCGGCCGTGCCCACAGCGGTGGCCCCGGTCCACAGCTGGGCGCCATAGGGTGCCATCGGGCCGGATCGGGCGTCGCCCGGGCTCGACGACCGGTCGGACGGGACCCCGGCCGGCGCGAGACACTGCGGAGGTGGGCGTGCGCATACTCATCGCGGAGGACGAGCCTGCTCTGACCGAGGTGCTTCGTCGCGGTCTGAGCGGGGAGGGTTTCGTCGTCGACGTCGTGCACGACGGCCGGGAGGCGCTCTGGGCCGCCACCGAACACCGCTTCGACGCGATCATCCTCGACATCATGCTGCCGGGACTCAACGGCTACAAGGTGCTCGAGAACCTGCGCGTCAAGGGGGTGTGGACGCCGATCCTCATGCTCACGGCCAAGGACGGCGAATACGACGAGGCCGACGCCTTCGACCTCGGCGCCGACGACTACCTCACCAAGCCGTTCAGCTTCGTGGTGCTCATCGCCCGCCTGCGCTCCCTCATCCGGCGCGGCTCCCCCGAGCGGCCTGCGGTCTTCACCGTCGGTGACCTCACGCTCGACCCGACGCGGCGCCGCGTCGAGCGGGCGGGCTCGCTGATCCGGCTGACGGCCAAGGAGTTCGCGCTGCTGGAGTACCTCATGCACCGGGCCGAGGAGGTCGTCACCAAGACGCAGATCCTCGACGCCGTGTGGGACCCGGCGTTCGACGGCGCGGAGAACATCGTCGAGGTCTACATCGGCTACCTGCGGCGCAAGATCGACGTGCCCTTCGGGCGGCACAGCATCCAGACCGTGCGCGGGATGGGCTACCGCATCTGTGACGAGGAGTAGGCGCCCCCGCCTGCGGCGCGGGCCCGCCTCCTCACAGCGGCAGTCGGACCTCGAAGCGGGCTCCCGGCAGGTCACCGGGCACGACCCGCACCGTGCCGCCGTGCGCCCCCACGACCTCGGCGACGATCGCCAGCCCCAGCCCCGACCCGCCCGCGCTGCGGGCCCGGGCGTCGTCGAGCCGCACGAACCGCCCGAAGACCCGCTCGCGGTCGGGGCGCGCGATGCCGGGACCGTCGTCGTCCACGGTGACGACCGCCTCCTCGCCCTGGCGGCGCACGGTGAGCGCCACGACCCCCCGGGCGGCGCGCTCGGCGTTGTCGCACAGGTTGCGCATGACCTGGGCGAGCCGGTCGGCATCGCCGCTGACCTGCAGCGGCGGCGCGTCGAGCCGCACCTGCACCCGGCCGTGGGCCCGCAACCGCGCCGCTTCGCGGGTCACGAGGTCGTCGAGGTCGACGGCGTGGCGACGCACGACGAGCCCGCGATCATCGGCTTTGGCCAGCAGCAGCAGATCGTCGACGAGCCGGCTCAGGCGCGCCACCTCCCCCGCCATGAGCCCGGCCAGCTCGGGCCGGCTGCCGGGATCGCGATCCCCGAGCTCGATGCTCGCCGCGAGCGTGGCGATCGGCGAGCGCAGCTCGTGACTCGCGTCGGCGACGAAGCGGCGCTGGGTGGCCGCCGACGACTCGAGCCGCGCGAGCATGTCGTTCATCGTCTCGGCCAGGGCCGCGACCTCGTCGCGTGACGCCGGCACCGGCACCCGGGCCGCCAGGTCGCCGTAGTCGATCCCGGCGACCTCGCGACGGATCTCCTCGACCGGGCGCAGCGCCCGTCCCGTGAGCCACCATGTCGCCGCGCCGGCGAGGACGAGCAGGAAGGGCATCGCGACCGCGATCATCGTGCCCGTCGAGACGATCGCGTGGCGCAGGGCGCTCTGCGAGCTCGTGACGGCCACGACATACCGGCGCGCGGGCGAGCCGAGCTGCTCGGAGCGCGCGCCGACCGCGACCGTCAGCGGTTCGTCGGGCGGCAGCACGCCGGCGCTCTCGCCCTCACTGAGCCACTGCCCCGGCGCCGGACGCAAGCCGGTGAGCACGGTCTGCGTGCGCCGGGAGCTGAAGACGAGCTCGCCGGCCTCGTCCAGCACCTGCAGCTCCTGCTCCGGTGGCAGCTGCGCCACCTCCTCGCTGCGCTCGAGGCCGTGCGGCCCGCCGACCTCGATCGTGCGCGCGACCTGGGCCGCGCGCGTCGTCAGCGACTCGCGCAGGGCGTCGTTGAGGGAGGAGTGCAGGAGGGCGAGCAGCAGCGACGTGCCCGCGACGAGCGCCACGCCGACGACCGCCACGGCCACGAGCGTCGACTGGCGACGAACCCCCGACCACGAGAGGGGCCGCGGGGGGCTCAGGAGCGCACGCACCCCGCCATTGTC
>JBDIAP010000071.1:0-19005 GCA_039812485.1 Kineosphaera sp.
CTCGTCGCACGGGCCCGCGCGGGCGACGAGGACGCGCGGGCAGTGCTCGACGAGGCGACCCGCGCGATCGGCATCGCCCTCGGCGGCGTCGTCAACGTGCTCGATATCCCGACGATCGTGCTCGGCGGCCACCTCGCGGTGCTCGGCGCCGAGATCGGCGACGACCTCGCCGACCTCCTCGCGAGTCGCGTCCTCTCGGCGCGCTGGGCGCCGCCGCGGATCGTGCTGGCCCACGACGAGGTCGAGGAGGCCGGCGCACTCGGCGCCGCGATGCGCGAACTCGACCACGTGCTCACCGACCCGGCTCGCTGGCTGCCGTGACCCGCTCGGGCCTGTCGCCGGCCGCCCCGGTGCAGGACGGCCGGCGGCCGCGGGTCAGCTGTCGGCGATGTCGATGAGCGACCCGACCACCTGCGCCACCCGGCCCGGCTCGAGCCGGCTCCCGTCCGGCTCGGTGAGATAGACGGTGTCGACGGCCTGCCCGCAGTAGGTCGCCACGTGCGCGCTTCGCACACTGACCTTTGCCGATGCGAGGCATTGGCCGACGTCGTGCAGCAGCCCCGGCCGGTCGGCGGCCCGCAGCTCCAGCACAGTCGCGTCGGCCGAGGCGTCGGGCACGAGCAGCGCCCGGGTCACGGGCGCACCGTGGGGCCGCACGGGCTTGCGGTGCAGCGGCGACAGGCCGCGCCGATCGCCGGAGAGCAGCCGCAGCATCGCTCGCTCGATCGCCTCGGCGTCGGCCCGCGCCCCCGAGGTCGACTCGACGTGCCAGTGGTCGACGGCGAGACCGTCGATCGTCGCGAGTCGCGCCCGGCGCACCGACAGCCCGTGCGCGGCGAGCAGCCCGGCGGTGTCCGCGAAGAGACCGAGCCGGTCCGGCGCGACGACCTCGACGAGCTGGCCCTCGCCGTGGTCCTCGACGCGCACCTGCACCCCGATGCTCTCGGCCGCCGCGCGCACGTGGCCCGCGACCTCCGGGGTCGACTCGGGCACAGGCTCGAGGCGGGGGCCCACATGGGCGTCGAGCAGGCGCCGCCGGGCGGCGGTGACGAGGTCGTCGACGAGCCGGGCCCGCCACTGGCTCCACGCCGCGGGGCCGGCCGCCCGCGCGTCGGCCTCGGTGAGGGCACGCAGCAGGTCGAGAGTGTCGAGGTCGTCACCGATCGCCTCGCAGAGCAGCTCGACGGTGCGAGGGTCCTGCGGGTCGCGTCGGGTCGCGAGGTCGACGAGCGTCAGGTGGTGACGCACGAGGTGGGCGACGGCCGCGGCCTCGTCCGCCGAGTAGCCCAGGCTCAGCACGATCTGCTCGGCGGGCTCGGCCCCCAGCAGCGCGTGATCGTCGGACCCGAACGCCTTGCCGAGGTCGTGCAGCAGGCACGCGAGCAGCAGGATGTCCGGCCGACGCACGTCGGCGAGCAGCGGGCGGGCCTCGATGACGGCCTGGATGCTGTGCCGGTCGACGGTGTGCCGGTGCACGGGATTGTGTTGCGGGCGGCTGCGGATGAGCGCCCACTGCGGGATCCACGAGTCGACGACGCCGCTGAGCGTGAGGCTCTCCCAGACCGGCGCGAGGCCCTCGCCGGCGGCGAGCAGCTCCCCGAAGAGGTCGCGCGCGGTCGGCGACCACGGCTTGGCGAGGTGGGGGGTTCGCTCTACCAGGTTGTCCAGCGTCGTCGGGCCGATCGGCAGGTTGGCCTTGGCCGCCGCCCGCGCGGCCCGCAGCAACAACAGCGGGTCACGACCGGGGTCGGTGCGGGGGCCGAGCACGATCTCGCCGTCGTGACTCGACAGGCCGTGCCCGAGCGGGGTGAGCGTCGGGCGCCTCGGCCCGACGCGCAGCGTGCGGGCGCGCTGCGACTGGCCGGCCCGGCGAGCCGTGCTGTCCAGCGCGTAGGCGATCGTGCGCCCGGCCTCGGCGACGTCCTTGAGCATGCGGTCGGCCTCGTCGTAGCCGAGGAGCGCGGCGACCGCGTCGTGCTCCTGCTGCACGAGCCGCTCCCGGCCCTTGCCGGTCACGAGGTGCAGCGCGTCGCGCACGTCGAGCAGCCGCTCGTAGGCGGCATCGACCTGGCCGCGGGGCCGGTCCGTCAGCCACGCCGCGGCCAGCGCCCGGATGACCGTCATGTCGCGCAGGCCCCCGCGGGACTCCTTGAGGTCGGGCTCGATGAGGTGGGCGAGCTCGCCGTGCCGCTCGTGACGCTCCCGCACGGCTTCGAGCAGCTCGGGCAGGCGGCGCCGGGCGTTGGCGCGCCAGTCGTGCGCGATGGCGCTGCGCACGCCCGCGACGAGGTCCGCGTCGCCCGCGACGAGCCGCAGGTCGAGCAGGCCGACGGCGGCGACGAGGTCGTCGCGGGCCACGGCTCGGCAGTCGGCGAGGGTGCGCACACTGTGGTCGAGCCGCACGCCGGCGTCCCACAGCGGATACCAGTGCTGGTCGGCGATCTGCGAGATCTGCGCCGCGGGGAGACGCCCGTCGTGCAGCAGCACGAGGTCGAGGTCGGAGGCGGGGCCGCTGTCGGCCCGGGCGAGACTGCCGACGGCCGCGAGGGCGACGCCGTCGCGGGGGGTGGTGGCGCCGATCCACGCGCGCTGCAGCCAGCTCATCGTCGTCGAGGCGATCGAGTCTCGGCGTCGGGCGCCGGCGCCGACCTCGGTGAACGCCCGCAGGCTCGCGGCCTCGGTGCGCATTCGGCGCAGGTCACCCGGGCTCACGGCCAGGTCGGGCGCCGCCGGTGCGGCCTGCGTCGTGGGCTCCCCCTCCTTCGTCTCGCCCACGGTGGGGCGCGTCATGCGAGCCATCGGACGTCCTTTCGGGGGTGCGTGTCGGGGATGTGTGTGTGGGGGGCGGGCTGCCGTCGGGAAGGAACGGGCCCGGGGTGCCGACGCTGGAGGGAGCATCGACACCCCGGGCGGTCGCTGGGATGGATCGGGAGACGGGGGCCTAGAGGGCCTGGGTGCCGCGCTCCCCGGTGCGCACGCGCACGACATCCTCGACGGGCATGGTCCACACCTTGCCGTCGCCGATCTTGCCGGTGCGGGCGGCCTTGACGATGACCTCGACGACATCGGCTGCGTCGGCGTCGTCGACGAGCACCTCGAGGCGCGCCTTCGGCACGGTGTCGACGGTGTATTCGGCGCCGCGGTAGACCTCGCTGTGGCCCCGCTGGCGGCCGAAGCCGCTGGCCTCGCTGACCGTCATGCCGGCGATGTCGAACGCCTCGAGGGCGGTGCGCACGTCGTCGATCTTGAAGGGCTTGATGATGGCGGTGATGAGCTTCACGAAGAAACAGCTCCCTGATTGGTCTGTGCGGCGCTCGTGTCGTGACGGTCGCCTGAGGTGGTCGAGACGCGGGCCGCACTCGTCACGAGCGACCGGACGCCGCGCTGACCCAGCAGCTCATAAGCGCTCTCGGCGTGCTGGTGCAGGTCGATGCCCTCGAGCTCGTGGTCGTGGTCGATGCGGAAGCCCATCGTCTTGTGCAGGATCATCCCGATGACGTAGCTGACCACGAACGATGTGATGAGCACGGAGAACGCGCCGACGGCCTGCCGCCAGAGCTGGTCGAACCCGCCGCCGTAGAGGAGCCCGTCGACCCCCGCCGGCGAGGCGTCGGTGGCGAGGAAGCCGATGAGCAGGGTGCCGACGAGGCCGCCGACGAGGTGCACGCCGACGACGTCGAGGCTGTCGTCGTAGTTGAAGCGGTTCTTCAGGCTCACGGCCCACGCGCAGCAGGCGCCGGTGATGACGCCCAGCACGACCGCCCCGAGCGGTGAGACCGAGTTGGCGGCGGGGGTGATGCCGACGAGGCCGGCGACGGTGCCCGACGCGGCGCCGAGCGAGGTCGCGTGTCCGTCGCGGATCCGCTCGACGATGAGCCAGCCGATGATCGCGGCCGACGTGGCGGCCAGGGTGTTGATGAACGCGACGGCGGCCAGCGTGTTGGCCCCGAGGGCGGAGCCGGCGTTGAACCCGAACCAGCCGAACCACAGCATCGCCGCGCCGAGCATGACGAGCGTGAGGTTGTGCGGCCGCATCGGCTCCTTGCCGAAGCCGTGCCGGTTGCCGATGACGAGCACGAGGGCCAGGGCCGCGGCGCCGGCGTTGATGTGGATCGCCGTGCCGCCCGCGAAGTCGAGCGCCTTGATGCCGTTGGCGATCCAGCCGCCCTTCGTCGAGCCGTCGGCCGAGTCGAACGCGAAGACCCAGTGGGCGATCGGGAAGTAGACGATGACCGCCCACAGGACCGTGAAGACGAGCCAGGTCGAGAACTTCGTGCGGTCGGCGATGGCGCCGCTGATGAGCGCCACCGCGATGATGGCGAACATCGCCTGGAAGGCCACGAAGGCCAGGGTCGGCACGGTGCCGCTCACGGCGCTCGGCGCCATGAGGCCCTTCAGTCCGGCGAACTCCAGCGGGTTGCCGATGACGCCGCCGATGCTGTTGCCGAACGCCTCGCTGTAGCCGAAGAGCACCCACAGGACGCCGACGGTCGCCATCGCGCCGAAGCTCATCATCATCATGTTGAGGACGGACTTGGCACGCACCATGCCGCCGTAGAAGAAGGCCACGCCCGGCGTCATGAGCAGCACGAGAGCCGCACTCACGAGCACCCAGGCGGTGTCGCCGCTGTTGATTTCCATGCCTCGTAGCTTCCGCTCGGCACATTTCGCGACCGGACCGCCGCTGTTACGTGGCGGTCAACGGGAGCGAGGTCGTTGTAAACGTCGTGTTTCACCCGGGACCGTCGTGCGCTGGACACGCGGGGGACACTGATCCGTATGCGGATCGTCCCCGGCCCCGTGCTCGCACCCCTGCGCACGCGCCTGGCGCACGCCCTGCGGTCCCGGGTCGCCGGCGACGATGCCGACACCGAGGCGGCCCGCATCTGGGGCGCTGCCGGGCCGCGCTGGTTCGGCCCGCAGGACGCGATCTGGCGGGTGCACGCCGACGCCGCGATGTTCGTCGGCGGCCTCCGCGCGCTGCTGCTGCAGTCGCTGCACCCGCTGGCGATGGCGGGGGTCGCCGGGCACTCCGGCTACAAGTCCGATCCGTGGGGGCGGCTGCAGCGCACGAGCCGCTTCATCGCGACGACGACGTTCTCCACCGCCGACAACGCGGAGGCGGCGATCGAGGGTGTCCGGCGCGTGCACGAGCGCGTGCGGGGCCGGGCCCCGGACGGGCGGGCCTACCGGGCGAGCGATCCGCACCTGCTCGCGTGGGTGCACGCCGCCGAGGCCGACAGCTTCCTGTCGACGTTCCAGGCCTACGGGCCGGGGCGGCTGACCGAGCCGGAGTGCGACGAATACGTCGCGCAGACCGGGCAGATCGCCCGGGCGCTCGGGGTGCTCGACCCGCCGACGACCCTGGCGGGGCTGCGCGAGACGCTGGCGTCGTTCCGCGGCGAGCTCGCAGCGACCGACGCCGCGCGGGAGGCCGCCGACTTCCTGCTGCGGGAGCCGCCGCTGCCCCTGGCCGCGCGGCCCGGTTACGCGATGCTCGCCGCGGGGGCCGTGGCCGACCTGCCGGGGTGGGTCCGCGACGAGCTGAGGCTGACCCGGGTGCCGGGCGTCGGACGCCCCCTCGGTGTCATCTCGGCCGGGCTCGTGCGGTGGGCGTTGAACGACCCCGCGGTCGCGGCCGGGCGCCGGGCGCGGCTCGCCTGACGCGACGACGCCTCGGCGCGTCGACCGGTGGGGTCGACGCGCCGAGGCGGGTTCTGGGCCGGGCGCGGGGTGCTCAGCGCTGGGCGTCGAGCACGTGCTCGCCGGTGCGGTCGGTGGTCAGGCACAGCGAGCAGACGCTGCCCTGCCCGGTGGCCGACGCGGTGAGGTCGGGGCGCTCGAAGGTCTGCTCGCAGACGAGGCAGTCGAGCTCGGCGGCCGACGGGTTGCCGTAGGCGTCGAAGGGCTCGACGTCGATGCCGTCCTCGTCGCGCCGCAGGTAGTAGCGGCCGCCCGTGACGATCGCGAGCACCGGCGGCAGCACCGCGGCGAGCGCGACGGCGATGACCGGGCTGAACGGCTGGAGCGTGGCGCCCAGGCCGCCGAAGAAGGCGATGATCGAGATGCCGCCGGCAGCGAGCACGGAGACGAAGCCCACGGGGTTGACGGCGTGCAGCATGCCGCGCCGGAATTCGGGGACCATCGGCGAGAGCTTGAGCACGTATTTGTTGATGGCGATATCGGAGGCGACGGCCACGATCCACGCGATGCCCATGTTGGCGTAGAAACCGAGGATCGTGTTGAGCACCTCGAACATGTCGAATTCCATGAGCGCGAGCGCGATGCCGACGTTGACGAAGACGAAGACGAGGCGACCCGGGTAGCGCTTGGTGATCCGCGCATACGAGTTGGTCCACGCCAGCGAACCGGAGTAGGCGTTCGTCACGTTGATCTTGATCTGGGAGAGCACGACGAGCACGACCGACAGCGTCATGGCCAGCCACGCCGGCATCATCTGGCCGTAGACGCCGAGGAATTGGTGCACCGGCTCGTCGGCGACGCCGGCGCCGCCCGCGAAGTGCGTGATGAGATAGACCGCGAGGAAGAGGCCGATCGCCTGCTTGAGGGCGCCGAAGACGACCCACCCCGGGCCCGCGGTGAGCACCGCGGCCCACCAGCGCCGCGCGTTCTCCGGCGTCTTCGGCGGCATGAACCGCAGATAGTCGATCTGCTCGGCGATCTGCGCGATGAGCGACAGGCACACGCCGGCGGCGAGCATGACGGCGGCGAAGGAGGGGCCGCCGGCGCCGCTCCCGCCCGCGTAGGAGAAGAAGGTCGAGACCGCGGTCGGCTCCGTGACCAGCAGGAACGCCAGGGGCGCACCCATGAGCAGCAGCCACAGCGGCGTGGTCCACAGCTGCAGCTGCGACAGCGCCCGCATGCCGTAGACGACGAGCGGGATGACCATGACGCTGGAGACGAGGTAGCCCAGCCACAGCGGGATGCCGAGGCCGAGCCGCAGGCCCTGGGCCATGATCGAGCCTTCGAGCGCGAAGAAGATGAACGTGAACGTCGCGAAGATGATGTTCGTCAGCACCGAGCCGTAGTAGCCGAAACCGGAACCGCGGGTGATGAGATCGAGATCGAGGTTGTAGCGGGCGGCATAGTAGGCGAGCGGCAGCCCGGTGACGAAGATGACGACGGCCGCGACGAGAATGCCGAGCAGCGCGTTGGTCGTGCCGTGCGCGATGCCGATGTTCGCGCCGATCGCGAAGTCTGCGAGATAGGCGATGCCGCCGAGCGCCGACGTGGCGACGACTCCGGTGCCCCAGCGCCGATAGCTGCGCGGCGCGAAGCGCAACGTATAGTCCTCGAGCGTTTCGCCGGCCGACGTGGCGGGCTTCGTCGCACGGGCGACGGCGTCCGGGACGGGATCTGCCGGGTACGCGCCCGATTCGGTGGTGGCAGTGGCCATGACAGCTGTTCCTTCCTACGAGTCCGGGCCGGGGCCCGAAGAACGCAGGCGGCGGCCGATGACTCGACGGTAGGAACGCCACGTTTCGGCGTGCCCGCGCTCGCGTTACGGCGCTGTATCGCAGTTTTCACCGCCTGCGGGCGCCACCTCCGGTCGGGTCCAGCCGCAGCGGCGAACGGTGCATCTGCAGGCCGAGCCACCGGGTCAGGCTGCCGCTGCCGCCGGGCACGCGCAGCGGGGTCGTCAGCACCTCGCTGCCGGTCGCCGCGTCCCCCACGCAGCCCACGCAGGAGGTGCTCGCGGCCCGGGCGGTGAGCCCGCCCGGCTCGGTGGCCGGCGCCGAGCCCAGCCGCACGATCTGGTCGACGACGCGCCGGCCGCCGAGGATGCCCGGCAGCTCGCCGCGGCCCGCGCTCAGGTCGAGGTCCTCGGCGAGCACCGGCCGACCGGCATAATGCAGCCGGGCGCGGGAGCGCACGACGCCGCTCGGCTCGCCGTGCCGCCCCAGCACGAGCGTGTCGCGCAGCGCGAGTCGCCCGCCGTCCTCGACCTGCGCGTGCAGGCCACGGTCGACGTCCGCACCCGAAGCGACGACGAACGGCTCACCGTGCCAGCGCAGTTCGCCGCCGGGAGCGACGCTCAGGTCGGCCCGCCACGACGACTGCCCGCCGCGCCCGTCGTAGGCGACGGTCGCCGCCACGTCGGCCAGCTCGAGGCGCACGCCGGACCCGACGTCGACCCTCACGCGCACGTCGTCGCCGGCCAGCAGCAGTGCCCCGGCCGCGACGAGCACGACGCGCACGGTGCGCTCCCGCACCGACACGATCCGCGGCACGAGCAGCCCGGCGCGGGTCTCGACGCGCGGCCGGCCGCTCGCCCCGAGGCGCACGCGCAGCGTCGTCACGTCGTGGGCGTGCGCCGCGTCGCGGCTGGGGGCTGCGGCGGTCATCGCTGCCGACGGGCCGGTGCCGCGCAGCCCAGGCAGCTCAGTGGGTGTGGACGACACCGTCGGCGTGCGCGTGCGGGGCCATCGGCCCGGGGTCGATCGCCTCGTGCTGCCCGCCCCGGTAGTGCTCCAGCAGGTGCAGCACCCACGAGCGCAGCGCGCGCACCGACTCCCCGTCGTGTCGCGACAGGGCGACGACCGGCCGGCCGTCGCGGGCCTCGCGACCCTGTCGGGCCATGAGCTCGGCGTCGACCCCGACATACGGGGCGAGGTCGGTCTTGTTGACGACGAGCAGGTCGGCGCGGGCGATGCCGGGGCCGCCCTTACGCACGACGTCTCCCCCGCCGGCGACGTCGAGCACGAAGATCTGGGCGTCGACGAGCGCCGGGCTGAACGTCGCGGTGAGGTTGTCGCCGCCGGACTCGACGAGCACGAGGTCGAGCGGGGCGAAGTCGCGCTCGAGGTCCTCGACGGCCAGCAGGTTCATCGTCACGTCGTCGCGGATCGCCGTGTGCGGGCACGCGCCGGTCTCGACCGCCCGGATGCGCGCGGGGTCGAGCACCCCTGCGGCGCGCAGCATGCGCGCGTCCTCGTCGGTGTAGATGTCGTTGGTGACGACGCCGATCGAGAGGTCGCCGGCGAGTTGGCGGCACAGCAGCGCGATGAGCGAGGACTTGCCGGTGCCGACCGGCCCGGCGACCCCCAGGCGCATCGGGCGGGAGGGCCTCAGGGACCCGAGGTCGGTCACGTGGGGCGGATCAGAGGGGTCAGGCACGGAAAAGCCTCCGGTCGGCGAGCGAATGGACGTGATGCCAGGCCTCGAGCGCCGGGGCGCTGTCGGCGGGGATGTCGTCGGGGTCGGTGAGATCGGCGAGATCCGCGACGAGCCGGGCGATCTCCTCGCGCACCCCGAGCGACCAGTCGAGCGCCGCGAGCGGGTCGAGCGGCAGCAACTTGAGGGCCGCCGCCGTCACCGTCTGCACATCGTCGTAGGCGAGCAGCAGCGCGGTGCGCCCCGCGTCGAGCCCGAGGCTGCCGGCGAGCGCGCCGAGCACGACCGGCCGCCAGGCGACGTGCTCGCGCACGAGCGGCTCGAGCCATGCGCGGGCCCGCAGCGCCGCCGCCCGGTGCCGCCGCGCCGGCCACTCGACGCCGCCCGCCAGGTGGCTGAGCACCCGGTGCAGTCCGCGTCCGGCGACGTGCCCGGCGTCGCGCAGCGTCTGCGTCGGCGTGCGGGCCGCCCACGCGTCGGCGACCGCCATCGCGTCGTGCCCTGCGGCGCAGGCGTGCCGGGCCACGACCGCGGTGCCGGCGTCGACCCGCAGGGTGCCGACGAGCCGCCCCCGCAGATAGGCCGGCACCTCGGCCACCGTGAGCCCGGCCTGGATCGCGGGCTCGAGCCCGCCGGACATCGTGTGCCCGCCGGCGGGCAGCCGCGCGTCGGCGAGCAGCATGAGCGCATACTGCACGGCGATGTCGTCGAGGGCCGCGACGCGGCGCGCCGGGTGCTCGACGGGGTCGGCCCGGGCCCGCTCAGAAAAGGGCATAGCGCTGGGCCAGCGGCAGTTCCGCGACGGGCTGAGGGACGACGAGCTCACCCTCCACCTCGATGGCGAAGGTCTCGGGGTCGATGTCGATGCGCGGGGTCGCGGCGTTGTGCACCATGTCGGCCTTGGCCACCGCGCGGGTCGGGGCGACGGCCCGCAGCGGGCGGCGCAGCCCGAGCCGCTCCCCCAGCCCGTCGGCGAGCGCCGCCGGCGAGGTGAACGTGTAGCCCAGGTGCGCCCCCGCGGCCGCGACGAGCGCGGGCCGCATGAGCACCGGCTGCGGCGTCGGGATCGAGGCGTTCGGGTCGCCGAGCGCCCCCCGGACGATCGCGCCGCCCTTGAGCACGACGTCGGGCCGCACGCCGAAGAAGCGGGGGTCCCACAGCACGAGGTCGGCGAGCTTGCCGGGTTCGACCGAGCCGACCTCGGCGTCGATGCCGTGAGCGATCGCGGGGTTGATCGTGTATTTCGCGACATACCGGCGAGCGCGTTCGTTGTCGGCGGGCTCGCTGCCGGACAGCGGGCCGTAGCGGGCCTTCATGACGTGCGCGACCTGCCACGTGCGGGTGATGACCTCGCCGACGCGGCCCATCGCCTGGGCGTCGCTGCTCGTCATCGACAGGGCGCCGAGGTCGTGCAGGAGGTCTTCGGCGGCGATCGTCGTCGCCCGGATGCGGGACTCGGCGAACGCGAGATCCTGCGGCACGGCCGGGTTGAGGTGGTGGCAGACGATGAGCATGTCGACGTGCTCGGCGACCGTGTTGACCGTGTGCGGCAGCGTCGGATTCGTCGACCCGGGAAGGACGTTCGGGTGCGAGGCGATCGACATGATGTCGGGCGCGTGGCCGCCGCCGGCGCCCTCGGTGTGGAAGGCGTGGATCGAGCGGCCGCCGATCGCGCGCACCGTCGACTCGACATACCCGCACTCGTTGAGGCTGTCCGAATGCAGCGCGACCTGCAGGCCGTGCTCGTCGGCGGCCCGCAGCGCGGCGTCGATCGCGGCGGGCGTCGAGCCCCAGTCCTCGTGCACCTTGTAGGCGGCCGCGCCGGCGAGCGCCTGCTCGGCCAGGCCCGCGGCGCTCACCGTGTTGCCCTTGCCCATGAGCAGCAGGTTGATCGGCAGGTCGTCCAGGCCCCGCAGCACCTGCGCGAGGTGCCACGCGCCGGGGGTGACGGTCGTCGCCCTGCTTCCTTCGCTCGGTCCGGTGCCGCCGCCGCCGAGGGTCGTGAGCCCCGCGGCGAGGGCCTCGTGGATCTGGCTCGGCGAGAGGAAGTGCACGTGCATGTCGATGCCGCCGGCGGTGAGGATGCGCCCCTCCCCGGCGATGACGTCGGTGCTCGGGCCGATGTGGAGGTCGGGGTGCACGCCGTCGGCGATGTCGGGGTTGCCGGCGCGGCCGAGGGCGACGATCCGGCCGTCGCGCAGGCCGACGTCGGCGCGGACGATGCCGGCGTGGTCGAGCACGACGGCGTTGGTGATGACGGTGTCGAGGGCGCCGTCGGCGCGGGTCGTGACGCCCTGCGCCATCGACTCACGGATCGACTTGCCCCCGCCGAAGACCGCCTCCTCACCACCCGCGGTGAGATCGGCCGTCACCTCGATCCACAGGTCCGTGTCGCCGAGGCGCACCTGGTCGCCCACACTCGGCCCGTAGAGAGCGGCGTACGTCGCGCGGTCGAGCCGGGCCATCAGTGCTCCTCACGTTGCGTGTCGTTGCTGGTGGTGTCGCTGCTGGTGGTGTCGCTGCGCGTCGTGGCGCTGCTGGTCTCGTCGCTGCCGGGGTGTGCGCTGCCGGTCTCGTCGCGGCGCTGCAGGCCCGGCACGCGACGGGCTCCCCGCAACGCGACGAGCTCGACGGTGCGCGAGACGCCCGGCTCGAAGCGCACGCTCGTGCCGCTGGGGATGTCGAGGCGCATGCCCGCAGCAGCGGCGCGGTCGAAGTGCAGCGCGGCGTTGGCGTCGGGCAGGTGCAGGTGGGAGCCGATCTGGATCGGGCGGTCGCCGGTGTTGACGAGCGTCAGCGTGGCCCGCTGCGAGTCGTCGCGGTCGGCGTTGAGCTCGATGTCGCCGGCCGCGACCCGGATCGCGCCGGGGGGTTCGTCGGGGGGCGCGCCGCCGGGCGAAGGGGCGAGGGCACCTGCTACGGGGTCGGGGGAAGGGTCGGCGATCGGATGGTGCAGCGTGACGAGCTTGCGTCCGTCGGGAAAGGTCGCCTCGACCTGGATGTCGTGGATCATCTCGGCGACACCCGGCATCACCTGGTCGCGGGTCAGCACCTCGCGGCCCGCCGACATGAGGTCGGCCACCGAACGTCCTTCGCGGGCGCGTTCGACGACCCACGTCGACAGCAGCGCGACGGCCTCGGGATGGTTGAGCAGCACTCCCCGGGCAAGCCGATCTCGGGCGACCATGCCCGCCACGGACAGCAGGAGCTTCTCGGTGTCGGCGGGCGACAGGTGCATAGTCCGCAACACTAGGCAACCCGTGTTGCCGTGTGGTTTCCGGGTCGCCCCCACGGCGCACACGGACGGCGACGCCGCGGGCGCCAGTTCAGCGGTGGAAGGTGAAGATCGTGCGACCCGGCCGTAGGGGCGCCGGCTCGGCGACCAGTCGCTCTACGCCGACGTGGCGGCCCAGGGCGTCGACCACGCCCAGCCACTGCTCCTCGAAACCCGCCCGAGCGAACCACTCGACGATCTGCCGATTGAGCCCGGCGAGGTGCACGCCCTGGGACCAGATGACGGTCCCGCCCGGGGCCGTCAGCTCGCGCGCCGTTGCCACGAGCCGCTCGATGTCGGCCGGGGAGATGTTGCCCATGATGCCGACCAGCAGCACGAGGTCCGCCGGCACGAGGCCCACGAGGGTGTCGCTGAGGCCGGCGTCGGCCTGCACCACGTCGAGGCGAAGCCCGAGCTCGGCGATGCGTCGCCGAGCGATCGCCGCGTTGGTCGGATCGATCTCGACGAGGCTTCCGCTGACCCGCGCGCGGTCGGCGGCGCTGCGGGCGCCGAGGGCGCCGATGATGTCATGCCCCTGACCCGCGCACACGCTGAGGACCCGACGCGGACCTGGCGAGGCGTCGAGCCAGTCGCCGATCGCGGCCTGCACGACCCGCAAGCGTGCCGACAGGCTTGACTCGGGGTCCGCGTAGTCGTCGTGCCAGGCCACATAGTCGCGCAAGGCGCCGTGCGGTGTGTCCGTGGGTTCGCTCACGCAGCAACCCTAGAGCCGACGCGCGGCTTCGCCGGACGCAGCGGCGCGAGCTTGGTAGGGTCGTCGCCGTCGACCACGGGAGCCCCCGGCATGGGGCTGAGAAAGGGCTGTTGCCGCCCTGACCGTCACACCTGATCCGGGTCATGCCGGCGGAGGGATTGTCGTCGGCGGGAGGCCCGGAGGCACGCGACCGGGGGGCGGCGAGGTCCGCCGGACACCACGAATCCCGCTCTCGGACAAGCTGCTTCGCTCGACCGGCCCGGCCGAGCGGAAGCGAGAGTCATGACGACCACCCAGCCCAGCCCGAGCCCGACCACCAGCGCGACGACGAGCGCGACGGAGCCGATGCGCACCGAACACCTCACGACGCTGCACCCCTCCCACACCCGCGTCGAGCGCGAGATCGCCGGCCCGCACGGTGAGACCCTGCGCGTGCCCGTCACCCGCGTCGCCCTCACCAACGGCGCCACGTTCGACCGCTACACGACCTCCGGCCCCGGCTCGAGGCCCGAACGCGGCCTGCAGCCCCTGCGCGCCGACTGGATCGCCGCCCGCGGCGACGTCGAGACCTACGCCGGCCGCGAGGCGCAGCTGCTCGACGACGGCCGCTCCGCGCAGCGCCGGGGCGAGGCCTCGCTGCGCTGGCAGGGCGAGCGCCGCGCCCCGCTGCGGGCCGCCGCCGGCGCCACCGTGACCCAGCTGCACTACGCCCGCCGCGGCCTCGTCACCCCCGAGATGGCGTATGTCGCCGCGCGCGAGGGCTGCGACGTCGACTTCGTGCGCCGCGAGGTCGCCGCCGGCCGCGCGATCATCCCCGCCAACGTCAACCACCCCGAGAGCGAGCCGATGATCATCGGGCGCCGCTTCCTCGTCAAGGTCAACGCCAACATCGGCAACTCCGCGGTGACGAGCTCGATCGCCGACGAGGTCGACAAGCTGAGCTGGGCGATCACATGGGGCGCCGACACCGTCATGGACCTCTCGACCGGCGACGACATCCACACGACGCGGGAGTGGATCATCCGCAACTCCCCCGTGCCGATCGGCACCGTGCCGATCTATCAGGCGCTGGAGAAGGTCGACGGCAAGGCCGAGGACCTCACGTGGGAGATCTTCCGCGACACGGTCATCGAGCAGTGCGAGCAGGGCGTCGACTACATGACGATCCACGCCGGGGTGCTGCTGCGCTACGTGCCGCTGACCGCCGACCGCGTCACCGGCATCGTCAGCCGCGGCGGCTCGATCATGGCCGGTTGGTGCCTGGCGCACCACCGGGAGAGCTTCCTGTACGAGCACTTCGACGAGCTGTGCGAGATCTTCGCCCGGTACGACGTGGCCTTCAGCCTCGGCGACGGGCTGCGGCCCGGGTCGACCGCCGACGCGAACGACGAGGCCCAGCTCGCCGAGCTGCGCACGCTCGCCGAGCTGACGCGCCGCGCGTGGGAGTACGACGTGCAGGTCATGGTCGAGGGGCCCGGGCACATCCCGCTCGACCTCGTGCCCGGCAACGTGCACGTGCAGCAGGAGTGGTGCCACGGCGCGCCGTTCTACACCCTCGGCCCGCTCGTCACCGACATCGCGCCCGGCTACGACCACATCACCTCCGCGATCGGCGCGGCGACGATCGCGATGCACGGCACGGCGATGCTCTGCTATGTCACGCCGAAGGAGCACCTGGGCCTGCCGAACCGCGACGACGTCAAGACCGGCGTCATCACCTACAAGCTGTCGGCGCACGCCGCCGACGTGGCCAAGGGCCACCCCGGCGCGCGAGCCTGGGACGACGCGCTGAGCACGGCCCGCTTCGAGTTCCGCTGGCACGACCAGTTCGCGCTCGCGCTCGACCCGGCGACCGCGATGGCGTTCCACGACGAGACGCTGCCCGCCGAACCGGCCAAGACCGCGCACTTCTGCTCGATGTGCGGGCCGAAGTTCTGCTCGATGCGCATCAGCCAGGACGTGCGCGAGCGGTTCGGCGCGGCGCGCGGGGAGTCGCTCGACGACGAGCACGACGACAGAGGGCGCGATGACACAGGGCGCGACGACACAGGGCGCGATGACACGCTGCGCGATGACGAGATCGAGGCCGGGATGGCGCGCAAGTCGGCCGAGTTCGTCGATCTCGGAGCCACGGTCTACGTGCGCGAGCCCGCCCGCCGGTAGCGCGATCCGGTCGCGCGATCGATGCGTCCGGGGCGGGTGGTCAGTCCTCGCCCCGGACGCGCCCGCGCAGCCCCTTCGTGGCGGAGCGGCGCTGCTTGGCGGCCAGGCGCCGCTGCTGCGAGCCGCGGGTCGGCTTCGTGGGACGCCGGCGCGGGCCGGGCGGCGCGAGGGCTGCGCGCAGCGCCGCGGCGAGCCGGTCGCGGGCGGCGACGCGGTTGCGATACTGCGAGCGGTGCTCGGTGGCGACGACGCTCACCCGTGGGCCGAGGGCGGCCAGGACGCGCTCACGCTGGGCGGGGGTCAGCGAGCAGGCCCCGACGTCGAGGACGAGCTCGACGCGGCTGTCGGTCGTGTTGACGCCCTGCCCGCCGGGGCCGGAGGCCTTCGTGAAACGCTCGTCGAGGTCGGCCGCGGCCAGCCGCGCGCCGCGCGGGATACCCGGGCCGGGGGGCACATACAGATCGCCACCGGGGATACCGCTACCGCTCACCGCCACCTCGCTCCACTCGTGGGCTGCCGCTCGGCACGTTCCGACCTCACCGGCTGGGGAGATCGGCCATCCTCGTCCAGGGCCGTGCTCGCGCCACGGTCTCCGTGGCGTTCGACGGCACGCCGCCTCGTGCAGTCCACGACGACGGGCGGCGGGCCGCCTGGACCATGATCGCCGCCCTCGCCGCCGACGGCGAGCAGTACCTTCGCTCCATCAACGCCTGAAGCCGATGTCGAGTGGACCACCCACGCAGACCCGCGACACCTCCACCGAATCCGGGTCGTCGGCCGAGCCGGCCGCCGACGACAGTGCCGCCCGGGACGGCCCGGGCGGCACTGATCGGCGGGGTGTCGGTCGGGCCGGCCGTCTCAGCGCCAGCCGAGTTCGCGGCCGACGGCGAGCACCTGCTCGACGACGTGCGCGCAGTAGTCGACGCCGAGCTGGTTGGGCACGGTGAGCAGCAGGGTGTCGGCGGCGGCGATGGCCTCGTCCTGGGCGAGCTGCTGCACGAGCTGCGCCGGCTCCGCGGCATACGTCTTGCCGAACGTCGAGCGGGCGCCGTCGATGATGCCGATCTGGTCGCTGCTGGCGCGCTCCCCGCCGAAGTAGGCGTGGTCCATCTCGGTGACGAGCGGGAAGATGCTGCGCGACACCGAGGTCCGCGGCGTCCGCGTGTGGCCGGCGGCGCGCCACTCCTGCTCGAAGAGCCGGATCTGCTCGGCCTGCAGCTCGTGGAAAGGCTGGCCGGTCGACTCCGTGAGCAGGGTGGAGCTCATGAGGTTGAGGCCCTCCCGCGCGGCCCACTGCGCGGTCTCGCGGGTGGCGGCGCCCCACCAGATGCGGTCGCGCAGGCCGGCCGAGTGCGGCTCGATGCGCAACAGCCCCGGCGGGTTGGGGAACATCGGCTGCGGGCTCGGCTGCGCGAACCGCTCCCCCTCGATCGCCTCGAGGAAGCGCGCGGTGTGCCGCCGGGCCATCGCCGCGTCGGTCTCGCCGTCGGCCGGGTCGTGGCCGAAGTAGCGGTAGCCCTCGACGACCTGCTCGGGTGACCCGCGGCTCACGCCGAGCTGCAGCCGCCCGCCGGAGATGAGGTCGGCCGCGCCGGCGTCCTCGGCCATGTAGAGCGGGTTCTCATAGCGCATGTCGATGACGCCGGTGCCGATCTCGATGCGCTGCGTGCGCGCCCCGACGGCCGCGAGGAGCGGGAACGGCGAGGCGAGCTGCCGCGCGAAGTGGTGGACGCGGAAGTAGGCCCCGTCGCCGCCGATCTCCTCGACGGCCTGGGCGAGGTCGATGGACTGCAGCAGGACGTCCGAGGCCGAGCGGGTCGCGGACTGCGGGTGGGGGTTCCAGTGCCCGAAGGACAGGAAGCCGATACGTTTCATGTGACACATCAACAATTTCGTCGATCGGCTATTCCCCCGCCCGGGTGACCCCGGGATCGGTCAATCCAGCAGTGCGTCGACGAACGTCGCGGGGTCGAAGGGGGCCAGGTCGTCCGGGCCCTCGCCGAGGCCGACGAGCTTGACCGGCACGCCGAGCTTGCGCTGCACGGCGACGACGATGCCGCCCTTCGCGGTGCCGTCGAGCTTGGTGAGCACGATGCCGGTGACGTCGACGACCTGGGCGAAGACCTCGGCCTGGGTGAGGCCGTTCTGGCCGGTCGTCGCGTCGAGCACGAGGAGCACCTCGTCGATCGGGCTGCGCTTCTCGACGACGCGCTTGATCTTGCCGAGCTCGTCCATGAGGTTGGCCTTGTTGTGCAGCCGCCCCGCGGTGTCGATGATGACGACGTCGGCGTCGGACTCCTGCCCGGCCTTGACGGCATCGAAGGCGACCGCCGCCGGGTCGGCGCCCTCGCGGTCGGAGCGAATCGTGTCGACACCGACGCGGGCGCCCCACGTCTGGAGCTGGTCGGCGGCCGCGGCCCGGAACGTGTCGGCCGCGCCGAGCAGCACCTTGCGATCTTCGGCGACCATGACGCGCGCGAGCTTGCCGACGGTCGTCGTCTTGCCGGTGCCGTTGACGCCGACGACGAGCAGCACGGCAGGTCGATCGTCGACGCGGCGGGAGGCGATGCGCCGGTCCATCGTCGGGTCGATGAGCTCGATGAGGTCGTCTCGCAGCCAGCCGCGCACCGTGGCCTCGTCCTTGACGCCCTCGACCTTGACGCGCGTGCGCAGCGACTCGACGAGCTGGCTGCTGGCCTCGACACCCAGGTCGGAGGCGATGAGCGTGTCCTCGACGTCCTCCCACGCCTCGTCGTCGAGCCGACCGCTGGAGAGCATCGAGAGCAGCGCGCGCCCGAAGGCCGAGTTGGAGCGGGCCAGCCGGGCCCGCAGGCGCTGCATGCGACCACCGGCACGCTCGGGGCGCTCCAGCGTGATCGTCGGGCCCCGCGGCTCCGGCCCGGCGGCGGCGTCGGCGTCGGCCACCTCGCCCGGCGGGGTGACGACGTCGACCTGCCCGGGCGGCGGCACCTCCTCGTGACGCCGGCGGCGCCCCGGCCGCAGGAACCCGACGAGCAGGCCGACGATGAGCACACCGACGACGACGACGATGCCCCAGACGCTGTAAAGGAAGTCCATCACGGGACTCAGTCTGGCAAAGTCCCCCGCTCGGTGCGGGCCACCGCCGCGCGGGATAGTGCGCGATGCGATCCTGGAGGCAGGGTGGCGACGCCACCTCCTCGGGGACCCCGACGGGGCCCTCCAACGGGACCTCCCACGGGACCTCCCACGGGACATGGACACAGGGGAAGTGACGATGTCGTTCGGTCAAGCGATCTCGACGGTCTTCAGCAAGTACGCGACGTTCACGGGGCGGGCCCGGCGCGCGGAGTTCTGGTGGTGGGTGCTGTTTCAGGTCATGGTCGGCATCGTGACGAACCTCCTCGACAACATGCTCTTCCCCGACACGAGCATCGGGGGCGACACCGGCTCCGGCCCGATCACCTCGTTGGCCAACGTCGCGTTGCTGCTGCCGACGCTGGCCGTCACGGCCCGCCGCCTGCACGACATCGACCGATCCGGTTGGTGGCAGCTCATCGGGCTCATCCCGATCGTCGGCTGGATCATCGTGATCGTCTGGATGGTCCGCGATGGGCAGCCTCAGACCAACCGGTTCGGCGGCGACCCCACGGGGCGCGCGCTGCAGGGTCCCGGCGGGTCCGGCCCGCAGGACTACGTGCCGCCACGCCCCTACTGATCGACGCCCCTACTGATCGAC
>JBDIAP010000072.1:0-18866 GCA_039812485.1 Kineosphaera sp.
AGGAGCGGAGCGAAGCGAGCATCCTGCCACCGCCGGAGTCGAGGAAGAGTCGTCTTCGGTACGACCTCTGACGAAGACGCAGGTGGTGGTAGGAGCGGAGCGAAGCGAGCATCCTGCCACCACCGGAGTCGAGGAAGAGTCGTCTTCGCCACCACGTCTGAGCGGAAACTGGCAGTTCAGAGGCGTGGGCGATCTCTCAGTCCGCAGATTCGCCGCACGGGCCGCCACCGCATCCTCGGTGGCGGCCCGTGTCGTTGCGTTGGGGGTGTCCTTAGAGCACCGACGCGCGGTCGTCGGTGATTCGATGGGGGTGAATCCCTCTACGCGTGCGAAGGAGCAGCTGCCATGACCGCGACCGTGCCCAGCTCGATGCGGGCCTCGATCCTGCACCCGGATCTGTCGATCACGACCGACGAGCGTCCGGTGCCGGAGCTCGCGCCGGACGAGGTGCTCGTCCAAGTCGGCGCCGTGGGGGTGTGCGGCTCGGACGTGCACTACTACAAACACGGTCGGATCGGCGACTTCGTCGTCGACGCGGACATCATCCTCGGGCACGAGCTGGGCGGTCGGATCGTCGCCGTCGGCGACGCCGTCGACGACGCCCGCATCGGCGAGCGAGTGGCGGTCGAGCCGCAGCGCTCCTGCCGGGTGTGCGAGTTCTGCAAGTCGGGGCGCTACAACCTGTGCCCCGACATGGAGTTCTACGCGACCCCGCCGATCGACGGCGGGTTTTGCGAATACGCGGTGATCCAGGCGGACTTCGCGCACCCGATCCCTGACGAGGTCAGCGACGCGGCCGCGGCGATGCTCGAGCCGCTGTCGGTCGGCATCGCGGCGGCCCGCAAGGCCGATCTCAAGCCCGGGCAGAGCGTGTTCATCGCCGGCGCGGGGCCGATCGGCATCATCCAGTGTCAGGTGGCGCGGGCGTTCGGCGCGGCCCGCATCATCGTGTCCGACCCGGCCGCACCCCGGCGCGAGCTGGCCCTCAAGCACGGCGCCACGCAGGTCGTCGACCCGATGACGACGGACGTCGCGGCGGCGGGCTACGAGGTCGACGCGTTCATCGACGCGGCGGGGGTGGCTCCGGCCGTCGTCAGCGGCATGCACACGGTGAAGCCGGGCGGCTCGGTCGTGCTCGTCGGCATGGGCGCCGACGAGATCGCGCTGCCGATCCCGCTCATCCAGAATCGCGAGCTCAACGTCACGGGCATCTTCCGTTACACCGACACGTGGCCGCTCGGCATCCACCTCGTCGCGAGCGGCAAGGTCGACCTCGACGCGCTCGTGACCAGCACCTACGGCCTCGACGAGGCGCGCACGGCGCTCGATCACGCGGGCGACGCCGACGAGCTCAAGATCGTCGTGCGCCCCGGGGACTGACGCGCTCATGCTCCTGGAGGCCGAACGCGAGGCCGTCGCGGCCGCCTGCCGGCGACTGCGGCGGGAGGGCCTGGTCGTCGGCACGGCGGGCAATGTGTCCGTGCGCGCCGGCGACCTCGTCGTCATCTCGCCCAGCGGCGTCGACTACGACGAGCTGAGCGCCGCCGACGTGGGCGTCCACGACCTCTCGGGCGACGCGGTCGAGGCCGCGTTGGCGCCGAGCAGCGAGCTTCCGCTGCACCTGACGGTCTATACCCGCACCGGCCACCGCGCGGTGGTGCACACGCACGCGCCCGCTTCGACCGCGCTGTCGACGGTCGTCGACGTCGTGCCGGCCGGGCACTACTACACGGCGATGTTCGGCGGTCCGGTGCGGGTCGCGCCCTACGCGACATTCGGCTCCCCGGAGCTGGCCGAGCACGTGTCGCGGGCGCTCGAGGGTCGCACGGCGGCGCTCATGGGCAACCACGGGGCGGTGCTCGTCGGGGCCGAGCTGGAGGCGCTGCTGGACCGGACCGCCTACCTGGAGTACATCTGTCAGGTGCAGCTGCTGGCTGCCGCCTATCCGGCTCCGCAACGGGTGCTCGACGACGACGAGCTGACGAAGGTCGCGGGGCTCATCGCCGGCTACGGCCAGACCTCCACGTCACGCCGACCCGCCCGATCCCCCGAGCGCGGCGGGCAGGCCGATCGGGTAGGTCGACGGGCGTCGCGGTAGGCCGCCCGGGCTCCGGCGACGGGTCCCGGGCGGCCGCTGTGCACCCCGAGTTCACGCGGTTCAGGATCCGCGCGTGACCGCAACGACGCCGTGGCGTGCCCAGGTGTTCCCGGGCTTGCATCCATGCGACCAGGACGACTGTCACCGGGACGGATTCGTCATCTCCCCGCCCGGGTCGACGCGGGGCAACACCGACTCGCCCAGGGCGATGAAGTGTTCGAGCTGGTCGGCGTCGAGGTTGTCGAAGAAGATGTGCCGCACCCACGCGACGTGCCCGGGCGCGGTCTCGCGCACCTTGGCGAGCCCCCGCGCGGTGAGGACGGCGTTGGTCGAGCGGCGGTCGAGGGCGTCGGTCTCGCGCACGATGTAGTGCTTGGACTCCAGGCGTTTGGCGACGTGCGAGAGGCGTGACAGGGAGCCGCTGGTGAGCATCGACAACTGGCTCATGCGCAGCCGCGGCGGCTGCTGCTCGGCGAGCACGGCGAGCACCATGTATTCGAAGTAGCTGAGGTCGGAGTCGCGCTGCAGCTGCTGCTCGAGCAGGCCCGGGAGCCGCAGCATGATCGCGTTGAGGGTCAGCCAGGCCTCCCGCTCGTGGGCCGTCAGCCAGACGTCCTGTGCCGGCTCGTGCGGCGGCGCACCGGAGCGCTCCCCGCGGGGGGCCTCGTCGCGCTCGACGCCGGTGAACATGATCGAATGCTAATACATAATTGACGGTTCAATCGTCCCTGCGTCGAGACATTGAGACGACCGCGCCCGCACCGCGAGACCGCGTGCGGCGTCGAAAACCCCTGGTCACTGCAGCGGGATGCGCCACCGCAGCAAGGTGCCGGTGGGCTCTCGGGCCGTCAGCGAGAACGCTCCCCCGTGCCCGGCGGCCCGATTCTCGAGGTTCTCCAGTCCGCTGCGGGCGGCCGGCGAGGTGATGCCGACGCCGTTGTCCTGAATCGTCACGACCAGTCCGTCGAGGGTGCTCACCCGCACCTGGGCGTCGGTGGCCGCCGAGTGTCGCACGATGTTCGACAAGCCCTCCCGCACGACCGCGAGGACCTCCTGCTCCAGATGCGGCGGCACGTCCGAGAGCAGCCCCTCGAAGGCCAGATCGGGCACGTAGCCGGCGTTGCGGGCGAACTGCGCCACGAGCGCCTCGATGGTGGGCCCCAGGCCCCCCTCGGGCAGGTGCTGATGCAGCTCGAAGATCGCCTCGCGCAGGTCCTTGATGGCCAGGTCCAGCTCGTCGACGACCTTCTCGACGCGCTCGCGCACGGGCCCGTCGATGTGCCGCGCCGACGCCTGCAGACTGAGCCCGGCGGCGTAGAGGCGTTGGATGACGTGGTCGTGCATGTCGCGGGCGATGCGGTCGCGGTCTTCGAGGAGGCGGGCGCGCGAGCGCTGTCGCTGAGCGCGCCCGGCCTCGATCGCCAGGCCCATCTGCTCGGCGAAGAGGGTGAGCATGTCCATCGTCTCGTTCGCCTCGCCCCGGCGATCGGTGTCCCACGCGAGCGCGAGCAGCGCGACCTCCACCTCGCCGACGGTGATCGGCACGAGCGCGCAGGCGCCGAGCTCGTCGACGCCGCCGAGGTGGCCGAGCTCGGCCGACAGGGTGCCGATGTGCGTGTCGGACGGCATCGCCATGAGCAGGAGCGGCACACGCTCCTTGAGCAGGATCGACCAGCGGGCGCTGTGCAGGCGGGCGCCGAGCACACTCCGGCCGGGAGCGGCCCCCTCGAAGGCCCGCACGGCCAGGACCCCATCCTCGTCGCGGACGGCCAGCATGCCCAGGCGCGCGCCGCCCAGCTCGCGGGCCCGCTTGACCATGCGGCTCAGGGCCGCGTCTTCGTTGCGCCCCTCGAGCAGCGTCTGGGTGAGCTCGGCGACGACCTGCGACCACTCCTGCCGACCGTGCGCCCGCGCGAAGAGCTGGGCGTTCTCGATCGCGATGCCCGCCGCCGCGGCCAGCCCCTCCAGCACGACGGCGTCGTCGGGGTCGAAGGGCTCGCCGTCCAGCCGTTCGCACAGGTAGAGGTTGCCGAAGACCTTCGCGCGCACGCGCACGGGCGCTCCGATGAACGTGCGCATCGGCGGGTGGTGGGGCGGGAAGCCGACCGACTCCGGGTGCGTCGTGATGTCGTCCAGGCGCAGGGTGCGCGGGTCGCGGATGAGCAGGCCGAGCACCCCGTCTCCCTGTGGCAGGTCGCCGATCGCGGCGCGGTCGGCGTCACTGATGCCGTAGGTGAGGAAGTCCGCGAGCCGCTGGCCCGAGGTGTCGAGCACCCCGAGCGCGCCGTAGCGGGCGCCCAGCAGGCTGCAGGCCGACGCGAGCACCTTCGTGAGCACAGCCGGCAGCTCGAGGTCGGAGCCGATCGCGACGACGGCGTCGAGCAGGCTCGCCAGGCGTTCCTGGGCCTGGGCCGCACCGGCGGCGCGGCGGCGGATCTCGTCGAGCAGATCCTCGATGTCGAGCCCGGCGCCCGGCCAGGCCACCGGGTCGGCAGCCGGCCGGGATGGCTCTCGACGCTCGCCGCCCTCACTCCCGGGTAGCGAGTCCGCGGGCGCAGCGCTCGCTCCGGTCGTCGGAGCCGTCCGTCCAGCGTCGGTCCGTCCTGCTGCTGTCCGTCCAGCCGTAGGTCGAGCGGTCACCCGGTCGATGCTAGGCCGGTATGCGCTGCGCGCACGCTGCGGACCGTCAGCACGTCGCACCGGGCGTGTCGGTGGCAGTATTCCGCCGCCTCGGGCTGATCGACCTCGTCCGCGGCGATGACGAGCACGCTCGCCTCGGCGCTGCGGTCGACGAGCACCTGCCCTGGATCACCCTCGGCGACCTCGAATGTCACCGGGACGCGAGGGAACTCGCGCAGCGCGCGCAGGGCGGCGGCAAAGCTGAAGCTGTCGGAGTCGTCGCGCTCTCCCTCGGGCGTGCCGGCCGGCAGCACGTGCAGGAAACGCACGCGCGCCCCGCGCGCCGCCGCTTCCTGCACCGCCGCTCTGGCCACAGCGTGAGCGCCGGCGGGGCCGAGAACGCCCGCGACCACGTCGTGAGCGACGATGCCCGTAAAGGGCGGCGTCAGCGCCCATTTGCTGCCCGTCATGCAGTCAGCCTGAACCCCTGTTCTGGCAGGTCCCAGGGCCTTTGGTCCCCCGGCCCCGGGCCTGGTCACGCGCGCCGTTCGCCCAGCTGGTCGGCGTGTGTGGCGGCGAACACGGCTGCCTGGGTGCGTCGCTCCATGCCCAGCTTCGCGAGAATCGCAGTGATGTAGTTTTTCACGGTCTTCTCGGCGAGAAACAGCTCGCCGCCGATCTGCCGGTTCGTCAGGCCGTCGGCGACGAGCACGAGGATGCGGCGCTCCTGCGGGGTGAGGCTGCGCAGCCGCGGGTCCGTCGTCACCGGGGAGGCGATGCTCTGCTGCGCCGCGGCGACGGCCGCCGGATCGAGCAGGCGCTCCCCGCGGGCGACCCGGCGGATCGTGTCGACCAGGTCACCACCGCGGATGTCCTTGAGCAGGTAGCCTGACGCTCCCGCGAGGACCGCGGCGGTCAGCGCCTGGTCGTCGTCGAAGCTCGTGAGGATGAGCCCGCGGATCGAGGCGTCGACCGAGCGGATCTGACGACATACCTCGATGCCCGAGCCGTCGGGGAGCCGGGCGTCGAGCACCGCGACGTCGGGGCGCATCGCGGGGATGCGGCGGGTCGCCTCGTCGGCGGTGCCGGACTCCCCAACAACCTCGATGTCGTCCTCGAGCTCGAGCAGCTCCCGCAGCCCCCGGCGCACGATCTCGTGATCGTCGACGAGGTAGACGCGCACGACGTCGGTCATCGGCTCGGCCCCTTCCTGGCGGGCGCGGACCCACCGTTTCGCTCGGCGCCACGCTCGGGGGTGGGCACTCTTCCATAGAACACGCGCTCGGTCACGGCCCGCGCGTGGCGCGCGTTGCGCCGATACCGCTCGGCCAGCTGCGAGCCCTCGCCCGGACCGCCGCCGAGGATCCGGTGCGCTCCCTCGGCATCGCGGACATCGGCGGGCACGGACTCCGCCGCCCGGCCACGCCACAGCATGATGGCGTCGCGCAGGTCGGAGGCATAGCGCCAGGCCTCCTCGAGACGGCGTCCGTCGTCGGGGTCGAGCAACCCGGCCTCGACCTCGGCGCGCAGGGCCCCCAGGGTACTCGTCGTGCGCAGGGCCGGGTGGTCGTGGGCGTGCTCCAGCTGCAGGAGCTGCACGGTCCATTCGACGTCGGAGAGCCCACCGCGACCGAGCTTGAGGTGGGTGCGCGGATCCGCGCCGCGGGGCAGCCGCTCGGACTCCATGCGGGCCTTGAGCCGGCGGATCTCGCGGACGGCGGCGGGGTCCAGCCCGCCGGTCGGCCAGCGCAGCGGGGCGATGAGCTCCTCGAAGCGCCGCCCCAGCTCCGCATCGCCGGCGACCGGGCGGGCGCGCACGAGGGCCTGCGCCTCCCACGTCACCGACCAGCGACGGTAGTAGCTCGCGTAGCCCTCGATCGTGCGCGACACCGGCCCGGCCTTGCCCTCGGGACGCAGGTCGAGGTCGACCTCGAGGGAGGGGTCGGGGCCAGGGAGCCCGACGAGCCGGCGCAGCTCGAGCACGACCGCGCCGGTGGCGGCGAGCGCGTCGTGCTCGTCCGCGCCCTCGTGGGGGGCGTGCACGACGAGCACGTCGGCGTCGGAGCCGTAGCCGCACTCCGCGCCGCCGAGCCGCCCCATCCCGATGAGCGCGATGTCGGCCGACACGGGGGCGCGGCGTTCGATCCCCACCTTCTTGGTCGCGATGTAGAGCGCGGACTCCAGCGTCGCCTCGGTGAGGTCGGTGAGCGCACGGCGCACCGTGTCGGCATCGGCGGCGCGCACGAGGTCGGCCAGCGCGATGCGGAAGAGCTCCTCGCGGCGGATCACCCGCGTCGCCTCCATCGCCGACTCCGCGTCGTCCTTGCGGGTGATCGCCGAGCGCATCGTGCGGACCACCTGCTCGCGCGTGCGCGGGCGCAGACCCTCGTCCTCGGCGAGCATGCGCACCGACTCCGGGGCGCGCATCAGCAGGTCGCCCGCATAGCGGCTGCGGGCCAGCACGTGCGCGAGGCGCTCGGCGGCGAGGCCCTCGTCACGCAGCATCTTGAGATACCAGTGCGTCGTGCCGAGGGAGTCCGACAGCTTGCGGAAGGCGAGCAGGCCAGCGTCCGGGTCGGCCTCGTCGGCGAACCAGCCGAGCATGACCGGCAGCAACGTGCGCTGGATGGCGGCCGTGCGGCTCGTGCCCGCGGTGAGCGACTCCAGGTGGCGCAGCGCACCGCTCGGGTCGCTGAACCCCAGCGCCGCCAGGCGCTCCTTGGCGGCCTGCGGCGTGAGACGGGCGTCGTCGGTCGACAGCCGCGCGACCGCGGACAGCAGGGGGCGGTAGAAGAGCCGCTCGTGGATGCGGCGCACCTCGCGCTTGACGGCCCGCCATTTCTCGAGAAGGTCGGCGACCGGCTCCGCCCGCAGGCCGAGGCTGCGGCCCAGCCGGCGCAGGTCGTCCTCGGAGGTCGGCAGCAGGTGGGTGCGTCGCATGCGCGTCACCTGGATGCGGTGCTCCAGGCTGCGCAGGAAGCGGTAGGCCGAGTCGAGCTGCTCGGCGTGGTCACGGCCGATGTAACCGCCGGTCGCCAGCGCGTCGAGGGCGACGAGCGTCGTCGCCGACCGCAGCCCCTCGTCGTGCCGCCCGTGCACGAGCTGCAGCAGCTGCACGGCGAACTCGACGTCGCGCAGCCCGCCCGCACCGAGCTTGAGCTGACGCTCGGCGTCGCGGCTCGGCACGTGCTGCTCGACGCGGCGACGCATCGCCTGGACGTCCTCGACGAAGTTGGGTCGCGCCGATGCCTCCCACACCATCGGGGAGATCGCCTCGAGGTAGGCGCGGCCCACCTCCGCGTCCCCCGCGACGTGCCGCGCCTTGAGCAGCGCCTGGAACTCCCACGTCTTGGCCCACCGCTTGTAGTAGCCGACATGGCTCGCGACGGTGCGCACGAGCGGGCCCTGTTTGCCCTCCGGGCGCAGGGCGGCGTCGACCGGCCACAGCGTGCCCTCGGCGGTCGAGGCCGAGCACGCCCGCATGACCGCGGTCGCCAGCAGCGTGCCCGCCGCGATCGTGTCGGCCTCGGTCGGGGACTCGGCCCCCTGGCCGGCCGGTGCCGGCTCGGCGACGAAGATGACGTCGACGTCCGAGACGTAGTTGAGCTCGCGCCCGCCGCACTTGCCCATGCCGATGACCGCCAGCCGGGCGACCTGGGCGGCGTCGGGGTGGTGCTCGACGGCGATCGCCACGCCCGCCTCCAGCGCCGCCGCCGCGAGATCCGCGAGCGCGGCCGCCGCCTCCGTCATGACCTGCGCCGGGTCGTCGGCGGTGAGGTCGAGAGCGGCGATGCCGAGCAGCTGCCGGCGGTATTCGAGGCGCAGCGCGTCCTCGGCCAGGAGCTGGCCGCGCTGCGCCGGCGAGACGGCGGCGACGAGCCGGCGGGCACGCTCGGGCGCCTCCAGCGGCTCGGCATACGCCGCGGCCGGCCAGTGACTCGGGTGGCGCGCCAGATGGTCGCCCAGCGCCGAGGAGGCCCCGAGCACGCCGAGCAGCCGGTCGCGGGCGTCGCTGTGCTCCGACAGCAACGCCCGCAGCGGCCCCAGCCCCGCGTCGCCGTCGGCGCTGCTGCGGGACGGCCGCTCGGCCTCGTCGAGCATCCGCACGAGGGCCAGGAGCGCCAGCGTCGGCTCCGCGGTGTAGGCGAGGGCGCGCAGGAGCCCCGTGGCGTCCACGTCGAGATCGACGAGCCCGGCGAGCACCGGCGACTGCGCCAGGCCCACGGCCCGCCCCGCGTCGTCGAAGCCGAGCTTGGCGAGCCAGGCTGCGGGGCTGCTCTGCCCGCGCTCGACGCCGGTGTTCACGCTCACAGCACCGGCAGGAGCCGCTCGAGCTCGAACGGGGTCACCTGGGCGCGGTAGTCGTTCCACTCCCGGCGCTTGTTGCGCAGGAAGACGTCGAACACGTGCTCCCCGAGCGTCTCGGCGACGAGCTCGGACCCCTCCATCGCCTGGATCGCCTCGTTCAGCGACGTCGGCAGCGGGTCGATGCCCAGCGCCTGCCGCTCCCCGTCGGTGAGGCGCCACACGTCGTCCTCGGCCTCGTCGGGCAGCTCGTACTCCTCCTCGATGCCCCTCAGGCCCGCCGCGAGCAGCACCGCATAGGCCAGGTAGGGGTTGCACGCCGGGTCGAGCGTGCGCACCTCGACGCGGGCGCTGTTCTCCTTGGTGGGCTTGTACATCGGCACCCGCACCATCGCCGAGCCGTTGTTGTGGCCCCAGCTGATGTGCGCGGGGGCCTCGCCACCGCCCCAGAGTCGCTTGTAGGAGTTGACCCACTGGTTGGTCACGGCGACGATCTCGCTGCCGTGCCGCAGCAGGCCGGCGATGAACTGCCGCGCGACCTTGCTCAGCTGGTATTGCCCGCCGGCCTCGAAGAAGACGTTGCGGTCGCCCTCGAAGAGCGACAGGTGCGTGTGCATGCCCGAACCCTGCGCCCACGGGAGCGGCTTGGGCATGAACGAGGCGAAACAATCCTGCTGCAGCGCTACCTCCTTGATGACCGTGCGGAACGTCATGATGTTGTCCGCGGTCGAGAGCGCGTCGGCGTAGCGCAGGTCGATCTCCTGCTGGCCGGGGGCGGTCTCGTGGTGGGAGAACTCCACCGAGATGCCCATGGCCTCGAGCATCGTGATCGCGCGACGCCGGAAGTCCTGCCCGAGGCCCTGGGGCACGTGGTCGAAGTAGCCGGCCTGGTCGAGGGGCTCGGGCTGCTGCCCCGGCACGATCGGGGTCTTGAAGAGGAAGAACTCGATCTCGGGGTGGGTGTAGAAGCTGAAGCCCATGTCGGCGGCCTTGGCCAGCGCGCGGCGCAGCACGTAGCGGGGATCGGCGTAGCTCGGCGACCCGTCGGGCATGAGGATGTCGCCGAACATGCGGGCCGTGCCGGGCGGGGTGCCGCGCCACGGCAGCACCTGGAACGTGGCCGGGTCGGGGCGCACGATCATGTCGGACTCGGTGATGCGGCTGAAGCCCTCGATGGCGCTGCCGTCGAAGCCGAGGCCCTCCTCGAAGGCTCCCTCGAGCTCGGCCGGAGCAACCGCCACCGACTTCAACGTGCCGAGCACGTCGGTGAACCACAGTCGCACGAAGCGGATGTCGCGCTCCTCGATCGTGCGTAGCACGAACTCCTGTTGACGATCCATATGACGATCTTGCCGCACGTGCGCGAACGCGGGACGTTCGGCCCGCGTGTTCACCATTGCATCGGGGCTATCCAGGTGATGAGGTGGATCAACGCGCATGGCCCGCCGGGCTCCCGGCGGGAACGGATCGAAGGAGATTGGCCATGACGGTGGAGAACGTCGCAACGGAGTCCGACGCAAAGCAGGTGGACGCCATCGAGGTCGTCCAGCACGTCCAGCGCCCCATCGCACAGGTGTGGTCGCGGCTGACGCAGCAGGAGGGCATCGAGGCCTTCCTCGGCACCGGCGCGCGGCTGGGCGGCAAGGGCGACCCGTGGCGGGCGTCGGACGGCACGTATGGCGTGACGCGCAGCTACCACCCCGAGCAGCAGGTGCGCGTGTCGTGGCACGCCGACGACGACGCCCCACCCACGCTGGTCGACCTGCAGATGGTCCCCGAGGGCGACGGCACCCTGCTGACGCTGCGACACGAGAATCTCACCAGCGACATGGACCGCGACGCGCTGTCGCAGCGGTGGGACGAGGCCATGCACCGGCTGACCCAGGCCTAGGCGACCCAGGTCTCAGCGACACATCGAGACGCGAGACAGCGACACGCAAGACAGCGACACGCGAGACACGACAAGGGCCCCGGCGGCACGCCGGGGCCCTTGTCGTGTGCGCAGCTGCGGTGCGCGACGTCGGCTCGAGTCAGACGCCGGCTCGAGTCAGACGCCGGCCCGAGTCAGACGCCGGCTCGAGTCAGTCGTCCTCGCCCTTCCACTTGCGGTCCTCTTCGTCCCACGCCTCCGTCTTCTCGCGGGCCGTGTCCAGGGCGCGGGCCGCCTCCTCGCGGGTGTCGTAGGGGCCCATCACGTTGTCGTCGGCCGAGCGGTGGTCCTCGTCCTCGACCTGTCCGCTCTTCACGTTGAACCAGAACGCCATGACCGTCTCCTCCTCGTCGGGCGCGCAGCCTGCCGGGCGACTCCCCGGTGCGCGTCGGTGTCGTCCTCGTCGCCACTGTAGGGGGAGTTCGTTCCCGCGCGCGCCAACCCGCAGCGGCGTGCGGGCTACGCCCACGCGGGGTGCGGCAGCCCGCCTAGACTGCGCGATCATCAGGCACGCGACGACATACGGGAGCACTCATGGGCGAGCAGACCTACCCACTCGGCATCGATGTGGGCGGCAGCGGTATCAAGGGCGCGCCCGTCGACCTCGCTGCCGGCGAGTTCGCGGCCGACCGCGTGCGCATCGAGACGCCCGCGGCGTCGACGCCGGAGAACGTCGTCGAGGTCATCGCCAGGATCGCGGAGACGTTCGCCGGCCAGACCGGCACCCACCCGATCGGCGTCACGGTGCCGGGCGTGGTCACGCGGGGCGTCGTGCGGTCGGCGGCCAACATCGACAAGTCCTGGATCGACGCCGACGCCGCGGGCCTGCTGCGCGCCCGGATCGGCCGCGACGTCACCGTGCTCAACGACGGC
This sequence comes from Kineosphaera sp., assembly GCA_039812485.1. GTDB lineage: Bacteria > Actinomycetota > Actinomycetes > Actinomycetales > Dermatophilaceae > Kineosphaera. The sequence continues at coordinate 11,826 of JBDIAP010000072.1, forward strand.
GACGCGGCCGGGGTCGCCGAGATGCACTTCGGGGCCGGCAAGGGGGTCTCGGGCACCGTCGTCATGGCGACGCTCGGCACCGGCATCGGCACCGCGGTCTTCGTCGACGGCAAACTCGTGCCCAACACCGAGTTCGGTCACCTCGAGCTCGACGGCCACGACGCCGAGAGCCGGGCCGCCAACAGCGCCCGGGAGCGCGAGGAGCTGTCGTGGGGGCAGTGGGCGCGGCGGCTGCAGCGCTACTTCACCCACCTGGAGGACCTGCTGTGGCCCGACCTCATCATCGTCGGCGGCGGGGTCAGCAAGAAGGCGCACAAGTTCATCCCCAAGCTCGACCTGCGCACCCAGATCATCCCCGCCGTGCTGCAGAACGACGCCGGCATCATCGGCGCCGCGTGGCAGGCCGTGGAGGACGCGAAGGTCAGGGGGCTCGTGCCGGCTCACTCGTGAGCTCCGCCCCCGCGGGTCACGACAGCTCCGCCCCCGCGGGTCACGACGTCGCGAAGGGCACGCCCTCGTCGCGGCCGGCGAGGTCGACGAGCTCGAGGCCCTCGACGGCCTGGCCGCCGAGGTTGCCGATCTGGCGCAGGTAGAGCTCGCGGCCGGTCGCGCTCAGCAGAGCGTCGTGGATCGGCACGAACCGGCGCGCGCCGATCCGGCGCACGAAGTCGACGGTCTCCTTCATCGCGCACCACGGCGCGTTGACGGGCACGCCGAGCACGTCGACCGCGCCCGGGTGGGCGTCGAGCGCGTCGCCGGGGTGGAAGAACGACGGCTCCCCCTCGGCGCGCAGCACGACTCCGGTGTTGTCGATGCGCGGGATGTCGGCGTGGATGATCGCGTGTCGCTGCCCGACCGGGCTGATCGTGACGCTCGTGCCGGCCGCCTCGATCGCGATGTCGCCGCCGCCGGTGAGGGTCTCGATGTCGCGCGGCAGGTCGCCGGCCTCGCGCAGCTGCCCGGCGGTCTGGGCCTCGACGAGCACGCGGGCGGAGGGGTTGGCGGCGACGAGCGGCACGAAGCGCTGCGGGTCGCAGTGGTCGGGGTGCTGGTGGGTCACGAGGATCGCGTCGAGGTCACGCAGACCCTCGAACCCGGAGGAGAAAGACCCCGGATCGAGCAGCACCCGCTGGTCCGCGATCTCGACGAGCACGCACGAATGGCCGAAGTGGGTGAGGCGCATGGCCGCAGCCTAGCCGCGCGGCGCCGCGGCGGCCCCCGGGCGCACGGCGCAGCAGGGGCCCAGGAGGAGCCTCGGGGAGCCCGTCATGAGACGTCGAGGGCCGCGAGATGCTCCGGGCTCAGCTCCACCTGGGCCGCGGCCAGCGCCGCGTCGAGCTGGGCGACGGAGCTGACCCCGACGATCGGGCGCCACGCCGGCCGCCTCGCGGTCGCCGTCAGCAGCCACGCGAGGACGACCTGCCCGGGGCCGACCCTCAGGTCGCTGGCCACCGCCGCCAGCGCGGCGCGGCGCCGGGTCGTCCCCGGATGCTCGTACGCCGCCGGGAACGGCCGGTCCGCCCGGTCGTAGCTGCCCTGGACGAGCGGGCTGTACGCCCACGCCTCCAGCTCGGGGTGGGACGTCAGGTAGTCGGAGGTCTCGTCGCTGGCGAACCCGAACCGGTGGTCCTTGCCGGGCACGGCGGCACCCGGGCGCGGCTCGACATACGACGTGGTCAGCTGCAACGCCGTGAACGGCTCGACGCCCTGGCCGACCGCGAGGGCCCGCGCCTGCTCGACCCGCCACGTCGGGTGGTTGGAGACGCCGAGGCGGCGCGCTCCCCCGGCGGCGACGATCGCCCCGAAGGCGGCGACCGTCTCGGCGAGGTCGACGCTGCGGTCCTCGCCGTGCGCCCAGTAGACGTCGATGCTGTCCACCCCGAGCCGCTCCCGGGAGCGCTCGAACTCGCGCGCGACGACGCCGGCCGACAACCCCTCCCACGGCGCTTCGAAGACGCCCGGCGCCCGCGGCTCCTGCCCGACCTTCGTCGCGAGCACGAGCGAGTCGCGCAGGCCGGGGTTCGCGGCGAGCCAGCGCCCGATGAGCGCCTCGGACTGACCGCCGGCGCCGGTGTCGGAGCGCCAGAACGCGTAGCAGTTCGCCGTGTCGATCGTCGTGCCGCCGGCCTCGACGAACCGGTCGAGCAGCGCGAACGACGTCGCCTCGTCCGTGCGCGTGCCGAAGTACATCGTGCCGAGCACGAGATCACTGGTCGCCATGACCGGGCAGCCTAGACGCGAGCTCGGCGCCCGCCTGCACTCCGACCGCCTGTGCTCCCCCGGACGACGAGCTCGGGGACGGGCATCTCGACATCGGGGACGACCTGAGTGGGGTCGGCCTGCAGGCTGCGCAGGAGCAGATCCGCGGCCGCCCTGCTCATCCCCAGCGAGGCCAACATGATCTCGCTGCTGCAGATCATGCGCTCGATGGGGCTGACCGACACCCTCGTCGCGGTCTTCCTGCCCGGCGCGATCAGCGCTCTGTCGGTGCTGCTCATGCGCAACGCCTTCTCCGCCCAGGCGTACGAGATCTACGAGGCGGGGATCATCGACGGCGCCAACACCTGGCAGCGCCCCCGACGCTGGAGCTGCCGCGCGCCGGGGCCGGTGGGGTGCAGGAGAGCCTCACCGGCTGATCGTCGCATCGGCCTGTCGGTGGCGGCACCTACGATGGCGCGCGTGGAATTCCTCAACGGCCTGCTGCCCCAGCACGACCTCACCTACAGCGACGTCTTCATGGTGCCCTCCCGCTCCGACGTCGGGTCGCGGCTCGCCGTCGACCTGACCACCCCCGACAAGGTCGGCACGAGCGTGCCGATCATCGCGGCCAACATGACCGCCGTGTCGGGGCGGCGGATGGCGGAGACACTCGCCCGGCGGGGGGCGCTGGCGGTGCTGCCGCAGGACATCCCGCTGCCCGCGATCGCGGCGACCATCGACGCGGTCAAGGGCGCCGACCCGGTGCTGGAGACCGCGATCACGATCGAGCCGGGGGCACCGGTCGTCGAATTCCTCTCTCTCGTCGGCAAGCGCGCGCACGGTGTCGCGGTCGTCGTCGACGGCGACCGGCCGGTCGGCATCATCTCCGAGACCGACTGCGTGGAGGTCGACCGCTACGCGACGGTCGGCGAGGTCATGACCAGCGAGATCCTCACCGTGCCGAGGGATGTCGACCTGCGCGCGGTCTTCGACCGGATGACCGCCCACCACCTCGACACCGTGCCCGTCGTCGACGGCGACGCCCTCGCCGGCATGCTGACGCGGCGCGGCATCCTGCGCTCGACCATCTACCGGCCGGCGCTCGACGGACAGGGGCGACTCATGGTCGGCACGGCCGTCGGCATCAACGGCGACGTGCGGGCCAAAGCGGCCGCCCTGCTCTCCGCCGGCAGCGACGTGCTCGTCGTCGACACGGCCCACGGGCACCAGGAAAAGATGATCGACGCCCTGCGCGTCGTGCTCGCGGTGCGGGACGAGCACACGGCCGAGTCCGGGGTGCGGGTGCCGATCGCCGCGGGCAACGTCGTCGCGGCCGACGGGGCCCGCGACCTCGTCGCCGCCGGGGCCGACATCGTCAAGGTCGGCGTCGGGCCGGGCGCGATGTGCACGACCCGGATGATGACCGGCGTGGGCCGACCGCAGTTCTCGGCGGTGCTCGAATGCGCTGCCGCCGCCAAGGAGCTCGGCGGCACGGCGTGGGCCGACGGCGGGGTGAAATACCCCCGAGACGTCGCGCTCGCGCTCGCCGCGGGGGCCGCCAGCGTCATGATCGGCTCCTGGTTCGCGGGCACGCACGAGTCGCCGGGCGACCTGCAGCGCGACGGCGACGGTCGCCTCTACAAGGAGAGCTTCGGCATGGCGTCGGCGCGGGCGGTGCGCCATCGCACCCGCGACGCGAGCGCCTTCGACCGGGCGCGCTCGGCGCTCTTCGAGGAGGGCATCTCCAGCTCGCGGATGTACCTCGACCCCGAACGCCCCGGTGCCGAGGACCTGCTCGACCAGATCGTCTCCGGCGTGCGCAGCTCGTTCACCTATGCCGGCGCGCGGACGATCGGGGAGTTCCACTCCCGTGCCGTGGTCGGGCTGCAGTCGAGCGCGGGCTACGACGAGGGGCGGCCTCGGCACACGAGCTGGTAGGAGGGGTGCTGGCCGAGCGCAGGGGTCGCCGGCCCGGATGCCAACCCGCCGGATGCCGACCCGGGGCGGATGAGTCGGCCGATACGCCGGGTTCTGTCGTGAGCGGCCATCCATCTCGGGTGCGCGTTGCCGCGCACCTCCAGCGACCTACCCGCACGCTCGGGCGGGCCGCCCTCGAACGCGTGCTGTCTGGTCTTGCTCCGGGTGGGGTTTACCGAGCCGCCCCAGTCACCTGGGGCGCTGGTGGTCTCTTACACCACCGTTTCACCCTTACCCGCGCCTGCCGGCCGGGGCCGGTGGTTCACGGGCGGTCTGCTTTCTGTGGCACTGTCCCGCGGGTCACCCCGGGTGGCCGTTAGCCACCACCCTGCCCTGCGGAGCCCGGACGTTCCTCGGCGACCGCACCCTGGCGCGGGCGAGCCCGCGCCGGACACGGTCGACGCGACCGCCTGGCCGACTCATCCGCCCGGACAGGATACGCGGGTGCGCGCTGCCCGGGGGCCACCTCCTCGCGGCTCGGGCCATCCGCCCGCCCGGAGCCTCACGATCCCCTTGCGCAGCAAGCAATCTCCAGGCCCCGCGCCGGGGCGTTTGGCTCAGTCGTCACGGCCCGCCGGCCGATGAGGAAAGCGCCATGGACTCGCCCGCCGTCACCCTCACTCCCGCCGAGCCGACGCCCGACGTCGAGCCGACGGGCCCCGTCGCGCCGCGGGTCGCGATCGCCGCGGGGGCGCTCGCCCTCGTGCTCGGCGCCGCCGGCCTGGCGACGCTCGCGGGCACCGACGCGTCCGGGCGGCCCGCGCTCGCGGCGACGAGGCCCCCGGCCGCAGCCACACCGGCGGAGCCCGCGGGGTCGACCCGAGCCCCGGCGGGGCAGGCCGATGCCGCCCAGTCCGCACCCGGATCCTCGGCGAGCCTCGGCGCGGGGCCGGCCGCGAGCCGCCCCGACTCGGGGCGGATCGGGCGCTGGCAGCAGATGGGACACGAGCACTCCGGCATACCGGCCGAGCGCCGCGCGGCGTCGTCGCCGAGCGGGGTGCTGCTCATCGGCGACTCCTCGCTGACCCGCACCCGGCCCGGGCTGGTCGCGGCCCTGTCGGGCCGGCCGGTGACGTGGGATCACTGGAACGGGCGCCCGACGCACGGCAGCGTCGACGTCGCGGCCGCCATCGACGGCGCGGGACGGCTGCCGCGCACGCTCGTCGTGCTCTCGGGGTCGAACGACGTCTTCTTCCCCGACGCGTTCGCCGCGCAGGTCGAGCGGCTCCTGTCGGTGGCCGGGCCGAGCCGGCGGGTCGTCTGGGTCGCCCCCTACGTGCGGCGGCCGAAGTTCGCCGACGCGGACGCGCACAACTCCGCCGCCATCGACGCCCAGCTCGCCGCCGCCGCGGCCCGGCATCCGAATCTGCACGTCGTCGACTGGGCCGGTCACGTGCGCGCACTGTCCGCCGCCGACGCGGCCGCCCTCATGCCCGACGGCGCACATCCCTCGCCGGCCGGCTGCGCGCAGCTGACGCGGATGATCGTGGCCGCCCTGGGCTGACTGGGCGGGTGCGGCGAGCGCTGGCGTTGCCGCCGAGGGCACGGGCTGGAGCACGGGTCCTGGGCTCCAACCCCAGCCCTCGGCACCACAACGGGCTGCGGGGCCGCGCGCGCCGCCGGTTCAGGCCGCCCGCACGGGGCGCAGCCGGGCGACACTCCACGAGCGGCGCCGCCGCGCGACGACGACCGTCACGAGGAGCGACGCGACGAGCCAGCACAGCATGACGGCGGCGGCCGGCGCCAGGTGCAGCGTGCCGCCCGCGATGAGCGAGCGGAACGCCCGCACCGCGTAGGTCAGCGGCATGAGCGGGTGCACGGCCTGGAAGAAGCCCGGGGCCGTCTCGATGGGGTAGGTCGCCCCCGCGGCCGACAGCTGGAGGACGGTGAGGATGAGCCCGATGAACCGCCCCGGCGCGCCGAGGGCCGCGACGAGCGCATGGTTGATCGCGACGAACGTCAGCGACGCGAGCACGGCGAAGCCGAAGAAGAGCCACGGACTGGCGATCGTCAGGTCGAGCCCCCACCGCAGCACCGCGGTGAGCACACCCGCCTGGGCCACTCCGAAGACCGCGGCCGGCGCGAAGCCCGCGAGGGCGACCCGCCACGGCGACGCCGTCGAGGCGATGGCCCGCGTCGGCAGCGGCCGCAGCATGAAGAACAGGCCCATGCCGCCGACCCAGAGCCCGAGCGCCACGAAATAGGGCGCCAACCCGTAGCCGTAGGCGGCCACGCGATGCAGCCGCACGTCGTCGGCGCCCACCGGCTCGGCGACGACGGTCGCGAGCCGGTCGCGCTGCGAGGAGTCGTACGTGGGGATCTGCTTGGCACCGTCGGCGAGACCCTTGGCCAGCGACGACGCGCCGTTGTCGACCTTGGTGATGCCGGCGTGCAGCGTGGCGGCGCCGTTGTCGAGACGCGCGGCACCCGCCGCGGCCGACTGAGCGCCCTTGTCGAGCGCCGCCGCCCCGCTCGCGGCCTTCTGGGCGCCGGCGCTCAGGGCGTCGGCGCCCGTCTGCAGCTTCGTGGCACCCGTCGCGAGCTGCTGCGCCGCCGTGGCCGCGGAGGCGATCCCGCTGCTGAGCTTGGGCGCCGCCGCGGCGAGGGCAGCCAGGCCGGTGTCGAGCCGCTGCGCCCCGGTAGCGAGCCTGGTCGCCCCAGCGGACACCTGGTCGGCGGCGTCGGCAGCCGCGCCGATCCCCTGCACGAGCTTCGGCGCACCCTGGGCGAGCTGGGTCAGTCCGTCGCCGAGCTGGTTGCCGCCGGACGTCAGCGCGGTCGCCCCCCGGGCGAACTGCCCGGCCCCGCTGTCGAGCCGCTGGGCGCCGGTCGCGAGCGCCTGCGCGCCGGTGCGCAGCGGCGCCG
>JBDIAP010000073.1:0-18821 GCA_039812485.1 Kineosphaera sp.
GCGATGCCGAGTCGATCTCCCCAGGAATTCGCGCGTCTCTGTCCGGCGCCCGCGAGCCCAGGTCGACGTTCTGGCCTGACTTCCGGCTCGCCCTCGCCGGGTCCGCTCGCCTCGGTCCGACACCTGTCGGCGGTGCGCGGTCGAGACGTCAGGGGCTCGGCGGCAATCCCGTCGCGGGGCCGACAACCGGATCGACGAAAGGCAGACCTCGGCATGGCCGTCGTCACCATGCGCCAGCTCCTCGAGAGCGGCGTCCACTTCGGGCACCAGACCCGTCGCTGGAACCCCAAGATGAAGCGCTTCATCATGACCGAGCGCAACGGCATCTACATCATCGACCTGCAGCAGTCGCTGACCTACATCAACGACGCCTACGACTTCGTCAAGCAGACCGTCGCCCACGGCGGCACGGTGCTCTTCGTCGGCACGAAGAAGCAGGCCCAGGAGCCCATCGCCGAGCAGGCGACGCGCGTGGGGATGCCGTTCGTCAACCACCGCTGGCTCGGCGGCATGCTCACCAACTTCAACACCGTCCACAAGCGCCTGGAGCGCCTCAAGGAGCTCGAGGAGATCGACTTCGACGACGTGGCCGGCAGCGGCCGCACGAAGAAGGAGCTGCTCGTCCTGCGCCGCGAGAAGGAGAAGCTCGAGCGCACGCTCGGCGGCATCCGCGACATGAACAAGGTGCCCTCGGCGGTGTGGATCGTCGACACCAAGAAGGAGCACCTGGCCGTCACCGAGGCCCGCAAGCTCAACCTGCCGGTCATCGCGATCCTCGACACCAACTGCGACCCCGACGAGGTCGACTACAAGATCCCCGGCAACGACGACGCGATCCGCTCCGTCACGCTGCTGACGCGCGTCGTCGCCGACGCCGTGGCCGACGGCCTCATGACCCGCAGCCAGAACGCGGGCGGCGGCACCAACGCCACCGACGGCGGCGCGCAGGCCGAGCCGCTGGCCGAGTGGGAGCGTGAGCTGCTCGCCGGCGAGCAGACCGCGGGCGAGGCGGCCGCCGACGCGACCGACGTCGAGACCGGCCCGACTTCGGTCAAGGAGGCCGCCGACGCGACGGCCGCCGCCGACGTGGTGGACCCGGTCGAGGAGAAGGCGATCGCCGAGGCGACCGAGCGGGCCGCCGCCGAGGTCGCGGGCGTCGACGAGGTCCCCGCCGCCGAGGCCTGAGCGACCGACCGCCAATCCACTTCTGAGAGAAAGAGAACGATGGCGAACTACACAGCGGCCGACATCAAGGCCCTGCGCGAGCAGACCGGTGCCGGCATGCTCGATGTCAAGAAGGCCCTGGACGAGGCTGACGGCGACCGCGCGAAGGCCACCGAAATCCTGCGGGTCAAAGGCCTCAAGGGCGTCACCAAGCGCGAGGGTCGCTCGGCCAGCAACGGCCTGGTGACGGCGCATGTCGACGGTGGTGTCGGCACGCTGCTCGAGATCAACTGCGAGACCGACTTCGTCGCCAAGGGCGAGAAGTTCATCGCCCTGGCCGACCGCGTCCTCGCGCAGGCCGTCAAGGTCGGCGCCGCCGACGCTGAGCAGCTGTTGAGCAGCGACCTCGACGGTCAGACGGTGCAGTCCGTGCTCGACGAGGCCAACGCGACCATCGGCGAGAAGATCGAGGTCCGGCGCGTGGCCCGCGTCGAGGGCCCGCAGGTGGCGTCCTACCTGCACAAGACCAACCCCGACCTGCCGGCTCAGATCGGCGTGCTCTTCGCCTACTCCGGTGGCGACGAGCAGGTCGGGCGCGACATCGCGATGCACATCGCGGCGTTCGCGCCGACGGTCCTGACGCGCGAGGAGGTGCCGGCCGAGACGGTCGAGAACGAGCGTCGCATCGCGCTGGAGACCGCCAAGGAGGAGGGCAAGCCCGAGGCCGCCCTGCCGCGCATCGTCGAGGGCCGGGTCAACGGCTACTTCGCCGAGAACGTGCTCCTGGAGCAGAAGTACGCCAAGGACCTCAAGAAGACGGTCCAGGCGGTGCTCGACGAGGCGGGAGCGCAGGCGCTCGCCTTCGCTCGCTTCCGCGTCGGCGCCTGATCGCCCGATCGCACCAGCAGTCGCGACCGGCCCGTCTGCCCACCACGGGGTAGGCGGGCCGGTCGCCGCGTCTGCGGCCGGCCCGCGGCATGGGGGTCCCGCCGCGTCGTCGCGCTCTGCGCTCCCGGGCGGCCGACGAGGCCGACGCGCCACGGCGGTCGGGCGCATGTGAGAATCATCGGCAGTGTCAGCATCCGCCCCGCCCCGGGCACACGCATCGAGGGCGCCGACGAAGGGATCCTCACCGGTGACGATCGAGACGAACCGCGCCTACAAGCGAGTGCTGCTCAAGCTGTCGGGTGAGGCGTTCGGCGGCGGCCGCATCGGTGTCGATCCCACGGTCGTCAAGGCCATCGCGCACCAGATCGCGGTGGCGGTGCGCGAAGGGGTGCAGGTCGCGATCGTCGTCGGCGGCGGCAACTTCTTCCGGGGCGCCGAGCTGCAGCAGCGCGGCATGGACCGGGCGCGGGCCGACTACATGGGCATGCTCGGCACGGTGATGAACTGCCTCGCGCTCTCGGACTTCCTCGAGAAGGAGGGCTGCGAGACCCGCGTGCAGACGGCGATCACGATGGGCCAGGTCGCCGAGCCCTACATCCCGCGCCGCGCGATCCGGCACCTGGAGAAGGGACGCATCGTGCTCTTCGGGGCGGGGGCGGGGATGCCGTACTTCTCCACCGACACGGTCTCCGCGCAGCGCGCCCTGGAGATCCACTGCGACGCGGTCTTCATGAGCAAGAACGGCGTCGACGGGGTCTACGACTCCGACCCCCGCAGCAACCCCGATGCGCGCAAGCTCGACCGGATCGCCTACAGCGCCGCCCTGCAGCAGGGCCTCAAGGTGGTCGACGCGGCGGCCTTCAGCCTGTGCATGGAGAACGGGCTGCCCATGGTGGTCTTCGCGATGCAGGGCGAGGACACGATCACCCGCGCGCTGCGTGGTGAGGCGATGGGCACGTTGGTGTATGCCGACTGAGTGTCGGTGGTCGATGACAGGATGAGGCCAGTGCCCGAGGCGAGGGCGGCGCATCAGAGGAACGAAGGAGCGGCGATGCTGGACGAGACGATGTTCGAGGCCGAGGAAAAGATGGAGAAGGCCGTCGAGGTCGCCAAGGAGGATTTCGCGTCGATCCGCACCGGCCGGGCCACCCCGGGCATGTTCAACAAGCTGCAGGTCGACTACTACGGGGCGCCGACTCCGCTGCAGCAGCTCGCGTCGTTCCAGACGCCCGAGGCGCGCACGGTGCTCATCACCCCCTATGACCGGTCGTCGATGACGGCCATCGAGAAGGCGCTGCGAGACTCCGACCTCGGTGTCAACCCGAGCAACGACGGGCAGACGATCCGCTGCATCCTGCCGCAGCTCACCCAGGAGCGCCGCAAGGAATACATCCGCATGGCGCACCGCAAGGGTGAGGACGCCAAGATCTCGATCCGCAACGTCCGTCGCCACGCCAAGGACTCGATCGACAAGCTCGTCAAGGACGGCGAGGTCGGCGAGGACGAAGGGGCCCGCACGGAGAAGGAGCTCGAGGCGCTGACGAAGAGGCACGTCGAGCTCGTGGACGCCCTGCTGAAGGGCAAGGAGTCCGAGCTCCTCGAGGTCTGATCGGGGTGCCCGAGGCAACCCGGGGCGGGTCCACCGCTCCCCGCTCCAAGCCCGTGGGCCGCGCCGGGCGCAACCTGCCGATGGCGATCGCCGTGGCGCTCGTGCTCGGCGGTCTGTGCCTGGCCGCCTTGACGCTGCTCAGCTGGGGGTGGCTGCTGCTGGCCACGCCCGCCATCCTGCTGGCGGTGTGGGAGCTCTACGAGGGCATGGAGGCAGGCAAGGTCGATGTGCCGCTCGTGCCGGTGTGGCTCGGGTCGGTCGCGATGCTGCCGGCCGCCTACCTCGGGGGGCCGGCCGCCCTCATCGTCGCCTTCGGCATCACGACCCTCGCGGTCGTGTGCTGGCGGGTCGCCGGCGGGCTCGATCACGCGGCGCGGGACATCGGCGGGGGCGCGTTCGTCGTGGCCTACGCGCCGTTTCTCGCCGCGTTCTCGGCGCTCATGCTCGCGGCGCCCGACGGCAATCGGCGGGTCATCGTCTTCATCCTCGTGACGATCGCGAGCGATATCGGCGGGTATGCCGCGGGCGTGCTCGCCGGCAAGCATCCGATGGCGCCGTCGGTGAGCCCGAAGAAGTCGTGGGAAGGTTTCGCGGGTTCGGCCGCGGCGTGCATGCTCGTGGGCGCGATCAGTGTGCCGGTGCTGCTCGGCGGGGCCTGGTGGGCGGGAGTGCTGGTCGGCATCGTGGCCGTCTGCCTGGCGACGCTCGGCGACCTCACCGAGTCGATGATCAAACGCGACCTCGGCATCAAGGACCTCGGCAACGTGCTGCCCGGCCACGGCGGGATCATGGACCGCATCGACTCGCTGCTGCTGTGCGCGCCGGGTGTGTGGTGGATGCTCCTGCTGCTCGTCCCGAGCGCCTCGGCCGGAGCCTAGGTCGGGGCGCCCGAGGGAGGCCGTCCGCCACGCGTCAGGAACCTGCGAGACTGGGGCGATCATGAGTGAGCCGACTTCCGTCCGTCTTGAGCGTCGTCGTCCCGGGCCGGGGCAGGTGACGTTCTCGCCGCCGGGCAACCCGATGCCGCCGACGCACCTGGCCGACCTCGACGTCGCCGGGCGCAAGGCGCGGATGGCCGAGCTGGGGCACCAGCCGTTTCGCGCCACGCAGCTCTCGACGCACTACTTCGAGCACTGGACGAGCGACCCCGCAGCGATGACCGATCTGCCGCAGCGGGGCCGCGAGGAGTTGGTGGCGACGATGCTGCCGACGCTGCTGACCCCGGTGCGGCACCTCGAGGCCGACGGCGGCGCGACGGTGAAGTCGGTGTGGCGGCTGCACGACGGCGCGCTCATCGAGTCGGTGCTCATGCGCTATGCCCGACGGGCCACGGTGTGCATCAGCAGCCAGGCGGGCTGCGGCATGAACTGCCCGTTCTGCGCGACGGGTCAGGAGGGTTTCACCCGCAACCTGTCGACCGCGGAGATGGTCGAGCAGGTCGTGGCGGCCCAGCGCATGCTGCGTGAGGGCCCGCCCGGACTGACGGGCCCCGGTGCCGTCGACCTACCCTCCGGCGCCGCGAGCGCCTTCGACACTCCCGACGATGAGGAACCGCCGAGCACGCGAAACGCAAGGACGTCGCCTGTTTCGCGTCGTCTGGAGCATCGCGGCGAAGCCGCTCCGAGTTTTTCGGGGGGTCCCCGGGGGGCGGAGCCCCCCGGGCGTGTGAACGTCGTCTTCATGGGGATGGGTGAGGCGCTCGTCAACTACAAGCGGGCGATCGCGGCGATCCGGCGCATGACCGACCCGGCGCCGGCCGGGCTGGGGATGTCGGCGCGGGGCATCACGATGTCGAGTGTGGGGCTCGTGCCCGGCATCGATCGACTTGCGGGAGAGGGCATTCCGGTGACCCTGGCGCTGAGCCTGCACGCGCCGGACGACGAGCTGCGCGACGAGCTCATCCCGATCAACAACCGGTGGAAGGTCGACGAGGCGCTCGACGCGGCGTACCGCTACTTCGAGGCGACGGGCCGTCGGGTGTCGATCGAATACGCGCTGATCCGCGACGTCAACGACCACGCGTGGCGTGCGGACCTGCTGGGGGACAAGCTCAACGCCCGCGGGCGGGGCTGGGTGCACGTCAACCCGATCCCGCTGAATCCGACGCCGGGCAGCAAGTGGACGGCGTCGCGGCCGGGTGTCGAGCAGCAGTTCGTCGAGCGGCTGCGCGCCCACGGCATCCCCACGACGGTGCGCGACACGCGCGGGAGCGACATCGACGGGGCGTGCGGGCAGTTGGCGGCTGCGACCGCCTGACCGGGTGCAGGGCTCGGCGGGGTCGCAGGCCTCGACCTTGTCGGAGGTGGCGGGTACGTTGAAGACCCCAGCCCGCAGGAGGTTCCCATGACCGACATCGCCGATGCCCGCACTCTGCCGGACCCGGCCGCTCCCACTCCTCCGGCGCCGGGTGACGTCGATCGGGCGCTGTTGCAAGACCTGACGCAGACGTTGGGGCCGGGGCCGCTGCGCCATCGGCTCATCGACCGGCTGCGGATGTCGCACGACGGGTCGCATTTTCAGCTGGTGCCGCAGGCGGTCGTCGTGGCCCGCGACGGGGCCGACGTGCAGGCGGTGGTCGAGGTGGCGGCGCGGCACGGGGTGCCCGTGACGTTCCGCTCCGGTGGCACGAGCCTGTCGGGTCAGGCGGGCACGGACGGGGTGCTCGTCGACACGCGGCGCAACTTCCGTCGGGTCCGGGTGCTCGACGACGGTGCCCGGGTGCAGTGCCAGCCGGGGGCCACGGTGCGTTCGGTGAACACGCGGCTGGCGCCCTACTCGCGGGCTCTGGGGCCCGACCCGGCGAGCGAGTCGGCGTGCACGATCGGGGGAGTGGTCGCCAACAACTCCTCGGGGATGCAGTGCGGCACGACCGCCAACACCTACCGCACGCTCGATTCGCTCGACTTCGTGCTGCCCTCGGGCACGCGTGTCGACACGGGCCTTCGCGATGCCGACGAGCGCCTGCGCCACGACGAGCCGGGGCTCTGGGAGGGTCTGGCGCGGCTGCGTGACCGCGTGCGGGGCAACGCCGATTCGGTGCGACGCATCGAGCACCAGTTCTCGATGAAGAACACGATGGGCTACGGCGTCAACGCCTTTCTCGATTTCGAGACGCCGGCGGACATCCTGGCCCACCTCATGGTCGGCTCGGAGGGCACGCTGGCCTTCGTGCTGGGTGCCACCTATCGCACGGTGCCGGTCTATCCGCACGTCGCGACCGCGCTGCTCGTGCTCGACTCCATCGACGCCGCGACCGACGCGCTGCCGTCGCTCATCGAGGCCGGCAGCCGCACCGCCGAGCTCATGGATGCGGCGTCGCTACGGGTGGCCCAGGCGGGGCCGGTGCGGGTCGCGGCGCTGCAGGGGCTGGAGGTCGTCGAGCACACGGCTCTGCTCATCGAGGCGCAGGAAGAGACCCCGGAGGCCTTGGCGCACACCCGGGATGCCATCGAGCGGGCGATCGCGGGGCTGCGGGGGCTGTCGGCGCCGGTGGCGTTCACGAGTGACCCGGCGCAGCGGGCCGCGGCGTGGTCGGTGCGCAAGGGGCTCTACACGGCGGTCGCGGGCGCGCGTCGTCCCGGCTCGACCGCACTCCTGGAGGACATCGTCGTGCCGATGCCGGCGTTGACGGGCACGGTGCGTGATCTGTCGCGCATGTGCGCGGGTTACGGCTACGCCGACGCGGTGATCTTCGGCCACGCGCGCGACGCGAACCTGCACTTCATGATCACGCCGGACCTCGCGGACCGCACACAATTGCGGGACTTCGAGCGGTTCACCGAGGAGCTCGTCGACCTGGTGCTCGCCGCCGACGGCTCGCTCAAAGCCGAGCACGGCACCGGGCGGATCATGGCTCCCTACGTGCGGCGGCAATACGGTGACGAGCTGTATGACGTCATGCGCGACGTCAAGCGCCTCGCCGACCCCGGAGCCGTGCTCAACCCCGGCGTCGTCATCGGCGACGATCCGCACGCGCACCTGCGCGACCTCAAGCTGGCCGCGACCGTCGACCCCGACGTCGACCGCTGCGTCGAGTGCGGCTACTGCGAGCCGGTGTGCCCCTCGCGGGACCTCACGACCACCCCGCGGCAGCGCATCGCCCTGCTGCGTGACCTCGCGGCCGCGCCCGAGTCGCTGCGCAGGCAGGTCGAGTCCGATTACGCCTACGACGCCGTCGACACGTGCGCGGTCGATTCGCTGTGTCAGGGCGCCTGCCCGGTCGGCATCGACACGGGGGCGTTCATGAAGAAGCACCGGGCCGCCCGGCACAACGCCGCGACCCAGGCGGCCGGTGCGATGCTCGCGCGCGAATGGGGGCGGGTGCTCCCCGCCCTGCGCGCCGGAGTCTGGGTCAACGCCAAGGGCCCGCGAGGCCTCGTGTCGGCGGTGACCGGACTCTCCCGCCGCGTGTTGCCGACCGACCTCGTGCCCTTCGTCGGCGAAGATCTGCCGGGGCCCGGCGTGAGCCGCGCGACGAGTTCGCGTCTCGAGTCCGGCGACGTCGTGCTCTTCGCCTCGTGCATCGGCGAGCTCTTCGGCCCGGCGGTCCCTGCGCCCGCGTCGGGGGAGCCCACCGGCCTCGGGGCGGGTCGGGCTTTCGTCGCGCTGTGCGATCGCGCCGGGGTGCGCGTGCACATCCCGCAGGGCGTCGAGGCGCTGTGTTGCGGCACGGTCTGGCGCAGCAAGGGGCTCACCGAGGGCACCGCCGAGATGGCTCGCCGCACCGCCGGCACGCTGCTCGTCGCGACGCGTGAGGGCGAGGTGCCGGTCGTGACCGACGCCAGTTCGTGCACCCACGGCCTCCACGAGCTGGCCGCCGACCTGCGCAAGGCCGGCGACGAGGTGCTCGGCGACCGCGTCGAGCGGCTCACGGTGCTCGACGCGGTCGCGTTCGTCGCGCAGCACGTGCTGCCGCGGCTGCCGGAGCGGGCGGGCCGGCTCGCGGCCCCCGATGCAGGAGAGGGTGCCGCCCGTGAGCCCGCGCGCCGCATCGTCGTGCACCCGACGTGCTCGGATCGGAGGGCGGGTGATCTCGACGCGGTGCGCACGGTCGCGGCCGCCTGCGCCGACGAGGTGATCGTGCCGCCCGACGCGGGCTGCTGCGGTTTCGCGGGCGACCGCGGCATGTTGCATCCGGAGCTGACGGCCGCGGCGACGCGCCCCGAGGCACTCGACGTCGCGGCGATCGGGCCGGACGTGCACGCCTACGTCTCGACCAACCGCACCTGTGAGGTCGGCATGACCCGGGCGACCGGCCACGTCTACCGTCACGTGCTCGAGGTGCTCGAGGAGGCGACCCGCTGAGGGCGGCATCCGCGGTGGCCGGCGACGTCGTCGCGGGCATCGTTGTGCTTTCGTGACGCGGCGGCGATCACCTCCGAGACGAGTTGGGCCGTAGAGGAACTCAGCGGACCCGGGACCGGCCAGGACCGGGGCGCCCACCGAGCACCTGAAGGCATCGATGAAGCTCCTGCAGTCTGCCGCCGGCGCGCTGTGCGGCCTGGCGGTCGTCGCGGCGCTGGCGGCCGTTCCCGACATCTCGGCGCCGGCCGGGGCCGCGGCGACCGGCGGGGCTTCCTCCGGCGCCGGGGGGCGCGCCGCCGCGAGCTCGGTCCCCTCGGGGACGGCGTGGGCGAGGGTCACGGCGCGGGATGCTCCCGCACCCACGGTCGTCGACTCGGGTCCGGCGACCGACGACGCGAGCACGCCGACGCGAGCGGCGATCGCCCGCGCCGTCCGGGCCTCGACGCACACCGCCCACGTGCCCGGCTCGGCCTACAGCGTGCGCTCGATCCAGCTGGCCTCCGGCGGACGGTGGGGATCGGCGGTCATCGTGCCCGGCGACGTGGATGCCCTCGACGTGGCGGTCGTGCTCGTGCAGCGCCGGGGCGCCTCGTGGCGTGTCGCCGACCTGGGCACGTTCGCGGTGGGGTGTGGCGTCGCGCCCAGGGCGACGATCCGCGAACTCGGCTTGACCTGCGAATAGCGGCCGCCGGTTCGGGTCGCTGTGCGGCGGGGTCACGAGGAAGTTGCGCTGACGCCTGCGGGGGGCGGGCCCGATCCGTAAAGATGTGCCATGAGCACCGGCGCCTACCGCGAAGTCCATGACCGCTGCACCAGCGACCCTGCAGGATTCTGGGGGGAGGTGGCCGAGGGGATCGACTGGATCACGCCGCCCACGACGGTGTTAGACGACTCGCGGCCGCCGTTCTACCGCTGGTTCTCCGATGGTGTGATGAACACCTGCTACAACGCCCTCGACCGTCACGTCGCGGCGGGCCGCGGCGACCAGGCGGCCATCCTCTACGAGAGTCCCGTCACCGATTCGTCCCGCACGATCACGTATGCGCAGCTGCTGGAGCAGGTGGCCAAGTTCGCCGGGGTGCTGCGCAGCCTCGGTGTCGAGAAGGGCGACCGCGTCGTCATCTACATGCCGATGGTGCCCGAGGCGGTCGTCGCGATGCTGGCCTGCGCCCGCATCGGGGCCGTGCACTCGGTGGTCTTCGGCGGGTTCGCCCCCGCCGAGCTCGCCGCCCGCATCGAGGACGCACAGCCCAAGGTCATCGTCGCCGCCAGCTGTGGCATCGAGCCGACCCGCACGATCCCCTACAAGCCGATGATCGACGCGGCGGTGCGCCGCAGTGCGCACAAGCCGGAGCACAGCATCGTGCTGCAGCGGTCGCAGGTGCAGGCCGAGATGGGTGAGCACGACCTCGACTGGGACGCGGCGATGAACGACGACTCGATCGAGCCGGCGGAGTGCGTGCCCGTGCAGGCCACCGACCCGCTCTACGTGCTCTACACCTCTGGCACGACCGGCAAGCCCAAGGGGATCGTGCGCGACAACGGCGGTCACGCCGTGGCGCTCAACTGGTCGATGCCCAACCTCTACGGGGTCCACCCCGGCGAGGTGTGGTGGGCCGCCAGCGACGTCGGTTGGGTCGTGGGCCACTCCTACATCGTCTACGCGCCGCTGCTCGCCGGCGCGACGACCGTCCTCTTCGAGGGCAAGCCGATCGGCACGCCGGACGCGGGCACCTTCTGGAGGATCGTCGAGAAGCACCAGGTGGCCTCGCTCTTCACGGCGCCGACCGCCATCCGGGCCATCAAGAAGGAGGACCCGGAGGGCGAGTTCATGGCCAAGAGCGACCTGTCGCACTTCCGGCGCCTCTTCCTCGCCGGTGAGCGCCTCGACCCCGACACCTACGAGTGGGCCCACGCCCGCCTCGGCGTGCCGGTCATCGACAACTGGTGGCAGACCGAGACGGGTTGGCCGATCGCCACGAACCCCGTCGGCATCGAGGAGTTGCCGGTCAAGCCCGGCTCGCCGAGCGTGCCGACGCCCGGCTACGACGTGCAGATCCTCGACGACCAGGGCAACCAGGTCGAGGCCAACGTCGAGGGCGCGATCTGCATCAAGCTGCCGATGCCGCCCGGCACGCTGCCGACGCTGTGGCAGGACGACGACCGCTACGTGCAGTCCTACCTCACGGCGTTCGACGGCTACTACCTCACCGGCGACGGCGGCTTCATCGACTCCGACGGATACGCCTACGTCATGGGCCGCACCGACGACGTGCTCAACGTCGCGGGGCACCGCCTGTCGACGGGGTCGATCGAGGCCGCGCTCGCCGGGCACCCGCGGGTCGCCGAGTGTGCGGTCATCGGCGTCGCCGATCAGATGAAGGGCCAGGTGCCGCGGGCGCTCGTCGTGCTGAAGGCCGGCGTCGAGCTCGACGAGGCGGGCGTGGAGCAGCTCAAGGCGGAGCTGGTCAAGCGGGTGCGCGACGAGGTCGGCGCGGTCGCCGCCCTGCGCGAGATCGACGTCGTCCAGGCCCTGCCCAAGACCCGCTCGGGCAAGATCCTGCGCAAGACGATGCGCCAGATCGCCGACGGCCAGGAGGCCATGGTGCCCTCGACGATCGAGGATCCGGCGGTCCTCGAGGCCCTCGGGCCGGTGCTGCGCAAGGCGTAGCACGACCTCGTCGGTCGCGGCGGCGACCGGCACGATCAGAGTCGGCGAGCGCCGGCGCCGGCAGTTCGGCGCCGGCGCTTCGCCATGCGGCGGCGCGTCATCGGCACACGGCTGTGTGGAGTGCCCGCCGCGCGTCGACCTCGTGGTGCGGGAGCCGGAGGGCCGGCGCCGCCCGCGTCGATCGCCGCGCCGCGAGACTCATCCCGACACCGAATCCACACTTAGACCGGCATGTGGGGTAGGAAAGCTGAGCAGCGAATAAGGAGAGCAACGGAATCAGTTGCTTAGGGCTTGCCAAGCGAGCGAATGAGGCGCCATAGTGTGGTCAACACGCGCCGGGCGTCATCGACGACCGGCCATCGACCCGAAGGAGCGTCATGTCCACCACCCACCCCGCTCGTCCCGCCGGCGATGAGCGCACCAGCGACGTCGTCGTCATCGGCGCCGGCGTCACCGGCCTCGTCGCGGCGACGCAGCTGCGCCGCGCCGGCCACTCCGTCACGGTCGTCGAGGCGCGCGACCGCGTCGGCGGCCGCACGTGGACGCGCACGATCGACGGTGCCATGCTCGAGATCGGTGGCCAGTGGATCTCGCCCGACCAGACGGCGCTGACCGCACTCGTCGACGAGCTCGGCCTCGAGACGTTCTCGCGCTACCGCGAGGGCGACAACCTCTACCTGCCGCTCGACGGGCAGGCGACCCGCTTCGGCGGCGAGGACTTCCCGGTCGCGGAGCACACGCGGGAGGAGATGCGCCGCCTCGTCGCCGACCTCGACGAGCTCGCGGCGGGCATCGACCCCGACCGTGCGTGGGCCCACCCGCAGGCCGCGCAGCTCGACGCCATCTCGTTCGAGAACTGGCTGGCGGAGCGCAGCGACGACGAGGAGGCCCGCCGCAACATCGCCTACTTCATCGGCGGCGGGATGCTCACCAAGCCGGTGCACACGTTCTCGGCGTTGCAGGCGGGGCTCATGGCGGCCTCGGCCGGGTCCTTCAGCAACCTCGTCGACGAAGACTTCATCCTCGACAAGCGTGTCGTCGGCGGCATGCAGCGGGTGAGCGAGCGCCTCGCCGAGGAGCTCGCCGCTGCGGGTGTCGAGGTGCTCCTGTCGAGCCCGGTCCGCACACTGATGTGGGGCGACGAGGGGGTGCGGGTCGTCGCCGACGGTCCCGACGGCCCGGTGACCGTCGCCGCCCGCCAGGCGCTCGTCGCCGTGCCGCCGAACCTCTACTCGCGCATCTCCTACGAGCCGCCGCTGCCGCGCCGCCAGCACCAGATGCACCAGCACCAGAGCTTCGGCCTCGTCATCAAGGTGCACGCCGTCTATCCGACGCCGTTCTGGCGCGAGGAGGGGCTGTCCGGCTCGTGCTTCGGCGCCGGGCGCGTCGTGCAGGAGATCTACGACAACACCAACCACGGCGACGAGCGCGGCACCCTCGTGGCGTTCGTGCCCGACGAGCGCGCCGACGAGATGTTCACGCTGAGCGAGGAGGAGCGACGAGCCACGATTCTGGCGGGCATCGCCGACTTCCTCGGTCCGCGGGCGCTGACCCCGGACGTCTACTACGAATCCGACTGGGGCAGCGAGGAGTGGACCCGCGGCGCCTACGGCACGAGCTTCGACCTCGGCGGGTTGGCCCGCTACGGCAACGACCTGCGCACGCCCGTCGGCCCGATCCGCTTCGCCTCCTCCGACCTCGCCGGGGCCGGCTTCCAGCACGTCGACGGGGCCGTGCGCATGGGGCAGTTCTCCGCCGACGAGATCGCGGCCGCCCTGGCCGGTGACTCGATGGGCGCGGGTTCGGTGGGCGCGGGTTCGGTGGGTGCGGGTTCGGTCGGGGGCGTCAGGTGAGCGCGTTCCGCTACCTCGTCGGCTACCGGCCGCACGAGCGCGGGCAGGACGCGCTGAGCCTGGGCGTCACGCTCGCGCAGTCGTTCGGGGCGGGGCTCGACCTCGTCTTCGTCGTCCGCGAGCACAGCGCCTTCGCCCCCGCCTACCCCCCGGTAGGACGAGAGGAGCCCCTCATCGCGCGGCAGGCCCGGGAGTGGCTCGAGGAGGCCGCGGCCGGCGTGCCCGACGACGTCGAGGTCGCCGTGCACGTGCGCTACGGCCCCTCGGTGGCCGAGGGGCTCATGGCGACAGCGGACGAGCTCGGCTCGGCGCTCATCGTCATCGGATCGGGTGGCGCCGGGCTGATCCGCCGCCACGAGCTCGGCGACGTGGCCTCGACCCTGCTGCACCACGCGTCGCGCCCGGTGACCCTCGTGCCGCGCGCCTACCGCGCGCAGGGTCCGATCGAGCAGATCGACGTGGCCGTGGGGCTGCGGACCGGCGGGCAGGCGCTGCTCGACGAGGCGGTGCAGGTGGCGGCGCGCCGCGACCTGCCGCTGCGGCTCATCACGATGGTCGACATCGACAGCGTCACCGACGGTCATGACGCCGGCGCCGATGACGCCGGGTCGGCCGACGCTGCCTCCGCGGGCCGCACCGGCGGCGACCCGGACGCGTTCGTCCGGGCGCACGTCGACGGACTGTTGGACCGGGCCGTCACCCGCTATGGGCACCCGGCCTCGACGCGGATCGTCACCGCCCGCGGCGGCATCCGCACGGCGATCGAGGCGGTGGACTGGGACGAGTCGTCGATCCTGCTCGTCGGCGCGAGCCGGCTCGCCCAGCCGCGCCGCTTCTTCCTCGGGAGCACGGTGCACGCGATGCTCCGCGCGCTCACCGTGCCGGTCGTCGCAGTGCCCGCCGGCGCCGACGACGACTCGACCGCAGCCGGCACCGCCGCTTCCCCCATCCCGCCGCAGGAGACACCATGAGCGACACGTCCGCACCCTCGTCTCCGGCCTCGACGCAGGCCGGCGGCAAGGGCCTGAGCACGAAGAGCGTCGGGCTCGTCGCCGCGGTCTTCATCGGCGTCTCGTGCATCGCCCCGGCCTACACCCTCTCGGGCGCACTCGGCCCGACGGCCTCCGAGGTCGGCGAGCACCTGCCCGCCATCCTCCTCGTCGGGTTCATCCCGATGCTGCTCGTCGCCGTCGGCTATCGCGAGCTCAACAAGGACATGCCCGACAGCGGCACGACGTTCACGTGGGGCACCCGCGCGTTCGGCCCCTGGATCGGGTGGATGGGTGGTTGGGGCCTGCTCGCTGCGACGATCCTCGTGCTGTCGAACCTCGCCGGGATCGCCGTCGACTTCTTCTACCTGTTCCTGTCTCAGGCTCTCGGGCGTCCCGAGCTCACCGAGCTCTCGACGAACGTCCCCGTCAACGTCGCGACGTGCTTCGTCTTCATGGTCGTGGCGTGCGCGATCTCCTACCGGGGGATCGAGGCGACGAAGATCGTGCAATACGTGCTCGTGACCTTCCAGGTCGTCGTGCTCGTGTGGTTCGCCGTCGCCGCCTACGTGCACGTCGCGAATGGCACCGCCTTCGACGCCACACCCGTGCGCCTGGAGTGGTTCAACCCGCTGGGCGTCGGGACGTTCTCGGCCTTCGCCGCCGGCGTGTCGCTGTCGGTCTTCATCTACTGGGGCTGGGACGTCGTCCTGACGATGAACGAGGAGTCGACCGACGCGGCGACGACCCCGGGCAAGGCGGCGACGGCGACGATCTTCGTCATCGTCTCGCTCTACCTGCTCGTGGCGACGGCGACGCTGGCCTTCGCGGGCGTCGGCGACGGCGAGTTCGGGCTGGGCAACGCCGACATCCAGGAGAACATCTTCGCCGCGCTCGCCGGGCCGGTCATGGGGCCGTTCGCGATCCTCGTCTCGATCGCCGTCATGGCCAGCTCGATGGCCTCCCTGCAGTCGACGTTCGTCTCGCCGGCCCGCACGCTGCTCGCGATGGGGCACTACGGGGCGCTGCCCAAGAAGTTCGCGTCGATCACGCCGCGCTTCCAGTCGCCGGGCTACGCGACGATCGTCGCCGCGGTCATCTCGTTCGGCTTCTACGCGATCATGCGCGTGCTGTCCGAGGCGGTCCTCTGGGACACGATCACGGCGCTGGGCATGATGGTCTGCTTCTACTACGGCGTCACCGCACTGGCGTGTGTGTGGTATTTCCGGCGGACGTCGCTGACGTCGGCGCGGACGGCCCTGACCCAGTTCGTCGCCCCGCTCATCGGCGGCATCCTGCTCATCGCGTTCTTCGTCAAGACCTCGGTCGACAGCATCGACCCGGCCTACGGCTCGGGCTCGGAGCTCTTCGGCATCGGGCTCGTCTTCCTCCTCGGCGCCACCGTGTTGCTGCTCGGCGTCGTCGTCATGGTCATCCAGGCGCGCCGCGAGCCGGGCTTCTTCCGCCGCGGCATCCCGGACGAGGCCCCGCTGCTGCTCGACGACTGAGCCTCCTCTCAGCACCGAGCTCAGGGACCGGTCGCCCCGCGGGGCGACCGGTCCCTTCGGCTGTCCCGGCGGGTGTCCGTGCTCGAGCCGGGCGCAGTCGGCCCGCACCCGGACGAGGGCCAGGGTTTTCGTGGCTCCAGCGGGCCACCGGACGGTCAGAGCTGGGCAACCGGACGGTCAGAGCAGCGCCTGCCCCCGCGTGAGCACGTCGCGCAGGATCGACTCGATCTCGTCGAACTGCTCCTGGCCGCAGATGAGCGGCGGCGCGACCTGCACGACCGGGTCGCCGCGGTCGTCGGCGCGGCAGTAGAGGCCGGCCTCCCACAGCGCCTTCGACAGGTAGCCGCGCAGCAGCCGCTCGGCCTCGTCGTCGGTGAAGGTCTCGCGCGTGGTCTTGTCCTTGACGAGCTCGATGCCGTAGAAGAAGCCCTCCCCGCGCACGTCGCCGACGATGTCGAGGTCGCGCAGCTTCTCCAGTGTCGCGCGGAAGGCAGGCGCCTCCTGCTGCACGTGGGCCAGCAGCCCCTCGCGCTCGAAGATGTCGAGGTTGGCCATGGCGACCGCGGCCGACACGGGGTGCCCGCCGAAGGTGTAGCCGTGGGCGAAGGCGTTCGTGCCGGTCTTGAACGGCTCGAAGAGCCGGTCGCTGGCGATCATCGCGCCGATGGGGGAGTAGCCGCTCGTCATGCCCTTGGCGCAGGTGATGATGTCGGGCACGTAGCCGAAGTCGTCGCACGCGAACATCGAGCCGATCCGCCCGAAGGCGCAGATCACCTCGTCGCTGACGAGCAGCACGTCGTAGTCGTCGCAGATCTCGCGCACCCGCTCGAAGTAGCCGGGCGGCGGCGGGAAGCAGCCGCCGGCGTTCTGCACGGGCTCGAGGAAGACGGCCGCGACCGTGTCGGGCCCCTCGAACTCGATGGCCTCGGCGATCCGGTCGGCGGCCCACCGCCCGAACGCCTTCTCGTCGTCACGCAGGTGCTCCGGGGCGCGATACAGGTTGGTGTTCGGCACCTTGTGCGCGCCCGGCACCAGCGGCTCGAACATCTCCTTCAGCGGCGGAATGCCGGTGATCGACAACGCCCCCTGCGGCGTGCCGTGGTAGGCGACCGCCCGGCTGATGACCTTGTGCTTGCCCGGCTTGCCGACGAGCTTGAAGTATTGCTTGGCCAGCTTCCATGCCGACTCGACGGCCTCGCCGCCGCCGGTCGTGAAGAAGACCCGGTTGAGGTCGCCCGGCGCGTAGGCCGCGAGCCGCTCGGCGAGCTCGATCGCCTGCGGGTGGGCGTAGGACCAGATGGGGAAGTAGGACAGGTCCTGCGCCTGGCGCGCCGCGGCCTGCGCGAGCTCGGCCCGGCCGTGACCGACCTGCACGACGAAGAGGCCCGCGAGCGCGTCGAGATACCGCTTGCCCGAGTCGTCGAAGACGTAGGCGCCCTCGCCGCGGGTCAGGATCGGCACCTGCCCGCCGCCCTCGTAGACGGAGTGGCGCGTGAAGTGCATCCACAGGTGGTCGCGGGCCGCCTCGGACAGCGGTGTGCCGGCGCGCGTCGTGGCCTGCGTGGTCGTGGATTCGGTGATCGTCATCGGGTTCCCCAGTCGTAGTGCTGTTTGTTCAGGCGCAGATAGACGAAGGTCTCGGTGCCGCTGACGCCGGGCAGAGTGCGGATCCGCGAGCAGAGCAGCTCGAGCAGATGGTCGTCGTCCTCGCAGACGACCTCGGCGATGAGGTCGAAGCTGCCGGCGGTCGTCACGCAGTAGGCGACCTCGGGCATCGCGGTCAGGGCGTCGGCAACCGGGCGCATGTCGCCCGCGACCCGCAGGCCGACCATGGCCTGCCTGCGGAAGCCCACCTGCAGCGGGTCGGTGACGGCGACGATCTGCATGAGGCCGGACTCCAGCAGCCGCTGCACGCGCTGGCGCACAGCCGCCTCGGAGAGCCCGACATCGCGCGCGATCGCCGCGTAGGAGGCCCGGCCGTCGCGCTGCAGGTTCTCGATGATGGCGCGGCTGACGTCGTCGAGGCCCGACACCGAGGCGGGCGTCTCGGAGCTCGGGTGTGCGATCGTCGCCGGCTCGTCCGGGGGCGCGGCGGGGCGTCGGGAGGCCTTCGGCATGCTGTCGATCGTGCCTCGTCAGCTGTCGCTTGGCAAGCCACTTGCGACGGAAACACGTGAGATTCCAGGCCTCAAGCGCGGCATTCGCTGGGCCAACGCTCTTTCGGCTTCGGAATGCGAAGCGGTGAGGGTCGGGTCTGCTACTGACCCTTGCTGCGGCGCGCCTGCTCGACCTTGTCGGCCCGCTCGCGCTCGAGGCGACGGATGGGGTCGTTGGCGCCCCCGAGCTGCGCGGGCCCGAAGACGCTCAGGACGACCCGCCGGATGCTCCACCAGAGGCGGTAGCCGATGCTCAGTCCGTCGTTGGCCATGATCGTCGCCGTCCTCGTCGTCTCGGGATGCAGTCCGCCGGAGGATGTCCGGCGAGGTCTTCGCCTGCGCTGCGGGGGTGCTGCGGATCATCCTAGGCAGTGCTCTGCCCGCGTGCTGCTGCGACGGCCAGGTGCTTCGGCGGCGGGTCGGCGGGCGGACGCCCCAGCCGCATCGCGCCGGTGCGTCCTGGGGGGAGACGTCGTGCCGTCGGCCACAATGACGAGCGTGCAGACACGCGACGTCGTCATCCTCGGCTCCACCGGCTCGATCGGCACGCAGGCGCTCGACATCGTGCGCCGCAACCCCGACCGGTTTCGGGTCGTCGCGCTCGCCGCGGGGGCGAACGTCGAGCTCGTCGCCGAGCAGGCCGTCGCCTTCGACGTCCCCGTGGTCGCGGTCGCCGGTC
>JBDIAP010000074.1:0-18740 GCA_039812485.1 Kineosphaera sp.
TCGAGGTCCTTGATGTCAGAAGAGGTAGAAGTCCTCTGATCCTCAGGGGCCTCGACCCATTCCTGCCTCACCCCCGACCCGGCGAGTTGTGCTCACCCCACACTCATCGGTGAAGAGCCACGTATACGGCCTCGCTCCTGGCGCTGTGGCTCCTGCTCGACGCGCTCGCCGGGCGCGACGGGTCACGGGCGCGGGGACTCGCCGCCGCCGCCGAGGCGACCCTCGCCGCGACCGATGTCGGCGGCCTCGTCGCCGACCTGCGCGGGCACGACCGGCTCGTCACCGTGGGGCGGGGCTTCTCCTACCCGACGGCGCGCGAAGCCGCGCTCAAGCTCATGGAGACGACGTACGTCTCCGCGAGCGCCTTCTCCGGCGCCGACCTGCTCCACGGGCCGGTCGCGCACGTCGGGCCGCAGACGCCGGTGCTCGCCGTCGCCCCCGGCGGGGTCGGCAGCGGGCTGCTGCGACCCGTGCTCGACGTGCTCGCGAGCCGCGACGCGCGGGTCACCGTCGTCGGTGATCCCACGCTCGCGACCGACGGACTCCCCGTGCCCCAGGTGCCGGAGGATCTCTCGCCGTTCGCGCAGATCCTGCCGCTGCAGCTCCTCGCGCTCGAACTGTCGCTGGCCAAGGGCTACGATCCCGATGCGCCGTCCGGACTGCGCAAAGTCACCCGGACCCTGTGATGTCCTGCCCAGAGCCGGCCGTCCGGGAGTCGGCCGGTGCCAGGTCGGCACGTGTCGAGCTGCGCGGCCCCGACTGCGCCCCAGAGCAGCTGCGGGTCGCCGGTGGGCGCCGTGTCGAGCGCGTGATGATGCCGCACGAGCATCCAGGAGGGGCATTGTGACGACTCTCGTAGGGGTCGATGCCGGAGGCACGTCGAGCCGGGCCGTCGTCTGCGACGAGACCGGCGCGGTGCTGGGCCGGGGCCGGGCGGCGGGTGCGAACATCCGCTCGGCCACCGGGGATCCGGCGACGAATCTGGCGACCGCGGTGCGGGACGCGCTCGCGCAGGCCGCGGCCGGCGGCGACCCGCAGCGCGCCCGCAGTGGGCGACTCGCCGACGCCGTCTGTGTCGGCATCGCCGGTACGGAGGCGCGCCGTGAGGAGGTGGAGGCCCTCGTCGCCCGGGCGATGCGCGCGGCCGGCCTCGACGTCGCGCCGGTCGTGGTGCCCGACCTGGAGATCGCCTACCGGGCTGTCGCGTCGAGTCCCGACGGGTTGCTGCTGCTCGCGGGCACCGGGGCGATCACGGCCCGCTTCGCCGGGTGGCAGGTGCAGGCGCGTCGTGACGGGCTCGGGTGGCTGCTCGGCGACTCCGGCTCCGGCGTGTGGATCGGGCGGCGCGTGCTGCGCGTCGTGGCGGCGGCGCTCGACGGCGGGCCCGCCACGGCGCTCACGGCGCCCGTGCTCGCAGCCTTCGACCTGCCGCCCGACGCCGACGCCCACGATCTCGTGCGGGCCACCGACGGTCTGCCTCCAGCGGCCTGGGGGCGCGTCGCGCCGTTCGCCCTGACCTGCGCCGACGACGACGAGGCGGCGGCGGCGATCGTGCGGGGCGCCGCCGCGGCGCTGCTCGAGGCCCTGGCGGGCGTCAGCGCGTCGGGCACACCGGGCCCGGTCGGCGCGCGCGAGGTCGTGCTCGCCGGTGGACTGCTCGCCGGTGGGCCGCTGCGCGCGGCGATCGAAGCCGCGGTGCCCGTCGCCGGTCATGCCGAGCATCCGGTGGTCGGCGCCGTCGTCGCCGCCGCGGACTCGGTGGGGATCGCGCTGGCTCCCGACGACGTGCGCGGCGCGCTGGCGTGATCCGCGACTCGGCGAAGCGGCGTGGGCGCACGCCGCTTGGCTCGAATCGAGGTTCGTGAGCCCGTCGGGGTCGCACCTTGTCGGTGCCCTCCGATAGCGTCGCCGCCACGACTCCCCGCCTGCCGTGGCGGCGCCGGGGAAGGCACCCGACCTGATCGAGCAAGGAGTGTCATGGCCGACCAGCAGCGCTACGACTACGTCATCGTCGGAGGTGGATCGGCCGGCTCCGCCCTGGCCGCCCGTCTGTCGGCCGACCCCGGCACGAGCGTCCTCGTGCTCGAGGCGGGGCGGTCGGACTACCGGTTCGACGCCTTCATCCACATGCCGGCCGCCCTACCGTTCCCCATCGGGAGCCGCTTCTACGACTGGAAATACGAGTCCGAGCCCGAGCCGTTCATGAACGGGCGCCGCGTCTATCACGCGCGCGGCAAGGTGCTCGGCGGCTCGAGCTCCATCAACGGCATGATCTTCCAGCGCGGCAACGCCCTCGACTACGAACGTTGGGCGCGCGACGAGGGCATGTCGGAGTGGGACTACGCGCACTGTCTGCCGTACTTCAAGCGCATGGAGACGTGCCTGGCCGGCGCCGACGCGTGGCGCGGCGGGTCGGGGCCGCTCAAGCTCGAGCGCGGCCCGGCGACGAGCCCGCTCTTCGGCGCGTTCTTCGAGGCCGTGCAGCAGGCGGGCTACCCGCTGACCGACGACGTCAACGGCTACCGGCAGGAGGGCTTCGCGGCCTTCGACCGCAACGTCTATCGCGGGCGCCGGCTCTCCGCCGCGCGGGCCTACCTGCACCCGGTGATGAGCCGCAAGAACCTGCGGGTCGAGACGCTCGCGCAGGTCGCGGGCGTGCGCATGCAGGGCAACCGCGCGGTCGGCGTCGACTATGTGCGCTTCGGGCGACAGCACCACAGCGTGGCCGCCGGCGAGGTCATCCTGTGCGGCGGTGCCTTCAACTCCCCGCAGCTGTTGCAGCTCGCCGGCATCGGCAAGGCCGACGACCTGCGCGCCCTCGGCATCGACGTCGTCGCCGACCTGCCCGGCGTCGGCGCGAACCTCCAGGATCACCTCGAGGTCTACATCCAGCACGCCGCGACGCAGCCGGTGTCGATCGCGCCCTACCTGGCCCACAAGTACAAGCCGATGATCGGCGCGCAGTGGCTCTTCGGCCGCACGGGCGTCGGGGCCTCCAACCACTTCGAGGCGGGCGGCTTCATCCGGAGCAACGACGAGGTCGCCTACCCCAACCTCATGTTCCACTTCCTGCCGATCGCGATCCGGTATGACGGCAGCAAGCCCGCGAGCGAGCACGGCTATCAGGTGCACATCGGGCCGATGTACTCGGACGTGCGCGGCGACCTCAAGATCCGCTCGACGGACCCCTTCGAGCACCCGGCGATCCGGTTCAACTACCTGAGCACCCCCGACGACCGGCGCGAATGGATCGAGATGATCCGGGCGGCGCGCACGATCCTGCAGCAGCCGGCGTTCGCGGCGTTCAGCGGGGGTGAGATCTCGCCCGGAGCCGGGGTCGAGACCGATCAGGAGATCCTCGACTGGGTCGCCAAGGACGCCGAGACCGCGCTGCACCCCTCGTGCACGGCCAAGATGGGCACCGACGCGGCGTCGGTCGTCGACCCCTCGTCGATGCGGGTGCACGGGGTCGACGGGCTTCGGGTCGTCGACGCGTCGGTCTTCCCCTACGTGACGAACGGCAACATCTACGCGCCGGTCATGATGGTCGCCGAGAAGGCGGCCGACCTCATCGCCGGCAACACCCCGCTCCCGCCGCTCGATGTGCCGGTCTACCGCCACGGGCAGGGCATGCCGCTCTATCCGCCTGGCGATCCGCGCAACGACGCGTGGGACGCCCGCACCGATCCGCCGAGTGCGGCCGGAGCCAACGCCGGGGTGCACCGGGGTCGCAGTGGTGACGAGCACGCCGCCGGGGGCGCTCGATGAGCACCTCGCCGGCGTCGGCCGCGCCGGGGCCGCCGAGCACGCCGGCCGCGCGCACCGGCACCAACCACGTCGTGTTCGTCGGCTCGATCGTCGGCATCATGGTCGTGGCCGTCTGGGCGCTCGTCGCGCCGCAGCAGGCCGCCGACGTGCTCGGCGTCGCGGTCGCGTGGACCTCCGGCTGGTTCGGCTGGTTCTACATCGCGCTCGCCACCACCGTGGTCGTCTTCGTCGTCGCGATCGGCCTGTCCCGGTATGGCGACGTGCGGCTCGGCCCGCAGCACTCTCGACCCGAATACACGACGTTCACGTGGGCGGCCATGCTCTTCGCCGCCGGCATCGGCACGGACCTCATGTTCTTCTCCGTGGCCGAGCCGGTGACGCAATATCTGACGCCGCCGCGCATCGAGGGCGGCACGCTGGAGGCGGCGGAGCAGGCGACGACGTGGACGCTGTTCCACTACGGGCTCTCGGGGTGGGCGATGTACGCGCTCATGGGCATGGCGATGGGCTACTTCGCCTACCGCCTCGACCGGCCGCTGGCCGTGCGGTCGGCGCTCTATCCGGTGCTCGGCAAGCGGCTCGACGGGGCCATCGGCCACCTCGTCGACAGCGCTGCGATCCTCGGCACGATCTTCGGGGTCGCCACGTCGCTCGGCATCGGCGTCGTGCAGCTCAACGTGGGTCTGGAGATGCTCTTCGGCATCGAGAAGGCCCTGCCGGCCCAGACCGCGCTCGTCGTCATCGCCGTCGTCATGGCCGCCATCTCGGCGACCACCGGCGTCGACAAGGGCATCCGCATCCTGTCCCAGCTCAACGTCATCCTCGCCATCGGGCTCGCGCTGTGGGTGCTTGTCACGGGCAAGACCCAGTTCCTGCTCAACGCGCTCGTCATGAACGTCGGCGACCTCGTGTCGTCGTTCCCGTCGGTGACGGCGCAGACGTTCGCCTACGACCAGCCGACCGAGTGGATGTCGTCGTGGACGCTCTTCTTCTGGGCCTGGTGGATCGCGTGGGCGAGCTTCGTCGGCATGTTCCTGGCCCGCATCAGCCAGGGCCGCACGATCCGGCAGTTCGTCGTCGGCACGATGCTCATCCCGTTCAGCTACATCGTCATGTGGGTCTCGATCTTCGGGAACTCCGCGATCGACCGCATCCGCAGCGGCGACACGCAGTTCGGCCAGATCACCGCGGAGGTGCCCGAGCAGGGGTTCTACACGCTGCTCACCTACTATCCGGGCGCGACGTTCCTCATCGGGCTGGCGACCTTCGTCGGGCTGCTCTTCTACGTCACGTCCGCCGACTCCGGCGCGCTCGTCATGGCCAACCTCTGCTCGTTCCTGCCGCGCGCCGACCAGGACGGCAGCGCCTGGCTGCGGATCGTCTGGGCGTCGGCCACCGGGCTGCTCACCGTCGCGATGCTCGCCGTCGGCGGCATCCCGGCGCTGCAGAGCGCGACGGTCATCATGGGCCTGCCGTTCGCGTTCGTCATGGCCATCGTCATGATCGGCCTCTATCGCGCGCTGCGCGTCGAGACGCACCGCAGCGAATCGGGACGCCACCGGCTGCCGCACATGTTCGCCGGCCGCGCCGGGGGCGACCGCGACCGGCAACTGGCGACCACGTGGCGCGCCCGCCTGGGCCGGGCGCTCCAGCGCGTCGACGAGCGCGAGGCGACCGCCTACCTCGAGCGGGTCGTCGAGCCCGCGCTCACGGAGGTCGCCCACGAACTGCGGGAGCGGGGCGTGCCAGCGACGTGCCGCACGCACGGCGACGGCTCCGTCGAGCTGCGCACGGTCTCGGCGCCCGACGAGGCCCCGTTCGTCTACCTCGTGCGGCCGACGGACGCCGTCGTCTGGCACGTCGGGCAGCGCAGCGTCGCCGCCCCCCGCGAGCGCACCACCCGGCTCGAGGTGCACCTCGACGACGGCGGCGCCGGCTACGACGTCATGGGCTACACCGCGGGTCAGCTCATCCACGACGTGCTCGATCAATATGAGAAGCACCTCGACTTCGTGCGGCTCGGCGTGCTCGACCCGTGAGCCGCCGCGCTGAGTCGGTGCGGAGCCGGTCGATAGGCGGATGATGAAGTGGGTGCCGGCCGGGCCCGAAAGCCCTGGCCGGGCTCACGATCGGGGAGGCGGTGGACGGCGGCGATGAGACGTCGCGGGCTTGACGGGCCGGGCGGTCACGGTGCCATGCGCGGCTACGCGCTGCTCACCTACCGGTTGCGGTGGCCGATTCTCATCGTCTGGATCATCGTCGCGGGCTGGCTCTTCACCCACCCGCCGGACTTCGGCACCGGCGACGAGACCGAGAGCCTCATGCCGATCAGCGGCGCCGCCGCCCAGGCCGAGATGCGCGACGTGCAGCACTTCGGCTTCCCGCTGTCGAGTCGCACGGCGGTCGTGCAGCACGACCCGCACGGGCTCTCGCTCGCGGTGCAGGCCGAGTCGGTGCTCGACGCGATCGCGCTCAATCAGACGCCGCAGGCGTTCCCGATCCTCGGCGCTCTGCCGCTGGCCAACACCGTGCGGCTCATGGACGGCCAGGCCGAGCTCGGCACGACCGTCATCACCTACCTGTTCATGTCGCCGTCGGCCGACTTCGGCGACCAGCACACGGCCGCCCGGCAGTACTACTACCGCTACCTCGACCGGCCCGAGGACCACGTCATCGGCGTCGCCGGCTCCGTGCCGGCCCGGGCGCAGCAGGGCTGGCTGCTCTCGGTCAACGTGCCCAAGGTCGAAGCCCTCACGCTCGCGGCGATCTTCGTGCTCGTCGGCTTCGCGTTCCGCTCCGTCGTCGTGCCGCTCGTCGCGCTCGGCGCCTCGGGCATCGCGGTCTTCATGACGACGTGGCTGCTGTCGACGGTCGGCCAGGTCATGGGCATCGGCCCCCCGGCCGAGCTCAAGCCGTTGCTCGTCGCGCTCATCCTCGGCATCGTCACCGACTACACGGTCTTCTACGTCGTGGGCTTCGGGGCCGAGCTGCGCAAGAATCGCGGCAGCGTCCAGGAGGCGATCGTCGCGTCGGTCGGCTCCTACACGCCGATCATCGTCGCCGCCGGAGTCTGCGTGGCCGCCGGCACGGCCGTGTTGCTCGTCGCCGAGGAGCAGTTCTTCCACGCCTTCGGGCCGGCGATGGCCGTGACGATCCTCGTGGGCCTGCTCATCTCGATCACGCTCGTGCCGGCCCTGCTCGGCGTGCTCGGGCCGAAGGTGTTCTGGCCGCGACGTGACCCGCGGCTACTCGACCCGGACGACGAGACCACCGCGGTGGAGACCGGGTCGTCGGGCGTGACCGCGTGGCTCGCCGACATGCTCGTGCGCAAGCCCGCCGCGTGGTTCGCCGTCGTCGTCTGCACGGCGGTGCTCGTCGTGGCCTCGCTGCCCCTGCTGCAGGTGCGCCTCGGCGCCGACTTCGCGGGGGCGCTCCCCGCCGACAACTCGGTGAGCCAGGCCAACGCCGCCGCCGTGCAGGGCTTCGCGCCCGGCATCACGTCGCCGACGACGCTGCTCATCGAGGGCGCCGGCATCACGGCCCACGAGCCCCAGCTCATCGAGCTCCAGCGGCTCATCAACGACGAGCCGGGCGTCGCAGGAGTCATCGGCCCGCGCCAGCAGTTCCCGCGCATCCCCAACCTCATGCTCGCCAAGGACGGGCGCGCCGCGCGGATGCTCGTCGTGCTCGACAACACCCCCCTGGGCGCCGACGCCATCGCCGACCTGGCGGTGCTGCGAGACCGCATCCCGCAGCTCGGGCACAGCGTCGGGTTGGACGGCTACACCTACAGCTTCACCGGCGACACCGCCCTGGCCGAGGGCCTCGTGTCGGGCACCGTCAAAGACCTCGGCCGCATCGCGCTCGTCGGCTTCATCGTCAACTTCGCCCTGCTCGCGCTCTTCCTGCGCGCCCTCGTCGCACCCCTCTTCCTGCTGCTCTCGAGCGTGCTCGCGCTGACGGCCTCCCTCGGCATCACCTCGTGGGTCTTCATGGACCTGCTCGGGGAGGAGGGTCTGACCTTCTACGTGCCGTTCGCCGCCGCCGTGCTGCTCGTCTCGCTGGGCTCGGACTACAACATCTTCGGCGTCGGCCGGGTCTGGGAGCTGGCGCGCACGATGACGCTCCCCGAGGCGATCCGGCTCGCCATGCCCGAGACCTCGCGGGCCATCACGACCGCCGGTCTCGCGCTCGCCGTGAGCTTCGGGATGCTCGCGGTCATTCCGGTGACGTCGTTCCGCGAGCTCGCCATCGCCATGGGCGTCGGCATCATGATCGACGCCTTCCTCGTGCGGTCGGTGATGATGCCGGCGATGCTCACCCTGCTCGGGCTCTCGAGTGCCTGGCCCAACCGGGCCCTGCTGCCCTACGACCGAGCCCGGCGCGCCCAAGAGCGGGAAGCCGCTCGCTACAGCAAGGAGCGGCTGCGCTCGTTGTGGCGGGCCCGCTGACCGGCGCCGAGCCACCCGCCCGGCAGGCCCGGACGGGGACCTTGCCCTGGGAAACGGCCTCCTGTGGGAGCTGCCCTGGGGGCCGCCGGGCTCAGCGCTGCGCGGCGCCTGTCGTCGAGGGGGCTCGCGGGCGGCTCGTCGGGCGGGGCGACGCGGCGGAGTCCTTCGGGGCGTCCTTGCCGGTCGATTCGCCGGTCGAGTCGCCGGTCGACTCGCCGGGCCCGGGCGTGGCCGTGCCCGTCACGGTGACGGTCGCCGCCTGCGAGGGCACCGGCGTCGCCGTGGCCACCCCCTGCCGGCAGACGTCGCTGCTCGCCCGGATCGCGGTCTGCTGCTCGTCGATCTGGCGCACGAGGTCCGACAACTCGGCGGCGTCGAGGTCACGCGCCGCGGCCACAGCCTGATCGATGCGGTCCTGCAGCACCTTGGCCTCGTCGGCGATGCGCAGACACGCCCGCGGCACCGCGACCTGCGCCGACTCACCGGTGGCGGGCGACGGGGACGCCGTGGGGGGCGCCGCGGCGGGGGCGGGCTCAGGGCCGCCGCGCAGTGCCAGTCCGATCCCGCCGGCGCCGAGGACGAGGCCGAGGACGAACGTCACGAGCGGCACGATCCACCGGGCTCGACTCCGGCGCGGGCCGGGTGTCGCCGCCGGCGCGGCGGGGTCGCCGGCCGAGTCGTCGCGGGAGCCACGACCGAACGTGAAGCTGCCGGGCATCTCGGCCCCCTCTCGAATCACGGCACGCCACCGGCGCGCGTCCTGCCTGAAGAGTAGTGAGCCGACCGCGACCACGCGGACGGGCACGATCGGCAGTGTGGGCTGGTCGCGGCCCGGTCGTGGGCTGCTCGGCCGACGGCAGCGGGACCACCGGGGATCGCTGCCGCTCGCCTACCGCTCCTCGGCGAAGATCTCCCCGATCTGGCGGCGGGCCTCGTCCATGATCGCCAGCGTCTGGATCGACTCCTCGAGCGATCGCAGCGGGGAGCTGAGCTCGCCGGCGTGGATCCGGCGCGCCATCTCCGCCGCCTGGAAATGCAGCCCCCCGACGTGCGCCACGGCCGGCTCGGTGTAGCGCAGCTCGCGCCCGGTGTGGTCGGAGACGGTGAAGTCACCGGGGGTGTAGAAGTCGGGGTCGAACGTGATCATGCCGTCGTCGCCGCAGATCGCGGCGGTGGTCGGGGTGCGTGAGAGCACGCTGGAGTGCAGCATGGCCTGCGCCCCGTCGTCGTGGACGAGCATGATCGCCGTCTGTCCGGTCACCCCGCTCGGCAACCACGCCGTGCGTGCCACGACCTCCCGTGCGTCGCCGAGCACCCACTGGGCGAACGACGCCGGATAGGTCATGAGGTCGAGCATCGGGCCGCCGGCCAGCTCGGGCCGCAGGATGCGGTGGTCCGCCTCGAAATGCTGCCCGTGATCGGCGAAGAGGGTGTGGATGCGCCCCAGCGCCCCATCGGCCAGCAACTGCCGCACGACGTCGAACTTCGGCAGGAACATCGTCCACAGCGCCTCCATCGCCATGACCCGCTCGGCGCTCGCCGCACGCTGTACCTCACGGGCCTGCTCGGCGTTGAGCGTCATCGGCTTCTCGATGAGCACGTGCTTGCCGGCCCGGATCGCGGCCATGGCATCGGGGAAGTGGTGGTTGTGCGGCGTCGCGACATAGACGACGTCGACCTCGTCGTCGACGACCAGCTCGGCGTAGGAGGCGTGCGCCCGTGGCACTTCGAAGCGCCGGGCGAAGTCGTCGGCGCTGTGCGCCGAGCGAGACCCGACGGCGACGACGCGCTGATCGGTGTGCGTGCGCAGCGACTCGGTGAAGTGCTGGGCGATCCAGCCGGTGCCGAGGATGCCCCAGCGCAGCACCGGCGCCTGCCGGGGGTCGGGCGTGCGAGGAGCGGGGAGTGTCTGCGGGAGAGCCATGCCCCATCCTCACCGCAGGCGGCGGTGACATGCACGCTGTCGTGCCGCCCGAGTGTCCATCCCGACCGGTCGCAGGGTCCGTTCAGACTGGGTCAGAAGGCAAGCCACGTCCGAAGTGACGACCATGCACGACGACGCCGATACCGCGTCAAACCGCACCCCGGTAAGGCCCTTCCGCGGGTGCGCGCGGCACTAGGCTCCGTGCGTCTACATCGCTGTAATGACGGGAGTTGGCCGTGGCCACCGTGACCGAGCCAGAATCTCAAAAGGCTGGCGGCAGCGCTCCGCTGCTCTATCCAGGCATGGGCCTGCTCTTTGTGGCGGTCACGTGCTGCTTCCTCATCTGGGGGGTGGCGGCCGACCTGACGACACCCATGGTGGCCGGCTTCAAACGCATCTTCGAGATGAGCACGTTCCAGGCGTCCCTGGTGCAGCTGGCCTATTTCGGCGCCTATTTCCTCTTGGCGATCCCCGCGGCCTTCATCAACAGCAAGTTCGGATACAAGGCCGGCCTGTCGATCGGTCTGGGGCTCGCCGCGCTCGGGGCTTTCGCCTTCTACCCGGCGAGCAAGATCATGACCTACGAGGCATTCCTCGTGGCGTTGTTCGCGATCGCGGCGGGATGTTCGATCCTCGAGACGTCGGCCAACCCCTACGTCATCTCGCTCGGCCCCGAGGAGACGGGCACCCGGCGACTCAATTTCGCCCAGGCGTTCAACCCCGTGGGCACGAACCTCGGCGTGCTGCTCGCGGCCGTCTTCATCCTGCCCAAGCTCGATGCCGAGGTCGACGTCAGCGCCATGACGGCGGATCAGCTGCGGGAGGTCCGTGCCGACCAATTGACCGCGGTCATGGGCCCCTATCTCGGGCTCGGTGTCGGGCTGGTCGCCATCCTCGTCATCGTCCTGCTCGTCAAGGCGCCCGAGATCCGCGACGAATATCCCGACACCGGTGATGCCGACCGGGGTGCGGTCTTTCGGCAGTTGTGGGCCAACAAGCACTATCGCTACGGGGTTGTCGCACAATTCTTCAACGTCGCCGCGCAGGTCTGCACCTGGACCTACATCATCCAATACACCCAGCAGGCCATCAACGGATCGCTGGCGCTCGGCGGCTACCTCCTGCAGATCAGCCTCATCATCTTCCTCGTCAGCCGCTTCATCATGACGTGGGTCATCGGCCGGGTGCGCGCGACCCTGGTGCTGTCCGTGCTCGCGACGCTGGCGGTGCTGCTATGCATCTTCGCGATGATCTCGCCGAACATGGCCGGAGTCGCCGCCGTCGTCATGCTCTCGTTCTGCCTGTCGCTGATGTTCCCGACGATCTACGGCGTCGCCCTGCAGGGCTTGGGCCCGGCGACGAAGTTCGGCGCGGCCGGGCTCGTCATGGCCATCGTCGGCGGCGCGATCCTGCCGCTCGTCCAGGGACGCGTCCTCGACAGCACCAGCCCGGCCTTCTCGTTCATCGTCCCGGCCGCCTGCTTCGCCGTCGTCGCGCTCTATGCGTTCTTCGACCTCAAGTCCAAGCGCCAGCCCGTCCAGTCGCACTCCGAGTGAGGAATCGTGAAGTCTGCACGCCGTAACGTCGCACTGGCCACTGCGGCACTGACAGCCTCGGCCCTCGCCCTCTCCGCCTGCTCGAGCGGGCCGGCTTCGGCACCCGCGACCACTGCCGCGCCGACCGACGCGCTCGAGGTCATGTCGTGGTGGACCTCCGGCTCGGAGCACGCTGCCCTCCAGGTGCTCTACGACGCCGTCAAGGCGCAGAACGCCAACGTCAACATCACCGACGGCGCGGTCGCCGGAGGCGCGGGCGCCAACATCGCGGTCGCGCTCGCGACGCGCCTCCGTGCCGGCAACCCCCCCGACGTGTGGCAGACCTTCACCGGCGTGCCCACGAAGGCCTACGCCAACGCCGGCCAGACCGCCGACGTGTCGTCGGTTTTCAGCGGCAGTGGCCTGGGGTCGACGATCGTGCCCGGCCTGCTCGACTCCGTGACCGTCAACGGCAAGCAGTACGGCGTCCCCACGGGCGCGCACCGCACGAACGTGCTGTGGTATAGCACGAAGGCCCTGACGAAGGCCGGCATCGCCGCGCCGACGGGGGATTACCCCTTCGAGACGTTCCTCGCCGACCTCGGCAAGGCCAAGGCCGCGGGTGTCGTGCCCCTGTGCCTCGGCGGCAAGGACAACTTCACGAGCGTCGAGCTCTTCGAGAACAACCTGCTCGCGACGGTCGGCGCGGAAGGCTGGGCCAACATCGCGAACGACCGGTTCGACTGGGAGGGC
Organism: Kineosphaera sp.; assembly: GCA_039812485.1. GTDB lineage: Bacteria > Actinomycetota > Actinomycetes > Actinomycetales > Dermatophilaceae > Kineosphaera. Next base: position 12,432 of record JBDIAP010000074.1, read on the forward strand.
GCGCAGGCCACGACGGCGCTCCAGCATTTCGGCCAGGTGCTCGACTACGCCGACCCCGACGCGGGGGCGATGACGTGGGACGCCGCGGCGCGCAAGCTCGCCACCGGCGGATGCGCGTTCGCCTCGATGAACGACTCCTTCGACGGCGAGCTCATCGCCGCAGGCGCGGGCGAGAGCGTCGACTTCGGCGCGGTCACCTACCCGGGCACGACGGGCCTCTTCTCGGCGGTCGTCGACACCTTCGTGCTCAGCTCGAAGGCGCCGAACGCCGCCAATGGCCTCGCGTTCCTGGGCGCGGCGGCCAACAAGGAGACGACGGTCGCGTTCAACAAGCTCAAGGGGTCGGTGCCGGTGCGCACCGACGCCGACGTCTCGACGCTCACCGGCTACCAGCAGGGGGCCGCTCAGGCGCTGCGCAACAACACCGTGCTGCTGTCGCTGGCGCACGGCGAGCTGGTCGGCGGGCGGTTCCAGGAAGGCCTCTATGACGGCGTGTCGGCCTTCAAGTCGAGCCGTGACGCCGCCGCCTTCAGCCGTGCGCTGCGCAACGCCGTGAGCGGCGGCACGGTCATCAACAAGTAGCACCCGGCACGTCGCACCCGGTAGCAGGTGAGGCCGGCTGGTCTTCGGACCGGCCGGCCTCTGCCGCGCCCCGGTATCGCGCCCGGGTATGCCGTGCGCCGGTCGCGCGCCCCGCTCGCCGGTCGGCGCCCGGGTCGCGTTCAGCCCGCCGCTCGGGCCTTGGCCTTCGCGCTGCGGCGGGCCGCCACGGCCGCGGCGCGCCGCGACAACGGCTGACACGTCGGGCACCAGAAGAGATTGCGGGCCGCGAGGGTGGCGGTCCGCACCGGCGTCCCGCAGACGTGGCAGGGCTGACCGGCACGGCGATAGACGTAGACCTCGCCGCCGTGCCGGTCGACTCGCGGCGCGCGGCCGGTGACGGCGGGATCGTCCTGCGGACGCACGGTGTCGATGCGACCGGTCTCGACGGCATACGCCATGAGGTCGCACAGGTCGTCCCACAGGGCCTCGAACTCGGTGCGCTTGAGCGCGACCCCGGGCAGCATCGGGTCGAGCCGCTGCCGATAGAGCGACTCGGCACGAAAGATGTTGCCGACCCCGGCGAACGCGGTCTGGTCCATGAGCAGCGCCGCGATCGGCAGCTTCGAGCGGTGCACCTTCGCCCACGCGCGCTCGGGGTCGGCGTCGGCACGCAGCGGGTCGGCCCCGAGCCGGTCGAGGATTGCGGCCCGGGTGTCGGCGTCGATGAGCTCGCAGATCGCGGGGCCGGTGAGGTCGAGCCACGCGTCGTCGTTCTCGATGCGCCACCGCACCGCGCCGGCGACCGGGCGGTGCTCGGCGTCGCCGGGAGCGATCGTCGTGACCTCCTCGCCGAGGTCCTCGCCGCCGTCGGCGCGGTTGAGGCGGGTCTTGCCGGCCATGCCGAGGTGGACGTGCACGATGTCCGCCCCGAAATGCAAGAAGAGGTGCTTGCCGAAGCACTCGGCGTGGTCGAGCACGCGGCCGTCGATGATCGCCGCCTCCTGCCCGAACCGCCCCTGCGGGCTGGAGCTGCGCGCGGGGCGTCCCCCGAACTCGCGCGCGTAGGCGGCCGCCATCCGGTGCGTCACGTGACCTTCGGGCATGGCGACCTCCTGGGGTGCGAGGGGTGGTGGGCCGGCCGCCAGCCTATGCGTGGGCTGCCGCGGCGTCGGTCCCGCGTGCGAGGAGGGGTGAGGTCGTCGAGCCTGTCGGTGGTCTGGGGCACAATCGCAACCGGACATCGACGTCGGGACCGATCGGAGAGGGCACGCATGTCAGATCTCATGGAGGGCATCGAGCAGCGCACGGTGGCGACCCCGCGGCTGGAGGTCAACGTGCTGCATCGCCCGGGCGAGCAGCGCGACGCGCCGGTCGTCTTCGTGCACGGCAACTGCTCGTCGAGCCTCTTCTGGCAGCCGCTCATGCTCAGCCTGCCGATGGAGTCCTATGCCATCGACCTGCGCGGGTTCGGGCGGACGCAGACGCTGCCCCTCGACGCGACCCGCGGTCTCGGCGACTTCGCCGACGACGTGCTCGCCACCCTCGACGCGCTGGGCATCGCCCGGGCGCATCTCGTCGGCTGGAGCATGGGGGGCGGGGTCGTGCAGCAGGTGCTGCTCACCCGGCCCGAGGCGGTCGCGAGCCTGACGCTGCAGGCGCCGGTGTCGCCCTACGGGTTCGGGGGCACCGCGGCCGGCGGCCGGTCGCTGTCGCCCGACGGGGTGGGCACCGGTGCGGGCGGCGCGAACCCGGCGTTCGTGCAGGCGCTCGCGAGCAAGGATCGCGGCGACGGGCCGGCGAGTGCGCGATCGGTCTACCGGATGACGTATGTGGCGCCGGGCCACCACGACGAGCACGAGGACCTGTGGGTCACCTCGATCCTGTCGACCGCGGTCGGTCCCGACAACTATCCGGGTGACTCGCGCACCACCGAGCAGTGGCCGGGCTTCGCGGCCGGCGACCGCGGGGTGCTCAACGCGATGTCGCCGGTGCACTTCGACATCTCCGGCATCGCCGACGTGCAGCCCAAGCCGCCGATCCTGTGGGTGCGCGGCGACGCCGACGTCATCGTCTCGGACTCCTCCGGGCTCGACCTCAACAACCTCGGCAGGCTCGGCGTGATCCCCGGCTGGCCGGGCGAGCAGGCGGCGCCGCCACAGCCGATGGTCAGCCAGACCCGAGAGGTGCTCGACCGGTATGTCGAGGCCGGCGGCCGCGTGCGCGAGGTCGTCCTGCCCGGGGTCGGGCATTCGCCGCACCTGGAGCGCCCGGCGCAGTTCCGGGCCGCGCTGCTGGAGCACCTCGGCGGCTGACGGGCGCCGGCCCGGCGGTCAGTCGTGGGTGGCGGCGAGGCAGAACTCGTTGCCCTCGGGGTCGAGCAGCACGCTCCATGAGATGCCCCACTCGTCGTGGTCGGCGACGTGGGTCGCGCCGAGGTCGACGAGGCGGGCGACCTCGGCGCGCCGGTCGTCGCACTCCAGGTCCAGATGCACGCGGTTCTTGGCTGTCTTGGGCTCGGGCACGGCGAGGAAGAGCAGGGCGAGGGAGCCGGTGCGCGGCCACATGCCGATCGCGGCGGCGTAGGCGTTGCCCTGCTCGTCGACGGGTCGGCCCGTGACGGCCGACCAGAACCTCGCCTGAGCCTGCGGGTCGGCGCAGTCGAACGTGATCGTGCGGGGCGTGGCGGCCATGTGCGGGCTCCTTCGGGCGCGGCACCGGTCTCGGTGCGGGATGGTTGTCAACGAGCCTGGTGCCTCACACGATGTCAGGGTCAAGCGCCGCCGGCGCACGCCCCGGGGCCGCGGCGAGCCGACCGACGAACGGAGGACGTCATGACGGTAGGTGGGCAGCTCCCCGTGCGGGCCGTGGCCTGGGTCGAGGGGCCGCGAGCGCACCTGCGGTTGCTCGATCAGCGAGCGTTGCCGGGCGCCGAGACCTATCTCGAGATCGACACGGTCGACGCTCTCGTCGCGGCGATTCGCACGCTGGCGGTGCGGGGCGCGCCCGCGCTCGGCGCGGCCGGGGCGCTCGGGGTCGTCGTGGCCATCGACGAGACAGCCCGCGACGGCGGGGGTCTGGGTGACGGTGGGCAGCTCAGTGACGATGGCGCGCTCGCCGCGCGCATCGCCCGCGTGCGTGACGCCCGCCCGACCGCCGTCAACCTCGCGTGGGCGGTCGATCGCGTGCGGCCGCTCATCGGGCAGGGGCGCGAGGCGGTGCTCGCCGCGGCGCTACGGCTCGTCGCCGAGGACGAGGCCGCCAACCGGCAGCTGTCGCGGCTCGGGGCCGACTGGATTCTCGGGGCGGCCGGTGCGGGCGACCGCCGGCTGCGCATCGGGACGCACTGCAACACCGGCGCGCTGGCGACGACCGCATGGGGCACCGCCTACGGGATCATCCACGAGCTGCACGCGCGGGACGAGGTCGAGCTCGTCTACGCCGACGAGACCCGCCCGCTGCTGCAGGGCTCGCGGCTGACGAGCTGGGAGCTGACGCGTGACGGCATTCCGCACGTCGTGCAGGCTGACGGGGCCGCGGCGAGCACGATCGTGCGGGGCCTCGTCGACGTGGTCGTCATCGGCGCCGACCGCATCGCCGCCAACGGCGACACCGCCAACAAGGTCGGCTCGCTGGCGCTGGCGCTCGCGTGTCGACGGGCGGGCGTCCCCTTCGTCGTGGCCGCCCCCAGCTCGACCGTCGACCTCGCGACGGCGACCGGCGACGACATCGCCATCGAGGAACGCGACGGAGACGAGGTGCTCGTCATCGCCGGCCAGCGGATGGCGCCGGAGGGGGTGCGCGGCTTCAACCCCGCGTTCGACGTGACGCCACACGACCTCATCGCGGCGATCGTCACCGAGCGCGGTGTCGTGGAGCCGGCCCGAGTCGCCGCGGCCCACGCGCGCGGTGCCTCGCCGTCGGGCCCGGCTCGGGGCGCGGGGGCGACGGCCGAGTCGCTCGCGCAGCTGCTCGCCGACGTGCGGTGACGAGGCCGCTCGCGCGCCAGACCCACCGCCACGGACACCTCACGGGTGTGCCCACCTCACGGGTCTGCCAGGCGGATCAGAACGCCATGTCCGCTTCGGCGGCGACGGGCGCGAGGAGCAGCCCCTCGATCCGCCCGGCGCGGTTGACCGCGAGGTGGCACGCGATCTCGCCGGCCTCGTGCTCCAGGAGCGCGCGAGCGACGAAGGGGCCGGGCACCGGACCGGTGGGCAGGGGTGTTCCGGCACGGTGGGCGCCGACCCCGGAGATGTCCTCCAGCGCGCCGACCTCGGCGAGCACGTCGCGCCACACCCCCATGACGCGGGTGCGCGTCAGCTCCCGGCTGCAGCTGTGGGTCATGAGCTCACGCACGGGCTCGTAGTCGCCGTCCGCGATGTGCCGCACGACGTGGTCGATGAGTGCGGCGGGGTCGAGCTGCGGTCCGGTGCCGAGCGTCTCGCCGGTCTCGGGGTCGACGGGCTTGCCGAAGCGCTTGAAGGCGGCCTGCCGGGTCACCGCGAGCGTGTCGCCGATCTCCTGCCACGTCGCGCCGGCACGTCGCGCGGCGAGCACGGCCCGCTCCAGTTCGCGCTCGGCGCGGGCGACATCGTCTCGCGCCGCCCCGACGTCGCGGAGTGCGTCATTCGCCGGATCCCGCATGCACGGCATCCTGTCGCGGCCACACGGCGCCGACGCCCATCGCCACGGCGATGCCGATGATGGCCGCGACCCCCGGGGTGTCGACGAAGAACCAGGCCGCGAGCACCGCTGCGACACCCGCGAGCACGAGCTGCCGTTCCTTGCGTCGGCGGTGCTCGGCGTCGCTCGTCCCCTGCGCGTAGGAGGCCGTGGCACAGAGCGCGCCGACGCAGGTGGCCAGCGCGGCGATCGCCGCGGTGAGGAGAGCGGCGGAGTCGAGCCCCGCGCGAAGGTCGACGAAGAGCAGGACTGTGGTCAGCGCAAAGACCACGCCCAGGACGGTCCAGGGAATCGGTCGCATGCCACCTACCCTGCCGTCGACGATGGCAAGATGTCAACCGCGAGATGACAACACGCATCGTGTCGACGTCGCCGACGAGCACTCGAGGCCCGCCTAGAGGCCCGGGGTCACCCGCATCGCGAACGGCCTGGTCGGCGACCACGTCAGCCCTGGCCCCACGTCGGCGACGATCTCGTAGTCTGCGCGCCGCAGCTCGAAGGCGACGAGGCGCGGCCCGTCAGGATCCACGACCCAGTAGCAGGGGGTGCCGGCCCGCTCGTACCGCTCCTTCTTCAGCCCCGGTCGATGAGCCGGCTGCTGGCGCAAAGCTCTTCGATGGCGAGTTCGGGCGGCCCGGCCAGCCGCGGCGCGCCGGGCTCGCCCTCCGTCGACGGGTTGTTGCGCAGCCGGTCGCGGCGCGCGATGAGCAGGTCGGGGCTGAGCACGGTGTCGGTGGCGAGCTCGACGTCGGCAGGGGCGCCGAGTGTGAGGAGGTGGGGCGGGCACGCGGCGGCGAGCTGCCGATACAGCCCGAACACCATCATCTGGTGGGTGAGGTGCGGGGTTTCACTGACGAGGAGGGCGCCGTCGAGCAGCTTGTAACGGTGTTTATCGGCGGGGAGCGCGTCGCGCTCGGCACGGGTCCAGACGCGATCATCGAGGATCGTGGTCATGGGGCACATCGGGCTCATCCGAATCCAGGGTGTAGTCGGGGTCTGAACCCGCCGGTCTCGAGCAGGGATCTGGCGATGTAGTTGGTCAGGTTGCGGAACCCCAGCGCCGAGCCGCGCAGGTGCTCGAGC